>DATGYJ010000668.1:0-1676 GCA_035298105.1 Anaerolineales bacterium | reverse complement strand
TTATATTAATAATCCGCGACGCACCAATCGGTCGTTTCATGGTTGTGCTCTGGAGAGCGGCCCGCCTAGATTAGCACGAAGTTAGGGAAGAACGTGGACCATGGCAGAGGCGGTTTGCAAAGGCAAACGTGGAAGTTGATATTCACACCGTTCGTAAAGAATCCGAGCAAACTTATAATCCGAATAGCAGGCGAAGGCAGATACGGTTCCCGATCGCGTTGACTTCAGTGATATGGCGACGTCGCCCTTGAATTCAGGCAAGTGAACGGCCACCCTTATAATACTCCTAGCCAAGCAACCTGAGGGGCCATGTATACTCGGATGCTGGTACCGTTGGACGGATCGAAGATCGCCGAAAATGTTTTGCCCTACGCTCGTAATATGGCAGGAGCCCTCAAAGTTCCAGTGCAGCTTTTAGGCGTGATCGAAATGAGTCATTACACCTCTGGTGCGAGAGCCAGTTACCTGGACACGCTTATGGATGCCGCCATCCGCCGCAACCAAGAATACTTACAAAGTGCTGCCAAGACATTTCTCGTTTCCAGCGTAGAATGCACAGTCGAGGGTGGAGTGCCTCAGGAGGTCATCATTGCGAAGGCCGCTGAGAACCGGGGAACCCTTATCGCACTGGCGACGCATGGCCGTTCAGGGCTTAATCGGTGGCTTCTGGGCAGCGTTGCCGAGAAGGTACTGCGTGGAGCAAGTAACGCCGTTCTGCTGGTCCGAGGGACCGAAGAAGCCAAGACCGAAGGCGAAAAGGCGCCGGAGCGAGTTATTGTCCCACTTGACGGCTCTCAGCTAGCGGAAGCCGTTATGCCGATCGTCTTGGAAGTGGCGAAGGCGATCAAGTTGAAAGTTGTGTTGCTACGAGTCTATAGCGCGCCGCCGATCATGTACAGCATCGGTCATGATGATTTTCTTGACGATTTGAATAAGATCTTAGCGGAGTCGAAAAGTGAGGCAACAAGCTATCTGGATAACGTGGCGAACCAGTTGAAGAGTAAAGGATTGGCTGATGTGATCCAAATTGTCTCAGAGGGTGAAGCCGCCGAAAATATTATCGAATTAGCAAGAGGGGCTCCGAACAGTTTGATTGTGATGTGTACCCATGGCTACTCAGGCGTGAAAAGTTGGGTGCTTGGAAGTGTCGCAGAGAAGGTAGTGCGTCATGGCGGTAATCCGGTACTGGTGATTCGAGGCTTGTGATTCGGTGAGCATTTGGGATACGGTCAAGACCGCCCGCCCCACGGCAGAAGTAATGTCAGATGCTGAAAGGATCTGCCAACTGTCTTCAGATACGGTGTGCCGCTATCGATAGTACAATTCATTGCTCTGGATCGTCGTTCCAATCATCCTTCTGTTTTATTTATTGATGGCGACAGGACGCCGTTTACTGATCAACTAGCTAGGCCAGCAGTCCCACTGGACCGAGCATCTTTGCGAGCTTTTCAGCTCAATTACTGACAATCCGCATCCGCGTTTTTTCCAGCAGCGTTTCAGATCGGGCGTTTATCATCCACTGGCGAATGCTCGGATGAGGCGCCCAGGACGGCACCAATCCCCATTTCATAAGCTTCGCTTCGTTACGGGTCTCATTACGGATGATTACCGGGACTTCCTGTGATGGTGCGATGTTGTAGCGTGTTCGGGACGAGAAATCCCCGTGGAGATTCCAT
>DATGYJ010000667.1:0-1916 GCA_035298105.1 Anaerolineales bacterium | reverse complement strand
TCCGTGCAACAACATCGCGAGCAGGTACGTCCCGACTAAGCGCAGGTAACGCCGCTCGCGCCAAGCGAGCACAATGGCAGCGCCCATCAACGCCGAGGTTGTGATATGGAGCAAGCCAGTGCCAATGCGGGAAAAGAGCACACTGGTCCATTCGCCGGTTTGCTGCCCACTAACGCCGATAGTCTCGATCAATGCATAACCGGCACCGCTTAGTGCTCCAAGGGTAAAGCCCTGCGCAGCAGATTCCAATTTGCTGACAAATAGCCAAACGCCGAGTGGTTTAAACACCTCTTCGATCGCTGGCACAAGAATGGCGATGTAAATCAACACGCTGACAATCGCACCCAGCTTGGTAAGCACCGGAGCGAGAAGTTCACGCGCGGCTTCCGATTGCGGACCGAGGATCATGATTTGCCGTGAAAGCCCTTGAAGCTCAGAGACTAATTGAGGCTGTGTCAGGAGGTAGGCGACGATGATGAAGAACAGGATAATCGCAACGACCACCTCCATGAAAAGCAATAGAAGTGGGCTAAGCGTCATGGCAATGCCAAGAACGCTCCATGTTTCCCAGCGCGTTCCAAACGGAAGCTTGCGCGTACCTAACGACAGCAGCACAGCCAGCGGAAATACGATGGCAGGAATGGTCAGTACGGGAAGAATTAACCAGTCAATTGATTTGATGCCGCTAACCGGATATCCAATCAGAAGAGAAGCGGCTGCAATCAATACAAAAAGAATAATCCACCCATTTGTCAGAGGCAGCGATACTCTCTGATCCATCGCCGGCTTTCGAAGATATTTTTGAATGGAAAAGAACGCAGCAATCGCCAGAACGATTCCTTCGAAGGCAAACGCTGCGAAAAGTATGGTCTGCTCTGGGCTGACCTCTGCCGCGGTAAAAAAGGAAGCAAGGGCGGTCACCGCCATGATTAGACTGATGCCAAAGAGGAATAGCGCTCCGAGGATAAATAAGATGGAAGCGAGCAAGGATGAAAGATTGTTTTGGGATGTTTTCACTTATTTTTCCTCAATGCTGACACTGATCAACTTATCGCCAGGCGGAGTATCCGTCCCAGGTTGGGCATCGCGCGGCGTTAATTGCCTGAGCACATCCATGCCGCTCAGGACTTGCCCAAAGATCGTATATTGTCCGTTGTATTGCGTCGTAGGTGCATACGTGATGAAGAACTGGCTGCCGCTGGTATCGGGCCCCGAGTTGACCATCGCCACCATTCCGGGTCGATCGAATGTGAGCGAAGGATTGATTTCTGTGATCACGTAATAACCGGGATTGCCTTTGCCCGTCCCGCTTGGGTCACCAGTTTGTGCAAAGAGATTCGGGATAACGCGATGGAAGGTGATGCTATCGTACCAGCCCTGGCGCGCCAGGAACAGAAATGAATTGACCGTCGCGGGTGCTTTATCGGCAAGGAGTTGCAACACAACATCGCCTTTCTCGGTGTGCAAAGTGGCAATATATTTTTTGTCTGGCTGAACCGTCATGGCCGGACAGGATGTATATTGTCGTTTCCCAAGCACAATCAACTGGATAATGTCGTTGATGCTATCGTAATTACGTGGCCCACCATAGATTTGTCCATTGATCAGGATCAGCGGTGTACCGGGCAGGCCGATCTTTTGGCCGCCCTCCCAAGACTGCTGGACCTTGGCGACAATATCGGGGCGTTTTAGGTCCGTTTTAAATTGATCCGCGTTCATTCCCAAAGCCGACGCCTGAGCGCCAATCCATTGTTCGAAGTCCGCCACCGATAGGTTAATCCAATTTGCCTGCTGTGCATATAAGAGATGATGCATATCCCAAAATTTATTTTGTTCTGCTGCGGCTTCGGCAGCCTGCGCGGCGAGAGCCGCTTTATCGTTGATCTTCATCAAGGGGAAGAGGCGACTCACCACCC
>DATGYJ010000666.1:0-17679 GCA_035298105.1 Anaerolineales bacterium | reverse complement strand
GTGGACGGCGTTTTCCAGGTCTTTTTCTTCAAGCAGAGACTGACCCAATTTAGCCTGCGCAAGGACCAGGCCTAACCTTAACAAATCCACCTGTATACCATGTCCCCGAACACCCGTATACCATCTCTCCAGTCTGTACATGGCTCGAAAATACACATGCCATATTTGGGGGTACATTTTGCTCAAGGACAGGAACGAAGGATGAGCGAAAGATGAGCGAAGGAATAACGAAGGAATAGTTTCGAAAAAAACCGGCTTTTGCGCTGTTTTTGACCCCCAAATATGGGGGTATGCCTTCGGAAGGTGTTCTAAAGAAGGCAAGAAGGATCTAAGAATATTATTTCACTTGTAGCTTTTCCTGTCAGCCGTAACCATCCGACGGATTACCCGTCTTGTATTTGTTACTGGTATATCTGTATGTATTTGTGATAAGGAGAGATCGTGGAAAAACCTTTTGCCCTGATCATCGAAGACGACAGGGACATTGTTGCCCTGTTCAGGCACGTCTTGGATCTGGCAGGCTACCGTACGGAGATCGTATTGCATGGAAAGGTTGCAGTAGAGTACCTGGCCGAGAGCACGCCAGATATTGTCCTTTTGGATTTGGGGTTGCCAGGTGTTTCGGGGACTGAAATCCTTGCAATCATGCGCGCCGATGAGCGCCTGAAGAAAATTCCCGTTGTTGTAATTACAGCGCATCCGCACCTGGCTGAAATTTTACCTGTCCCCCCGCAGCTTGTACTTATCAAGCCGGTGAATATCGAGCAGATGAGCAAGCTTATCCAGCGAATTTGCCCCACCGAGCAATCCATTGAAAGCCTGCCCTGGGATGTGCTTACCGGTGTTTACAATCGTTCGTTCTTTATGGCACGCCTCGGGTACGCCCTGGAACGGACAAAACAACTGCCTCAGAATAAGTTCGCGGTGCTTTATGTAGATTTGGGTCAGTCGACCAAGATCAATTACCTGTTCGGTAAGGAATACAACAAGCGTGTACTTCAGGAGTCAGCCGCGCTGCTCCGAACCAGCCTGCGTCCAACAGATACCATCGCGAGGTTTGGAGGAGATATCTTCGCCGTCCTGATCGAAGATGTCAACAATCCCGATATACCCATCCTGGTTGCATCGCGTGTGCAGAACCGTGTCAGGAAATATCTGGCCAAAGCTGAAAGCGAATTACAGGTGCGGGCGAATGTGGGAATTGTGTTATGTGGTCCGGAGTATGGCACGGTAGATGAAATTCTGCACGATGCCGAACAGGCACTCGTATTAGCCAAGTCAGACCGCCGAAAGATGTTGCAAAGTTTACGTTCCAAGCCCATGAATGGTGCAGCAAATATTAACACGTCTCCTATCATGCACTAGCCCCTGCTCGTCGAAATCGAGTGCGCCGTTCAGTACTGAGCGGCGCATTTTTATTTTAATGTCGTATTCTGTCTTTGCAAGCTGGCTTCCTGTTTTGACCAGGGTATCGATCCTCGTGACCGGAGCGAGCAGACGGGCAATTATGTTCAGGAATTCGCCCCTGTGTGGATATCTATGAATCTGCGAGAGGTAAGACTTTTGAGAACTCCGAAGTCTAATTTTTGTTTGGGGAACTTCTCAGACCGGGGCCCTAAAGGTCTATTTGTAATCAAAAACGCGTTTTGGGCATAAGTCTCTTGTAAGCGCATCGCTCGCTGTGCAGGAGAGATGGCGCCACGGCAACCCTTTTAGGGTCTGTGTTTGCGGAAAACTATAACCTGCTGAAAGGCCTTACCTACGTATGAATGTTGAATCTGTTGCTGATAACCAGCCTCGCGGGCTGGAAGGAAAATGGAAAATCCTGATCTCGGTCATGTTCGGCATCTTCATGATCATTCTGGATTCAACGGTTGTGAATGTTGCCTTCACTACTTTGCGACGCGAGTTCGGTGCCACCCTGGCAGACGCTCAATGGGTTTTGAGTATCTATGTTTTATCGTTGGGCGTGACCACTCCTGTGTCCGGGTATCTGGCAGACCGTTTTGGGATCAAACGTGTCTATCTTTTTGGATTAGCTGTATTTGTGATCGGCTCATTTCTGTGTGGGCTGGCTCCGTCGCTGGGATGGTTGATCGCGGCGCGCGCCTTACAGGGATTTGGGGGCGGTATCTCACAGCCATTGGGGCCGGCACAACTCTATCGTGCATTCCCACCCAAAGAGCAGGGTACCGCCCTTGGATATTTCGGTATCGTCCTCGTCTTCGCGCCAGCGCTGGGTCCCATCCTGGGTGGCTGGCTGGTTGACGCTAACCTCTGGCGGCTGATATTCTTCATCAATATCCCGATCGGTATTCTGGGTGTGATCCTGGGGTCGCGCTTTTTGCTCGATTACCAGGTGGAGCGCAAACCTGCCTTTGATCCATTAGGCTTGATTACCGCTGTGATCGGCTTTGGCTCGGTGCTTTATGCTGCCAGCATTGCTGAAAGCAACGGCTGGACAGGCTCAACCACTCTGCTGGCTCTTGGGATTGGCATTGTCGCGTTGATCGTGCACGTGTTGATTGAATTGCGCGTAAAAGAGCCAATGACGAGTTTGCGCCTTTTCGGTAATCCGATTTTTCTCAATGCTGCTCTGGTTGGTTATGTCGCGACGATTGCTATGTTCGGCGCGGAATTTCTGATGCCGGTCTACCTGCAAGCCTTTCGCGGCAGGACGGCTTTGGAAACAGGTTATATCCTGCTTGCGATTGCCATTCCATCCGGGATCGCGACCCCATTGGCTGGCAGACTCTATGACAAGATCGGCCCACGCATGAATTTGATTGTGGGATTCGCTGTTTTGTGCATCAACACCTGGCAACTCTCGCTCATTGGAGCAACCACGCCGATTTCATACATTCTCTTCCTGCTCGCCCTGCGCGGGCTTGCCTTTGGTCTGACCCTTCAGACCTCCTTTGTAGCGGCGTTGAGCAGTGTGCCACTAAATGTCTTGCCGCGAGGTTCCTCGTTATTGAACAGCACACGCTTTGTGGTGCAGGCTGTCTCTGTAGCGGCTCTGGCGACCGTCTTAAGCTCTGCTGTTTCTCCAGATATCAGAGCGCAGCAGGACCAGGCGCAGGAAGCGCAGACGACTTCGACCGCTCGCTTTGGGATATGTGAAACTCCGGGCGTGAGAGCAGAGGAGAACCTGCCTCCCGGCGCGGACGCTTCGCTTGCCTCTCTCTCGGCTTCGGCGGCTGCCACGGTGAAGACCAAGATTCTGTCTACCCTCAAGCTGGCCTGCGCCCAAAGCATCAGTGGATTCGAGAGCGCCTATCGCATCACCTTTTTTGCGGCCATCGGCGCGTTGATCCTGGGAGCCCTTCTACCTGGTTGGCCCCGTAAATGGGGGGGACGTGGCTCGCCCGTCGCCATGCCTGCCGCGGATTAGTAAGAGATCTCTTTATTGTTCCTTTGGCCTGAGACGGCTGGTCAAATCCCTTAACTGCACGAATGAAATGGGTTTGATCATCACAAAATCTGCCAGTTCTGTATAAGCCTCACCCATACGTGCGTCGGCAGTGGTGATAATGACGATGGTTTTTGCCAGCCGCGCATCCTTTTTGATAATGTTGGTCAATAAATCTGCGCCCGAGATGTAGGGTATATGCATATCGAGCAGGATTAGGTATGGAGCAAGCCCGTTTTTCAATCTTTCCTGTGCCACCTGTCCGTCTGCAACATGCTCCACTTCAAAGCCTACCCCCCGTAACGCCTCGGCAAAGATATTGGCGAGATCTTCATCGTCTTCGACAATTAAAGCCAACTCGTTCATAGGTTTCTCCATTTTTCCTTATTCGCTTCTGCGATTACGACGGGCAGGGTAATGGTAAATGTGCTGCCTTTATCTACTTTGCTCCTTACTCTGATTTCTCCATTCATCAAATTTACCAACTGCTTGACGATGGATAACCCTAGCCCAAAACCGCCGTGAACGCGCGTGGCGGAGCCTTCTACCTGCCGAAAAGTGTCAAAGATATAGGGTAATTCAGATTCGGGGATCCCGCGTCCGGAATCCGATACTTCGAGACCCCATCTATTTCCAGAGGGGCAAAACAGTCTTATATGCACCGTGCCATGATCCGTGAATTTGACCGCATTGTTGACGAGATTAACCAAAATTTGTTGAAGGCGTGCTACATCCCCGTTCAAGGCTTCAGGAAGATTGTCCTCAATCTCGCTGGTCAGCCTCAGGCCTTTTTCATAAACGATCTGATCCATCACGCCATGCATATTTTCCAACAGTTCAGCTGGCCTGAACGGAGCCATCTGGATGGTCAATTTTCCGGCTTCCATTTGTGCCTGGTCAAGCAGGTCATTGATCAGCCCCAGCAGGCGCTGGGTATTCTTCATGATTCGCTCAGCCATATTGACCTGTTTGTCGTTCATCGGTCCATAAACGGACTCTTTGAACATCTCTGCATAGCCCAGAATAGCATTAAGCGGTGTACGCAATTCATGAGAAACAATGGCGACGAATGTGCTCTTGAGCTTTTCCACTTCAGCTTCACGGGTAAAGTCGCGGAAGACAGTCACCGTTCCGATGTTTGTATTTCTCTCTTTCGAATTGTCATAGACCTGTGCAGCACTAATTGAAAGGGTCTTCTTGCCCCATTCTACGCGAAAACTGGGCGGCTGAGTATCGTGCTCCATCATAGCGTATAAAAGCCCCCGGCTTCTGGGAGAAAGTCGTGGGTGCTCGATGAGATCGCGGAAGTTTTTATTCACGATCAGTTCTATGGGAAGGTCGAGCATGCCCCTTAGTGCCGGATTTGCAAGGATGGCATTCCACTTTGTATCAAAAACGACAACGCCATCCGCAATCGAGTTCAAGATTGCCTGATTGCGACCAGCTTCAATTCGCTCACGTTCCAAAGATTCGGTCAGCGCTTGTGTGCGCTCCACAACGACTTGATCCAGGTTGGCATTGATGACACGCAGTTCCTTCAGGGCCTGTTCGAGACTGCGGGCGGAAAGCCAGGAGACGAGAGCAATCACGAAAAACCCAATAATTGCCGGTAGGTTAGGGACGTGATTAATCGAAGCAGCAATGACTGCAATAATAATACCGCTCAGACTACTGAAAATGAAACTGGACCATGGCGCCAGTAATATACTTGCCATGATGATGGGGATGGCAAAAGCAAACAGAGTTCGACCATCCGATACCTGTTGAGGTGTGTCACTAAATGCAAAGACAATCGTCATAAAGACCAGGAAAATAGTGGCTGCGATTCGTCCGGACCAAAAGGTGTTGATTAAGTAGATAACGAGCGTTCCAAGAAAGGTGACAGCGCTGCCTATGATGATCAATTTGACGTTATCCCACGCAAATTCCGGGGCAAGCGAAATGACCAGGGCTACAACAGATAGGGCTCCTGTAACGGTCAATAGAATATTGAGGATCCTTCTTCGTCGAATGTCATCCGGATCGATCGACGAGATGGTCAGAAAGCGACTTAGAAATTTCATGATGATTGCCTCATGGTTTTGATAAGACTCTGCCAGGCGGGCGTAAAAAATTTTCTCTGTTCATGTGTTTATTAAGGATCAGACCGACTCA
Organism: Anaerolineales bacterium; assembly: GCA_035298105.1. Lineage (GTDB taxonomy): Bacteria > Chloroflexota > Anaerolineae > Anaerolineales > Villigracilaceae > Defluviilinea. The sequence continues at coordinate 12,113 of DATGYJ010000666.1, read as the reverse complement.
GCTTTTCTGGATATTATTCAGCGTGACGAGCAGATCAATCGTTTGCAGATATTCCATCCAACCGGGGTAAATTGAAAAATCGTCCCTGTTAAAAGCTTCATCAGGATAGATCGTCTTGAGTCTCAGGAAGTTGAATAGGGCGCGTTGCTCTTTGGTGGTTACCTCCACTTCAGACAATGGCGCCGGATGTTTAAAGTGATGCTGTTTTGCAGTTATGTGTTCCGCCATCTTGCTAATGGGGCGGCCGGTAGCCTCAGCGGGAACCTTGCATTGCATATCCAGAAAATTACAGAGACGGGTGCATTCCTGCTGCGGATTCTGGATTAATTGATCGTATGCGATAAAAAGCTTGCGATAGCTTCTTACGGTAAAAGTAAGCAGGTTGAGCATGCAAAACTGCCAGTAGACAAATCCTGCTGAAAGCGGTACCTCATCGGGTTCCAGCCCTTCCATTTTTGCTGCGGATAGAATGGTCTCAACCGGATGACGCACTGGGATGACATAAATCACATCGCCCCAAATATCTGACCAGAATGGCAACACCAGGGGCAAGCGCGGATCTTTCCATACCCAGGCAATTGCGTGGGTGTCCGCTGCTTCCCTATCCATTGCGTCAAGTATCTCCAAAGCCCGTTCCTTAAGAATTGGGTCGTGCGCTTTCTCCACCAATTGATCGACAGGGGTGGGCACACGGCTATTGTCATTCAATAACTCGTCATTGAGTTTTTGGAGCGCAAGATGTTCCATATAGCCGTATTCATCCTGGAAGATATCATCCTGGCGTCCGGCATAGGCTCCCCAGCGATGGATGAGTTCGGTGGCGAGGGATGTCCCGCTGCGATAGATCCCTGAAACAATGATCCGCTCTGGCATGATTTGATCTCAGAACTCTTTCCTATATAAGATACTTATTGAACGAGGTCCTTTAGCTCAACCGCTGTAAAGCCTTTTGCAGATATGGATTTACGGCAGTGAAAACCAGAGAACCGTTATCTTCGGACGAGAATCCCAGGCGTTGTTTCACTTCATAAGCGCCACTGCCCCAGCGCAGTAGGCGAACCTGGTGTTCAAAAGCCATTTTCAAGCTTTCATACAGAAGCATAAAGTAAACATAAGGTACATTTTTCGCAAGACCCAGGACACTGGTCATTTGCGAGTGATTATCTTCAAAAATCAATCCGCATCCAACGAGCTGGTGATCAATTGTGGCTGTTAGAAACGAACTGTTGACCATTTGCATATGCTCAAGCATTTGCCTTGCCCAGGGATTGGGAAGCGCTCCGTGATCACGTTCCACGTTGCGAATCAGAGGCAGGGCAGCCTCGATGTTTTCAGCGGATGGGTGACAGTCGATTTTTATCCCCAGTTTTTCTGCCTCACGCAGGACACGTTTATAGTGTTGGCGATCTTTTTTATGACCCGCGGCTAGATATTCATCCATACTCAGCCAGTGGTTTTCCATATTCGTCCCCGGGTCTAAGTCTGGGATTGCTGAAAAGTGACCTGGCCAATCAGAAGTACCTGCTTTATTCAGGTAATCAAAAATAATGAAGGAGGCTCCCTGCTGCCTGGCAGCGACCAGTGCGGCTTTGACAAACGCTGAAAGGATGTCTGCCCGTCTCTCATCATCTGCAAGAATCAGTCCGGTCGTGTAGGATAAGGGAGATCGGCAAATCAGAAGCGGCCAGCGCTTGAAGATCTGGGCCGCAGCCCCTCTTATTCGACCAAGTGCTTTGGGAACCGGTTCATTCCGTATGAGCCATAGGCTGGCCCGTGCAATTAAGGCCTCGCCGTCATAGGCCAGCAGATAAATCGGCAGGCAATCTGACATAGCTTGTTCGCCAAAAACATACCATTGATGGCTTTGGAATGGCTTTCCATCGCTCAGTTGGTTCCACATTCCTGCTTCAATTTCGTGGATGCTGAAGGTTGTTTTGACGTTCAAAGTAGACATGCAAACCTTAAAGATCGGGTTCTTACGCTGCGCAAGAAGGGCCTTCACGCAGCGCTCTGTTTTGCGCCGGGCTCGTTCCGGATACTTTCGATCTATGTCATTTTACTTGAATAAACATCGAAGATTTCATTGCGGGTTCATATATTACAAAAATGTAAATATTACCTTAGTGTCGAATATAGGCACTAAGGTGTACCGGAATGGCATATAAACAGTGCCGAGCACATTTTTTCGCAATTATTGGGCCAGAGCCAGGGCAGTAATTACCGCCGAGCGGATCACAAGACTCGGATTGTATAAGCACTTGCCAATCCACAGGGGTGGGTACGGCTCATTCATGTGTTCCTTGAGCCAGCGAGCCCCGTTTCTCAAAGCGCTTTTAGGCACTCTGGCGACGTTCTCGTTCCAAAACCAGAGCGCCTGAATAGCATAGGCAGTTTCTTCCGCAGTTGGCAGATATGTACCCCATGAGCCATCTTTGTTCTGTGTTTGAAGGATCCATTTTATAGAATCTTCCACCAGATCATTAGCAAACCTTGCGCCCGCAATAATGGCATGCGCCGTCGCATAATACGGCGAAGAGTGCCACTTATCTACCCAGTAGGGGTTCTGCCCCTTTGCCTTTTGCAGGAAGCGGAGTACCTTCTGGATCGATGAATTTTTCTCATCCAACCCCGCCTGTCCCAGTGCGCCCAGCACATGGATATTCGCGCTAATCGATGGATTCGCTTCCAAATCGAAGCAGCGGAAGTGATCTTTCTCCTCATACACTAGCACGCTGGCCAGGTCTTTTTCACGACCAAATCGCAACAAAGTATCATATACAAGACCTGTATCATCGCTGTCTTTGACGGAATAACCCGCTGCAAACCCAACGCCGCGCTTTGGCTGCCAGGCATTCGAGAGAAAATCAATATGCGGTTGGAGTTTCTTATTCTTGTCCAGATCAGGAATGAAACTAAGATTCCATAGTGCCCAGGCGATCTCAAAAACATCGAAAGGCGCCACATTTGGCATGCCCCCATCGGATTTCATCACATCTCGCAAATACTTCAAAGAAGCTTCATCGCCTCTTTTGATATACGTTGCAAAATAGGCGGTTGCCGACGGACTGACGCCGACAGAGCCATTGTCCTCCTGGATATTCTCAATATCCAGCATGTGCTTGCCATCGTGCCCGGCCATTTCAGCAGAAAAAGCCATGGTCACGTGCCTGTTGATCATGTTGTTTTGAAGATAGGCTAGTTTCTTGGAACGTTGCCGGGAGAGACGCCCTAAGATGCGATTTCCCTGATTTTTGATCAGGCCCAGCTTCTCAGCCTCTGCTGCCAGGGTGGGGGCGATCATTTCAAAGCCGACAGTTGCTCCATTCGGATCAGCCTGCAGCCCCATTGTTGCGCTGCCCACGATTCGCTCCAAGGCGAGTCTGCCATTATCGATCTGAACCTTATCCTGCCCACGGCGACCACGATACGAAAGGGCGATCATGGCAGCCAGGGTGCAAATCACCCGATCATGGTGATAAAACGGCGCGGGTGCGCCCCATGAACCGTCTGAGAGTTGATTTTCTGCCAGCCATGCCAGGCTGCGACTACTTAGGCTCCAATCGATCTCACCCAACCGGGCAGCCCAGGCAGTGTCATAGGCAGTGCTGCCCATGTGACCAGGTCCAATCTCATCAATAAGTTTTTCAATGGTATCTTTCATTCTTTGTTTCCCCCTTTGGGAATCCATAAGTTGAATTTTAGCTTTCCGACACCAAAGGCGTAGTCTTTATTCTCACGATAATACTCTCGTAACCAGTTGAGTTCATCCCCCGTTAATTTTCGGTAATCGGGTTCCGGGGTCGGGCGGACGTACATATGATCATAAAGGATCGCACGCAATTGATGCTGTGTCATGTAAGGCGATGGGCTAAGAGAGAAATACAAGTCCTCCTCCCCAGTCGCGAGGAGGGGCATGTCGAATGTACTGAATTTATCGAAGCCAATGAATAGGCTGACCGAGGGTAGTTCTTCGCCATAATACTTTCGGACAAGTGTTGATCTATCTGGCACGGAACCTTCCGCGAGATAATGCTCCACAGAGAGGCGCGAAATGGTCTCCGTTACTTCATCCGCAAAGACACCAAAAAATAGGCGGAAGCGTATATTCTGCTTGGTCGCTTCCGTCACCTCGTATATCGATTTCAAGGCATATTCGTAGGGAGTGCCAGTCAATACATCGCGATAATCACCATAAAAACGAACCTTGACGCCGTAGCGCTCAAAGAATTCGCGATAGTTCTGGTCAGTGGCTGTGCGCACCAAGCCATCGATACCGACACGTTGAGTATATTCATCGCCGCGATGCATCAGTTCACGCCCAAATACCGGAGCAAGGATGGTGTCAATCCCATGATCGAAAAACATGGCACATAGCTCCACATGGTTTTTGATCGAAGCATCCATGTAAGCCTCGAAGAAATCATCCCTGATCTGCTCGGCATGTTCCAGCATGAACCAGCGCCGAGTCCCATTGACCGGGAACACGCAAACTTTTTGTCCTGTGGCTTTCACAAGGTCAGCCACTTCTTCGGTAGGCAATTGTAGGAAATATTCAAAGGGAATCATCGTTTCCTTGAAGAGTATGATAAGAATTAGGAAATCTGACTCAGCTGTTCCGCGGGGCGGAATAGCGTTTCGGGGAGTAATTTCTCTCCCACCTGGCTCGGCTTTTTTTGTTGTAACGATCAATATCAATAATAGCACAATCCATTGCGCAGACTGGACTGATGGTCAACCCGGTCGCGATGAATTGTGCGACACCCGGAAGCATGCAGGTTCAGTCGGTTTTCGCAAGTTTCTTAACGGTACGGGATGTAATGCCCGCCATCGTCATCATGGCATGATTTGTGTCTTCAAGATGGAAGCCCAATCTGCGCTTTATATCATAGGATCCGCTTCCAAACCGGACAAGGCGGACTTTATGTTCGAAAGCCTCCTGCAATGCAGTGTACAACAATAAGAAATAGCCTCCAGGGACATCATCTTCGAGTCCAAGTGCAAGGACAAGCTGAAATTTGTTATCACGCACGACTGCGCCGCAGCCAACCAATTCATCATCTTTATGGATTTCAAGCCACGTCCCGTCGACCATAGAAAAGTTCTCGAGCAGACCGCGCATCCAGGGGTTTGGGGCAGAGCCTTGCCAGATCGAGACGTTTCGAATCAGGCTCAAAGCCCTATCCACGTTTGAAATGGTCTTGTGTTTGGTGAGCACAAGTCCATTCTTTTCGGCTTCACGCAAGTTGCGCTTATAGTGCTGACGGTCATGCTTGTTGCCCGCGTCAAGATACTGGTCGAAACTTTTCCATTCCATAGGCATGAATGTACCGGGCTCTGAAACCGTAATGGGTTCAAAATCCTGGGGCCAGGCCTGATACCGCAATTGTTCGGTGAGCAAAAAGTCGAAAACGAGGAAGGAACAGTGCTGCTGCTTGAATTCGGCGTGTGCTGCCTGTGCCAGGACGGCTAATACTTCATCACGGAGCGGTTCACCGGGTAATAGCAAAGCGGATGTATCTGCAAGTGGCGAGCGACACACCAGGAGAGGCCGGTGCTTGAAGACTGAAGCCATGAAGCGCCGTGCGACTTCTGGAATAGGGAGAGGTTCGTTGTACACTCGAAAAAGGGCAGCCCCTGCAACCGGTGTGGTTCCATTCCAGGCAACCAGGTAAGTGGGAGGGCAGTCTGCCATGGCGCGCTCCCCAAACTGGTACCAACTGTGACTTTGAAATCCACGCCCTGCGACCACGCGATCCCAAACTTTGGGATCTATCTCATGAATACTTCTGAAAACCTGCACATCTACTTTAGCCATGCTGACTCCTGCGTTTCCATTTTACATGAGCAATTGGAAACCGACCTTGCAAAAATGTAAACTACCGCTCGTATCATTGATAATATAACTTCTTGCATGGATTTGTGGCTTGAAATTCCAATACAAATCCAAGTAAATTAGGCGGCACTCCGTAATTTAGTCCAATTGTATAATACGGTTGAGGCCTTACTATGCAAAATTATACCTTTCGTCTAAGTTCCGGGCAGGATCTGTTTGACTCGATTGAGACTTTTCTTAAGGAAAAGCACGTGGAGGCGGGGTGTATCTTGAGCGGCGTTGGAAGTTTGGCGTATGCAACCCTGCGGCTGGCGAATCGCGAGTTTGCCTCCGAGTATGACGGTCATTTCGAGATCGTTTCCATCACAGGGACAGTTTCCATCCACGGTTCGCATATGCATATCTCGATTTCAGATGGAGACGGAAAAACGATCGGTGGACATTTTCAGTCTGGCTGCAAGATTTATACGACGGCAGAGATCGTGATCGCAGTCTTTGATGATTTGGTATATAAGCGCGAGTTTGCCGAGGATTCCGGTTACGATGAATTGGTTGTTTATCACAAGTAGGGAAGGCAGCACCATTTAGATGAGTAGCGACCTCAGTGGGGACTACCCTGGCACCGCTCGCTACTACGCTCCCGACACTTTTCGGGAGTGTGACAGTTGCGCCAAAAACTCTTCCTGATTCCTGACCGTGTGTTGAAATCCAAGCCGTTTGCCGAGGCGGGTTAGCTGCGGCGGGTCTACATAAGTGGTTGCCAGGATTTCCTCGGCCCCTAGTACATCATTGGCCGCTCCATCGAGCAGGATCTTTCCCTGGGACATCGCGATCACACGCTCGAAATTCTCGGCACAAAAATCAATATCGTGCGTAATTGTGATCACCGTCTTACCGCGCTTCTGCAGCTCTGCGATCACATAGGCAATGCGCGCCACGTTGACGGCATCCTGTCCGGTTGTGGGTTCATCGAAAATAACAATCTCTGTATCCATTGAAATGACCGAAGCAATTGCGACCATCTTGCGCCACGTAGCGGATAAGTCGTACGGGTTTGTGTCCGTTTTATCGGAGAGTTCCGTTAATGCCAGCGCGCTGCTGACCAATGTCTGAACCTGCTCCCTGTTAAACCCAAGGTTTCGCGGCCCAAACGCAACTTCCAGACCGACATTCTTAGAGAACAATTGCTCATCGGGGTTTTGAAACACGTATCCGACCCGGCTGGCCAATTTCGCCACGGAGAATTTTGTGGTATCCCAATCTCCAATTAGAACTTGACCGCTTGTGGGCAGTAACAGGCCATTCAAGTGCTTTACGAGGGTCGTTTTCCCGGCACCATTCTGACCGACAATTGCGATCTGCTCACCTGATTGGATCGTCAATGAAATGCCGCTCAGGGCTTCCAAACCATTTGGATAACTGAAGTACAAGTCTCTAATTTCAATGTCCATGGCGCTATTATGCTGAAAATCCTTCAGCTGCCTCATCCAATGTTACCGGCAATTTCGTTTTTTTCCACAATCCGCTCTCTTGGGCCTTGCGTGCCACCGACGTATACCGTGAAACCCCAAAACCATTTTCAGGCAAGCTTGGAGAGGTTAGTACTTCAGAGGGCGTGCCGTCCAGAAGAATCCGCCCGTCTTTGAGTGCAATGACCCTGTCTGCAAATCGGGCGATCCATTCCACTTTGTGTTCGACCAGGATAACGGTCATGCCCCGCTCTGCCATTTTACGGATCACGCCAAAGACTTCGCGCGTGCCAATGGGGTCCATCTGTGAGGTCGGCTCGTCGAGCACGAGAACCTTGGGTTGCATGACCAGAATGGAGCTCAGAGCGACGCGTTGCTGCTGTCCACTGGATAAAGAATAAGGGGAGCGCTCTGCCAGATCACTGATGCCGGTCAATTTCATCGTCTCTTCCACACGTGCTTTCATGTCTTCACGTGCAATTCCGATGTTTTCCAACCCAAATGCAAGTTCTTCAAAGACAGTATATTTGGCGCCGCTGATCTGGTTGAACGGGTTTTGAAATGCAAGCCCGATGTTTAGCACCAATTCGTTGAGTGTGGATTTTTGTGATTCGAGCCCGGCAACTTCAACACTGCCCGTTAGCTCGCCTTTGAAAAAATGGGGCACAAAGCCTGCCAAGGTATAACACAAGGTGGATTTCCCGGCGTCATTCGGTCCGACGATCGCGACAAACTCGCCTTGATTGATCTGCAAGTTGATATTTTGCAGAGCTGGCGCCTCAGTGAGGGGATACTTGTAGGTGACGTTTTTCAGTTCAACAATTGCCATGCAATTCTCGCAACAATGCTCAAGATCATCAGGATGACAAAAGCTCTTCTCAGAATGATTTGTGTATTTGTGTCCGGGATTTCGATAAGGCTGGTTTCTTTTTTGCTGGAATTGAAGCCGCGCGCTTCGATAGCGATCGCCCTTTCTTCAACGTCTACGAGACTGCCAAGAACGAGAGGAAGAACGATAGGGATCAGGGCGCGAGCGCGGACAAATAAATTACCTTCTGTTTCCAACCCGCGCGAACGCTGGGCGTCCAAAATGGTCAATGCTTTGCTTTGGAAGCGCGGAATGATCTGTAATGTAGTGACAATGATATATGCCAGACTGCTGGGTACGCCAACTTGTTTGAGCGAAATCATCAGGGTGTCAGGGCGTGTTGACATCGCGAATAGAATGAAGTCTGACATGACCAGGATAATTCGACCGACGCTGATCAAAGCGAACAAAGCACCCTCCTGCTTCGGAGCAATAACCCAAAACTCGAAGAGCGGTGTTCCCTTTCCCCAAAACAAGCTTTGGATGATCACGACCGAGAGGACGAAAGGCAGGCTAATGCCTAAAACAACTTTAATAAAGTTAGAGAAGATTTGTCCCCAATAAGCCAGCGGAAGGATAACGAATAGAACCAGAAAATAGCCCGTCCAATTTCCTGGCAATGTCAGACCTGCGACTAATAATAAAAGAGTTAGTGAGCCTTTGGTAAGAGGATGAAGTTTATGTAGCCCGCTTTCGCGGGCTACATACATACTAAATGTATTCATGCGCTCTAAAAATGGACCTAACGCGCTTTGAAGCGACTAGGCAGTGATCTAAGGATAAGCCATACTACCATATATGAGAGCATTTTGTCGAATGGATCGGATACAGCGCCCTGGGCCATGACGGAAGCCAGGATATTTCCACCGCTGGCGCGGAATGCTGCTACAAGCAGGTCAGTGCCTGAGCCAGTGACTCCACCAAATACATAGGCCGCGGTGGGCGCCGATATGATCGCCGCGACAATGCCTGTTGCCAATCCCCATAAGCCGGCGTAACCACCTTTTTGAATAAGGAAGTATCCTACGGCTGCACCAATCACAACTGCCAAAACAAAATAGACTGTATATCGAGATAATAGTTCCCTCATGCTAGGATATGTTGCAAAGCCCTGATCGGTTGAAACATTAATGAATGCCAGGACGAACAAGGTTAGCGAGAAAAAGAACACCGCGCCCACAAGTACTGAGAGCCAGCGTGGAGATTCTTTTTCGAATGCGCCTGCCCTCCCGGCGTATCCCGCTATGATGCCGATAACCGCCGCTACATAGAAAAATGGAGCGGAAACTGGGGTAATAAATCCCCAAATCAAATTAGCGAGCGCACCTGTAACCATGCCTGCCCAAGGACCAGCTAATGCCCCAACTAGAACAGTACCAATGCTATCCAGGTAGATAGGTAGCTTCAACCGTCCCACTAATTCACCAATTGCTATATTAATTGCGATTGCAATTGGAATGAGTACCAAAGTTCTTGTCGTGAATTCGGCTTTTGCCTTGTCAAAAATGGAGCGCGCAAAAAAGTATAAGGCAATTCCGATGACTATGAGCGCGGCAAATACGATGATTATGAATAGCTGAGTGTTCGACATTTTGCATTCTCCTTCTTCTCCGTGTGATTTGTTTCTTATAACACCGCTTCTACAGCTTTGGTTCCAAATATTCCTGGAGTTTGAGAGTCCATGTGAGTCAGGCTTAACGATGAGGGCAACTAAGATATTTCCAAAGTCTTTTGTGCCAGCTTTGCAATCCTCTCTACAAACAAATCAATGAAATCGCGTGCTCGGACACCCAATGCCACTTTCAAATTGGCAGGCTTTTTATCATAGTTATAGAAATCGGCAACTGTTTTGCCCATGGAGATCCCACCCGAAATATCCACGTCCACTGGCAATTCCTGGTAGGTGCATAAATCAGGTGCGAAGGTCAACGCCAATGCAAGCGGATCGTTGATGACGCAGCCTTCGATCTTCTGGAATTCATCATGAAATTCCATATAGAAACGGGTGGCATCTGCCACAAACTTCGTGATGGGGGAGTCAATTTTCTGCAGACGGCTCACGTCGTTCGGCGTCAAAATGCATTGATAACTCACGTCCAGTGGCACAAGTGTGGCAGGAATGCCGGCGTGATAGACGATGTGCGCGGCGTGAGGATCTACGTATGTGTTGAACTCTCCCAGGGCAGTGGCGTTGCCTTCATGCCGGATCGCTCCGCCCATGATGATCAACTCTTTGAGTGCCTCTGCAATGCGCGGCTCCTGCCGGATTGCCAGAGCGACATTCGTTAGTGGACCGATCGCCACCAATGTGATCTCCCCTGGCGCCGACAGGATCTTCTCGATGAGGAAATCGATTCCGCGTTGACCGATGGGTTTGAATTGGGGTTCTGGCAGCTTTGCATACCCCAGGCCTGTATCGCCGTGCGTCTCAGGCGCCAGCAGGGAGGGTTGTACCAGCGGCAAATCACAGCCTTTTGCAACAGGAATATGACCGGCGTTGGCCAGTTCTAAAACGGATAACGCGTTTTTGGTAGCTTGCTCCAGGGAACAGTTCCCATGCACAATGCTCAGACCTTCCACTGACAGTTCAGGTGAAGCCAGTGCAAGCAGGATCGCACAGGCATCGTCAATGCCGGGATCGGTATCGAACAAAATTCTCCTGGGCATGCTATTTGCTGTTCTCTGCGATCAATACCAAAGCTATGTTACCCCTACGGGGCTGGTCGATCTGATGGGCGTTCATGTTCTATAAGATTTGCACTCCTTCGGAGTTCTCAAGGCACAAGATCGAAAAAGAGAATTGCAGGGCGATGTCAGCTGGAGGGCGGAAATCTCGTTGTCCGTGATCTACTGCTATTACCCCGCGGCGGGGTTTCATGAAGTTTGTACCGCGACAGCTCAATCATGGATCCTGCGGCTTAGATGTTCCATGCGCTTTAGGAATAATTCGATGAAATCCTCGCCCCGCACATTCATGGCGACCTTCATATTCGCAGGCTTCATCGTCACATTGTAAATATCGGCAAATGTTTTGCCCATCGAAACCCCGCCTGAAATATCGACATCCACGTAGTATTCTTTCAGCGTCAATAATTCAGGAGCGATGATCGCGGCCAAAGTCAACGGATCGTGCAAGGCACTGCCTTCAAAGCCTCGCTCGAACGAGAACTTCAAATAGACTTCGACCGCTTCCTTGATAAAGCGTGAAATCGGAGAACTGATCTCCATCAAGCGATCAATATGCTCCAGCTTGAGCAGGCACTTGTGGGTCACATCCAGGGGGATTAAGGTGATTGGAATCCCTGAATGGAAGACGATATGCGCGGCATGCGGATCAACATAGATGTTGAACTCTGCCAGCGGAGTCATGTTGCCGCTTTCTAATATCGCTCCACCCATAATGACCAACTCTTTCACAGCTTTGGCAAATTTCGGTTCCTTGCGGAGTGCCAGTGCAATGTTCGTCAGCGGCCCGATGGGGAAAATACTGATCTCATTCGGTTCTGCCAGGACACGTTCGATCAGGTAATCCACCGCGTGTCCCGGCACGGGTTTTGATCGTGGTTCTGGCAAATTGGAGTCGCCAATCCCACTTTCCCCATGGACATAAGCGGAGGCACGCAGCGGTTGGACGAGTGGAAGCGAACTACCCTTCGCAACTGGAATATGACTTGCACGCGCCAACTCTAGGACCGAAAGTGCGTTACGCGTGGCTTTTTCCACGGTGACATTGCCCTGGGTGGTGGTCAATGCTTCAAGTTTGATCTCAGGCGAGGCAAGTGCCAATAAAAACGCCAGGGCGTCGTCCACGCCGGGATCCGTATCAATGATAATTCGGGTCGTCATGGCAACTAGGAATTAATCATTGCAGCCTGGGTCAGGAACTTTTCAACTTCTGCTCGTGTTGGTAAAGAGGGCTGGGCACCGAATTTTGTAGTTGCCA
>DATGYJ010000665.1:0-4774 GCA_035298105.1 Anaerolineales bacterium | reverse complement strand
GATGGAGCAGGTCAAAAAAACAACCCAAGAACAAAGCTCAACACTAATAGATGAGATCGTGAAAAAGATGTTCAAGAAATTCCGCTCTGAAGAAAAAACAGAACCGCCGCCACTCACAGCCGAACAACTGGCACAGGTGCGCAAGGTCGCACTTAAAAAAGCCCGCGAACTAAAACTCTCCGAGGAACGCGCCAAACTACTAGCCGATGCTGTTGTTGGGAGTCTCGCCATCAGTTAAGGGAAAAGCTATGTCTGGAGAACCACAAACTGGCAGCGGTCTGCCGCGTCTAAATCCGTTCATCCTCCCTGCCAACACACATTCCCGCTTTGCGTTGCTGATCATTTCAATCCTTGGAGCGAGCTTGTTCATCTATCAATCACTGTATAATGCCATGTCTCGTGCTGAGTTTAGGCGCTTCGCATTGCAATGCAGTTTTGACAAAGCCTGCTTTGAGCCGTATGAACAGCGGCAAGCGCTCTGGATGATAGCATGTGTAGGTGGTCTGATCGTGGTGACAATGGCAATCTACTGGGTTGCTCCCTGGTTTATCGTTCGACGATGGGACTTGACGCCTCTAAACTCCGAAGACGCGCCAGATCTGGTGAATTATCTCTTGCACTTGTGCCGCCAAGCTGAGATATCTCGCCCACCAAAATTCTTATTAGAAGCGCTTAATCCTTTTCCACGCGCGTTGGTGTTTGGTCACTATAGACAGTATTCTGTTTTGCTATCTGGTGGTTTAGTAACACAGTTCTCCACAGATCGCCCAATTTTTCGCGCGGTCCTTCTGCATGAACTTGCGCATTTGAGGAACTCCGATGTAGATGAAACTTATTTTACCGTCGTTGTATGGTACGTATTTCTTATCGCCGCTTTTGTGCCATTTATGATTAGCCTCGGTGCAGAATTAATCCGCTTTGGCTTGGGCGATCTTGGTTTTGTATTCGGTGTAGCATGGCGCGGCAGTGTACTCGCAATGATGGTTTTTCTGTTTCGTAATACCGTCTTGCGGGCACGTGAGTTTTATGCAGATGTGCAATCCTCCGTGTGGGATGGTCCAGCAGGGGCATTACCCCGGGCGTTAGCAGCCATGCCCTCTCTCAAAAGCCACTGGCAAACGATATGGCAAGCTCACCCGCAGCCCAGCCAACGCCGCTTGGTGTTGACTGAAACATATCGACTACTGCAAATGGGCATTGGAGAAGCTATTGGTGCTGGCGTAGCAGTAGCTGTCGCTTATGAGAACACCAAAGCATGTCTAATGTTGTTACTCCCCACTCCGCAAGAAAGCTTTGCTTTCTTGGGAGGAACATTACTCTTTGCGCCATTCGTAATAGGTGTTGTAGGGTTAGGAGTATGGCGCAGTACATTTGCAGCGCTAGCACGTCATGAGACACTGCGCGGTGCAGGTCGTTTGGGCTTAGGGTTTGGATTGGGCTTCATTATGGGCCAATTTCTATCATTCCGTGCTTCCCTAGGTTACTCATTAGGATCGGGCCCAAATGAGGTGTTATTGTCTTTAGCGTTAAACCTGATATGGGGAATACTTCTCCTTTTGAGCCTTTTCTTCTTCCTGCGATGGATTGCCGCTGGCGCTTCAGTCTGGATAGAAACTGCTTCCACGAATCGTGCCCTGCGCTACATCTGTCTGATTGGATTGTTAATTGCAGCTATGCTATTCATCGTATTGATGGGGAACATTTTTTATGTGAAGGATATTCTAGAAATATTTGCCGTAACCCTCTGGACGAATCCAACGAATGTCATCTCGCGAATTAGTGATTCTTCTTTCACTCTCATATTCTTAATAACTCTGTGGGCATTTCCCTTAGCAGCGTGGTTCTGGCGCAAGCGAGTAGGCGCTACTTTGGATTGGGCGTTTCTTGACTCATTTGTCCCTAAACCAATTCTCTCTCGTCAACCGTCATTGCGCCCTGGACTTGCAATGCTCCTTGGTTTCATAGGTGGTGTGTTGTTTAGTGGATTGATGGGTGTTATTCTCCTCCTGCTTCACCTTGGTCTGCCAGATTCTGTCCGAGACACATCTGAGGCAAAAGATATCTTCCTGAAAGGCGAATTTGCATTAGCAATACTTATGCAATTGGCTATCGCAATAGTAATCGTCATTTGGGCTAAGCGGATAGGTTGGGTGCATGGCTTATTTGCTGCCTTCATAACCAGTTGCGTCATGACCATCGGCGCTTTAGGACTATTGCAGTTGGGGTATTGTGTTAGCCTTTTTTCTTTTGGACCGGGTCATACTTGCGCTGAACATATAGTTGCTCAATTGGCAGGATTCTTTTCCAACTATATTGTCAATTTGGGAGCCCTCCTCATTACCCCCGTAGTTGTTGGAGTCTCGATGCTAGCGGAGTGGGTACGGCGATTGTGATTTTCTAAGCCAATGTATTGTAGATGGTATGGATCGTGCCTCTCTGTCATGAAATCTTTTCATACTTACAGATTGTCCGGCTAGGTTCGAGATGTGTAGGCGAAGCCAATCTTTAACTATATATATGCAGCCATTATCTATCAATTTACTTCATCCGCGATTTTTAGATTTTTCAAACTATAAATCTTTTGCATCTGATATCGAGCATTTTCGATGATTTCAGGGCCAAAATCCAGGTGAAATGTGACGGTTTTTTGGGCATAACATGCTTCTTGTCGGGTCTCCAGGAGCTGGGAAAACACTATTGGCGCGCGCCATGCCCAGCATTCTGCCCGAGATGAGCATCGAGGAATCGCTGGATGTGACGAGAATTTATTCCGTTGCCGATCAACTTCCGGCTGGGACACCACTCATTAGACATCGTCCCTTCCGCGCCCCACATCATACGATTAGTCATGCAGGCTTAGTTGGTGGCGGGAATATTCCCAAGCCAGGTGAAATCTCGCTTGCTCATAGGGGTGTTTTGTTTTTAGATGAATTTCCCGAGTTCGGCACGCGCGTCCTCGAAGTGATGCGCCAGCCGATGGAAGATAAAGTCGTCACCATCAGCCGCGCCAAAGGCTCGTTAACCTTCTCCGCCAATTTTCAATTGATCGCGGCGATGAACCCCTGTCCTTGTGGGTACTATGGGGATTCACAAAAACCCTGCAGCTGCGCGCCCGCGCTGGTGACGAAATATCAAAAGCGGATCTCCGGTCCCTTGCTTGATCGTATTGATATTCACATCGAAGTCCCGCGGGTCGATTACGAAAAGCTGAGTGGGGATCGCCTTGGGGAATCATCCGCGTGTATTCGCCAAAGAGTGCAAGCAGCGCGGAATATTCAGCGAGTCCGCTTTACCAATCACCAATTTACCAATTCCCAATCTCCTGACATCGTCTGTAACGCCGACATGCGCGTGGGCGAGATCCGGCAATATTGCAAGGTTCAGGAGGAGGGTCAGCGCCTGATGCGCTCAGCAATGACCCAGCTCAATTTGTCGGCAAGAGCCTATCACCGCATTTTGAAACTGGCGCGCACGATTGCGGATTTGGCAGGGTGTGAGGATATCCAATCGGTTCACTTGGCGGAGGCGCTGCAATACAGACCAAAGCTGATGTTGGGATAGGTCCTGATACATCTTCATTAACAGTAAGCCCCGCCAAGCCCGGTTGCATATTTCGGAGGAGTGTAACCTTTTTATGCCTTCATGGTCATGTTTTGGACGATATTGTCTGCATTGTGCTCAGCGATAGATCAAGAGGACTCAATACTGCACCCAGGCATTCCTCTGAATGACAAGAGAAACATGTCGACGCAACCGAAATCTATCACCGTGCTGATCGCGGATGACCATGAGATGACGCGCAAGGGCATCCGCGCCTTTCTCGACCAGGCTCCAAACATACAAGTGATAGGGGAAGCTCAAAATGGCAATGAGATCAAAAGATCTGTTGCAAAACTTCATCCGGACATTCTCCTGCTGGATCTCATTATGCCCGACTTTTCGCCCGTGGAGCTCGAACGATGGGTCAGGACAAATTACCCTAAAACCATTACTCTGGTGTTGACCTCCCATGACCGCGACGCGTATCTGGCGAGCATGATGGAGGCGGGCGCAGTGGGCTACCTGGATAAGAAATTGCGGGCGGGACAGTTGGTCTCTGCGATCCAGCGCGCGGCGCGCGGACAATTCATTTTTGACAAACAGCAGCTGGAAAGAGCACAGCACTGGCGAGAAGATATAAGCAGCAAATGGGAATCTTTATCTCACCGCGAATGCCAGGTGTTGCAATTGTTGACCGAAGGTAGGGAAAATAAAGCGATTGCTGCAGCTTTGGGGATCACGCTCAAGACCGTAGAGAAACATTTGGAGAATGTTTATAGGAAGCTGGGGGTCACTTCAAGAGCTGAAGCCATCCACTGGTGGGTCGAAAAAAATGCGTAATTTCCCTAATTGAAGTCAGAAGTATAAAGCGTCATACTATTACTATCACTACCCTTCTGGGAATGATTGTGTTTTGAATTAGTATCCGATTACGCATTCCCTGGCCGGGGAATTTACAGGTCATTCGCCTCAGCCCAAATATCACAGGCTCATACGGACGTCTTTCTCATCGCAAATCAGGAGGAGCTATGTCTACACTGAAACCGGGGACAGAGATTATGACCCGCATAGTATTGACGGCGGTGATCTTGTTGAACGCGCTGGTGCCCACGGCAAGTGTTGCCCAGGCTGCAACGGAATCAACAGCTGCAGTACCTGCCAAATTGGCGCCGGCAGAACGAGAAAACTCCTCAATCCGCACTTTTAAGCGACCAGAAGCCAGGGTGGCGGATCA
>DATGYJ010000664.1:0-1942 GCA_035298105.1 Anaerolineales bacterium | reverse complement strand
CATGGCCGTGACAACAAGGTCTGGACCTGTGACACAATCTCCGCCGGAGAAGACACCCTCACGCGATGTCGCGCCGGTCGTCGAGCAGGCCGTAATCAGTCCCCAGTCATGCGTATCAAGTTCAGCGGTGGTCTTTCCGATGATTGGATCGGGCCAGTAACCAAGCGCCAACACAGCCGTATCGCATTCCACGACGATGTTTGATCCTTCCACAGGCACAGGCTTGCGCCTTCCTTTTGCATCGGGTTCACCGAGTTTCATTTCAATGCATTCTACTGACGCGAGCTGCCCATCTTCGCCCGCAATAAATCGAATGGGCTGGGTGAGGAAACGATATTTTGCTTCTTCTTCTCGAGCCATTCGGCGATCTTTGTAGCCACCGGGCATTTCTGTTTCCGTACGTCGGTAAAGACAGGTGACCTCTTGCGCGCCTAATCGTATTGCCGTTCGCAGGCAATCGGAGGCAGTATCCCCGCCGCCGATCACAGCGACGCGCTTTCCGATTTGCAGCGGCTCTTTCTTTTCGATGGGGAGCAGGTTGGGGTCCACATTGGCGCGGATGAGAAAGTCTGTGGCTTCATAGACTCCGGGAAGGTCTATACCTGGTGTTCCTTCCATTTTTGCATCGATGAGTGATCCCACTCCTATGAATATCGCATCGAATCCCTCATTGAACAAATCGTCGATTGTTTTATCTTTTCCAATGTATGTATTGGGAACAAACTTTACACCAGCACGTTCAAACTGCTGCCACGTTTGAAACCAAACCTCTTTTGGCAGTTTGAAGTTCGGAATGCCGTAGACAAGCAAACCGCCGGGAGCTGGTTTCGAGTCAAAGATCGTGATCGCATATCCGCGTTGGAGGAGTTGGTCTGCGCAGCCCAACCCCGCAGGTCCTGCACCGATGATCGCGACGCGCTTTCCGTTCGGCGTTCCTACTGGAATATTGAGTCCCTCATGTTGCCGTTGGTACTCGACGGCAAAGGTCTCCAGTTCTCCAGTGAGGACGGGCGTATGATATTTATTAAGCACACAGGAGCCCTGGCATAACTGCTCATGCGGGCAAACGCGTCCACAGATCTGTGGCAGTGAACTGGTTTTGTGGTAAAGATTCGCGGCTTCTGAAAAATACCCCTGTTCGATGAGCCACATAGCAGATGGAATATCATTATGGGTGGGACAAGCGACCATGCAAGGAGCAGGATCAGGACAGTGGATGCAGCGTGATGCCTCAAACATGGCGCGGTCCACACTGAATTTAATGATTACCTCATCGAAATCAGACCTGCGGATATGAGCTGGGCGCAAGTCGAGATCATAAAAGGGTAGATTCACGCGGGCTTTGCGATCAATATCTAAAGATTCACTTGGGATAGACTGCATGAAATCCTCCGATGGCGAATGTGCAGAATTTCACTACGATAATACCAAACTTGGCAGCTACCCGCAGTTTTTGAATGTCACCAAAGTAGACGACAATCATCACATTCATGAAAATTGTCAATTAAGGCTACAAATGCCGATACGTTGATGTTTGTATCTTTGGAACATAAAACTTTTCCTTATCTTCAACGTATTTTGAATGGGTTTGCTAAATGGAAGCAGGACCAGTTGTTATATTTGTCGCGTATGGAAGTTCGATTTCGGTAGAGGTGCTCTTATGTCTCTGCAAAATTCATCGTCAATTCATAATTGTAAGGTATAAGCTTAAGCTCGTAAGGTAGAATTTTACACACCGGGGCAACCCCTCGTGGAGGAAGCAATGCGTGGATTCTTCAAAAAGAACAGAACAATTTTGATCATCTTGCTGGTTGTCTTGCTGGGAGCATCAGCATTTATCTTTGTACGCCGATCGAACGCCGATACGGTCACCCAATTCCAGACAGCGAAAATTGAGCGCGGCAATCTGACAGCAACCATTGGTGCAACAGGCACCGTCCGG
>DATGYJ010000663.1:0-1507 GCA_035298105.1 Anaerolineales bacterium | reverse complement strand
GGGTTGCAGCCAACCCAGCAACCCATGGGGATGGGCTGAGCTAGGTGGCGGCGTTTCAAACCAAGCTAATAAAAGACTGATGCTCAAACCTGCTGTTCCGACCCATTGCCACTTCGTTAGGCTTTCGCCGAGCAACAGGTGGCTAAATAGGATTGCCACAATCAATTCTCCGAGTCCCAGGAGGGCAGTCTGCATGCCGCCAATATGCTTTACGCCTAAGAATATAAATAACCTGGAGATGAAAGTTACTGCGGTAAGCCCGAGCACTGGCAGCCAGGGTCCATTTCCGATCAATGGGCTTCGATCAAAGATGAGATAAGTTGGCACAACAATCAGACTCATGGCCAGCAGTGTATAT
This sequence comes from Anaerolineales bacterium, assembly GCA_035298105.1. GTDB lineage: Bacteria > Chloroflexota > Anaerolineae > Anaerolineales > Villigracilaceae > Defluviilinea. The sequence continues at coordinate 1,149 of DATGYJ010000663.1, read as the reverse complement.
ACCGTTACTGTAGGAGCGGGAACATCATACAGCACCCGCTGATTAATGGGGAGGTGCAGTGCATACAAAGCGGCCGCGATCAGCATGAACACAATTCCCCACAAATCAATATTTCCCGTTTGCACTCTGGTAAGGAAATATACGGAGATGCTGGCGATAAGGATCCGAAGTCCTGTTAGCCTCGAAGGCGTTTGTTTATCGAGCTGGAGCCAAATCGCGACAAAGAATGGATAAAGTGCATAAAGCATCTGCGCAACGCTGGCATTCAGTTTGCTCAGGCCAATATAGTAAAAGATAGAACCGATCCCATTCACGGTGCCTGCTAATATGCAACCCAAAAGACCAGCAGGGTAAATGTAAAGGATTCGACGTTTGAACACGGCGATAATGATCACAAGGAGGAGTGCGGCCATACTCGTGCGCAATGCCACCACAGCCAACGGCGAGAATTTTCCCGGGCCCATAGCCGCTTTACCAAAGACTGGCGCTAACCCCAGAAATAGAGCAGAGATTAGTGCAGCATTGATGCCAGTGCTTCTGCCTTTATGCATCTTAGGGGCTACGCGTTAACGTCAAAGGGCAACGACGGGCCAGGAAACACCCATCGTAGTCGCGAATTATCCGCCCCCCACCTTGCCGGTTGATTTTATCGTATAAGTGAACGCACTTCTTCCAGAAACTCATCGTTCAGGAAATCCCCTTTCAACATCAGGGATTGGATCTGCCCCTGCAAACGGCTCTTCTCATCGACCGTCAACTCTTTTGCAGTAGCAACAATCACCGGAATGTTCGCGGTTTCAGGCTGGCTTCGCAGGGCATCCAGGACCGCAAAGCCATCAACTTCGGGCATCATCAAGTCAAGGATAACGAGGTCAGGGCGCTCTCTGGTAACAAGTTCAATAGCTTCTCGTCCGCTCGTGGCTTCAAAAATTTCGAAATCTCCCTGTGATTGTAAGATACGTCGGATCAGACGACGCGCCTCGGGAGTATCATCAACAACGACGACGCGTGAGAAGCGGTTTGGCGTTACATGGTTGAGTGCCGAGAGCAAACCTTCTTGTGGAGTGATGGCATGTTCTTCACGTAAATCTACATCACGGGTCCATCCTTCACCAAACAGAAACTGTTCAGCGGGCAAGGTATGGCCGG
>DATGYJ010000662.1:0-28037 GCA_035298105.1 Anaerolineales bacterium | reverse complement strand
CATGGCCTGGATCTGTTCGGCACGGGTGTAATACCAGCCCGGCTGATCGAACAAGTCCGGGTCCGAGAACCAGTCCTGCAAGCGGGTCTTCTTGCCCTGTGCCAGGGCAGCTTCCAGGGTGATTTGATACTGGGATTTGGCAGTGGTGAGGGCATTTTGAGCACTCTGCACGCCCGCTTTGGCAGAATCCAACTGAGAAGCGGCGACCGCGCGTTGAGCCTTCAGGACGCTATCGTCCAGCACCAGCAGCGGATCGCCGGTCTTCACGGCTTGTCCTTCCTCGACCAGCACTTGAGCCACTTTACCAGACGTCTCCGGTGAGACATTGACCACCGTAGATTCAATGGTGCCCGAAGCGCGGAGCTGTCCGTCTTCGGTGCTGTTGAGCGCACGGACACCATAATAGACGCCGGCAGCAATGAGCAATACGACCAGAATGATCGCGGGAAGAGGGGGGCGTTTATGTTGCATGATTAACTCCTTAAGAGAACTTAGTCCAAGCGTTTGCGGAAGCGGAGCGCCGCGGCTCCCATAATGACGACCGCAAATATTGATAATGCAATGATCTCTGTTTGCAAGGCACCCACGCCAACTCCTTTTAGCAGTAAGGAGCGGATGATTACCAGGTAGTAACGAAGAGGCACAATGGCCGAAATATATTGAAGGAACTTTGGCATTGCTTCAATGGGAAAGAAAAAGCCTGAAAGAAAAAGGCTCGGCAGCATGGTGACCATAACCGTGATGAATGCTTCCTGCTGGGTGTTGGCAATCGTGGAAGCGAACAGACCAATTCCAAGGCTTGATAAAAGGAATAAGCCTGAAAGGGCAAAAATGAGCCCTAAATCGCCACGAACGGGGACCTTGAACCACCAATGACCAATGATAAGGACTTCGATCATGTCGATGAGCGCCAGAATGCTGTACGGCAGAATTTTCCCCACGACTAACTCCCATGAGCGAATGGGGGTCACGATCAATTGTTCAATGGTGCCGCGCTCACGTTCACGCACAATGGAAGAGGCTGTCAGCAAGGTTGTAATGAAATACAGGATCATTCCAATGACCCCCGGAACGTTGAAGTAAGCCGCAATGAGGTCGGGGTTGTACCAGACCTGCGTGCGGACATCTAAAGGCGGGTTGAAAGAGAATACTCTGGCTGTGAGTGCAGCTTGTTCCGTCAATACTTTTGTCGCGTACGATTGGCCGATCAATTTTGCTGTAGATAATGCCGTGCTGCCTACAGTTGCATCGGAACCATCCAACACCAGTGAAACCTGAGCGTTCCCTTCCAAAAGGCGGATTTCATAATCTGGTGGGATGATGAGTGCCGCACGGATTTTTCCCGACTCGATCAAACCCTTATACTCTTCCTCCGAACGAACGGGATAATCTATGCTGAAGTAGTTTGCCGAGCGAAACGCCTCCAGGAGTGCACGTGATTGTGGAGACCGACTCTGGTCCCAGACTGCAAGGGAGATATTCTTGATATCCGTTGTCGCTGCATAGCCAAGCAGGAACAATTGCATGATCGGCATCACAACGATCAGAACCAACGTACGCGGATCACGCGTGATCTGAATGAATTCCTTGCGAATAATGGATATTAAACGTGAGTTCATGCCTTCTCCTTTATTACGCCGTGCAGATAAATATCCACGAAAAGATCAAAGCTGTTTTCAGGCATCAATGTCGCTACGAGGGAATCCTGGATAAATAGTTCCGTAATATAGAAGGAAAAGAACATGCCAAGAAAAGAGCGCGCCAGGATTGGGGGAGGAATCTTCCGCAGGTTCTTGCGGACATGGATCATCTTCTCGAACATGGGAAAGAGTCTCGGAGCAATTTCCCCGACTAAGTTGGCTATATGCTTTCCGTTGAATTCCACCAGCTCGATGAAAACCAATTTCAATACTTCAGGCCGCGAACCCAACTCGGTCACCAACGCCCTGGCAGCATTGCGAATGAGCTTTTCAGCCGTGTCACCTTCGACAGCCAGTACAATTGGCAGAATTTGCTTATAAGGATGCTTATCCATGAGGATGGCTGAGAATATCTCTTCTTTGCTGGAAAAATGGTTATAAATGCCGCCAAGCGCAAGTTTGGCTTTGTCTGCAATCTGGCGCATGGAGGTGGCGTGATAGCCCTGTTCCATGAACAGTTCGAATGCAGCATCTTCAATCGCCAGCCTGGTGATATCCCCTTTCTTAGGTGCCTCTTTTGTCTTTTGGAGCATACTGTCTTCCTTGTAATATGAACGAACGTTCGTTTTTATTTTATACAGAACACCAATTCTGTCAAGAGTGAAAAGTTTGTCCTTCCTTTCATTTGTCTGTCATCTTTTGCCGTAGTCCTCTCCTATTTGTCTCGATCATCTGATTGTGAACTGGTATTTTTCCTGTATTCCTCCGATATTTGTCCCCCGGTTGCCAGACAGCAGTTGTTCGACAGTTCCTGCATCGTTTATGGTCGCATACTGATAGAAAGTGCATGCTTTCTGAATTGGACACTTTCGCTCCCATTCTCATAAAGAGGTGACAAGGTCAAATGGTAGAATAAAACAATGCTTCCCCTCACAAAAGTCGAACAATTCATCCGTAAACATTTGCGCTATAACGTCACGGTCAATCTGTTGGATGGCGGATTTTTTGGATTTGCGATTGGGTTTGCTTCCTTTGGTACGATCTTGCCGCTGTTCGTTGCTTCGATGACCAATTCCGCAACGTTGATCGGACTTGTGCCTGCCATCCACGCCAGCGGCTGGCTGTTCCCACAGTTGTTCACCGCGAGCTATACGTCACGATTGCGGCGCTACAAACGGACAGTGTTGATGGCAACCATACATGAACGCCTTCCTTTTTTGGGACTCGCAATGATCGCATTTCTTCTCCCCAAAATCGGATTGCAGGCGGGTCTGATTCTCACCTTTATGATGCTGACCTGGCAGGGGCTGGGCGGTGGCTTTACTGCCAATTCGTGGACCAGCATGATCTCAAAAATCATTCCGCCCGAATCGCGCGGCACATTCTTTGGAGTGCAAGGCGCTGTGGCAAATCTATTCATCAGCGCGGCTGCAGTGGGGTCCGGTTACCTCTTAGAGTGGCTTCATGCTCCGTTTAATTTCGTAGCTTGTTTTTTAATTGCCTGCCTGTTCTTTATCATCTCATGGATCGCCCTCGCTCTGACACGCGAACCCGCCGATTACGAAAAAGTGATCGAAGAAAACCCTGCTCCCTTCTGGCACGGGGCAAGGCGAATTCTCAAGAATGATAAGAACTTTGACTGGTTCCTCAGCTCACGCATACTGTCGCAATTTGCAACTATGGGGTTTGCATTTTATATCGTTTACGCGCTACGCCGTTTTCACATGGATACAGTGACAGCCGGGTATCTCACCGCCACACTGACGATTGCACAAACTGTTGCGAATGCAGGCATGGGCTGGTTGGGCGATCGTGTCGGTCATCGTCTGATGTTGGTGATCGGCGCAGCCTCGGCAACCTTAAGTTCACTGCTCGCCTGGTATGCTCCTTCGCTCGTCTGGTTCTTTCCCGTCTTTGTGCTTGCAGGTTTTGCAAACGTATCCATTTGGACGAACGGTATGACCATGACGGTTGATTTCAGCGGCGAGAGTGAACGTCCTTTTTATATTGGTCTTGTGCAAACACTCACGGCGCCTGCCACAATCATTGCCCCTCTCATCGGCGGTAGAATTGCAGATACACAGGGCTTCGCCTCAACATTTGGGTGGTCTACTGTGTTATCCGTTTTGGTGCTGGCAATATTAATTTTTCTGGTAAAAGAACCCCGCAAACAGGTCTATGCTCCACGCCCCATCCTCGGCGCCGGGGATGGAGCCTAAAGCGAATAAGGAGTCAGGATGTCTCTCATGCAAGAAAAAGTGAATCAGGCAATTGAAATTCTGCAAGAGCAGCAAACCGATTTGTGGCTAACTTTCGTCCGTGAGACGAGTGGCGTGCGCGATCCGGCGCTAGATTTCCTGATCGGCCGCGGTGATTTAACGTGGCCATCCGTCCTGATCCTGACGCGCAAAGCGGAGAAGATTGCCATTGTTGGTAATCTGGAAAAGGATGCAGTCGCCCGATTGGATGTATTCGACTCCGTCATTGGTTATGACACGGCGATCAGCGGACCTTTGCAAGATACTCTCACCCGCCTCAACCCTGACCGAATAGCCGTTAACACTTCAAAGAACAATGTCCATGCTGATGGATTGACTCACGCCATGTATGAGATCCTGCGCGATCACCTGAAAGATACACCCTATGCAGATCGACTGGTCAGTGCCGAACCGGTGATCAATGCCCTGCGCGGACGAAAGACTCCTGCTGAATTAGAGCGTATTCGAAAAGCCATTGAGATCACAAATGAGATTTACGATAGGGCTTTTGAGTTTATCAAAATTGGCATGACTGAGCTGGAGATTGGCGAATACATGCATCAGCTGGCGCGCGACTATGGCGTGGGATTTGCGTGGCCCGAGGAGAGTTGCCCCGCCGTCAACAGCGGGCCTGGCTCTGCAATCGGGCACAGCGGTCCCACGAATATCAAAATCGAGCCTGGACACATTATCCATTTTGATTTCGGTGTGAAATACGAAGAGTACTGCTCCGATATTCAACGTATCGCATATGTGTTACGCGAAGAGGAAACAGAGGCTCCACCTCAAGTCCAGCGCGGATTTTATACGATCCGCACCGCCATCGAAAAATCACGGGAAGCAATGAAAGCAGGTGTGACAGGCAACTCAATCGATGTAATCTCTCGCGAAATCGTCACTGATGCTGGCTATCCTGAATATCCTTATGCCCTCGGTCATCAGCTTGGACGCGTGGCACATGACGGCGGAGCATTGCTGGGTCCCATGTGGGAAAAATACGGCGACTCTCCGAATCAAAAGCTGGAACCGGGTCAGGTCTTTACCATTGAGCCGGGGTTGGCTGTCCCCAATTACGGATATATAGGTCTTGAGGAAGACGTAGTGATGACCGATAAAGGTGCGGAATACATCGGTGAACCACAAAAAGAAATTGTGTTATTGAAAGGGTGAACGATGAAGGCAGGACACCCCTACACGGTGTCCTTTTTAGTATTGGAAGAAAAACCGGGCGCCAACTCCGAACGAGTGGGATTTTTGTAGAAGATCGGCAAACTCACAGGGAGACAAAACCGAATAACACGGAATCAACAACAGACTTGATATAAAGCGTCACAAAAGAAGAGGCGGTTATTCCTGCTGGTCTTGTGCTATCCATCACTGGTTCGTCCGACATCCCAAAACTATACTAAAACTCGAGGTATTTATGTCAACTGAAGATCCCAGAATTCTTGAACTTCGCAGAGTGCGTGCGAAGGCACTTGAGGGCGGAGGCGAAGAACGAACCAAAAGACAAAGAGCAAAAGGCAAATTAACCGCACGCGAACGAATTGAACTGTTACTTGATCCGGGCACGTTCAATGAAATTGAACCATTCATCACCCATTCCGAAGATGAGATGAATTTGCTCACGGAAACGTACTATGGCGATGGTGTGGTTACAGGTTACGGGCAGATCAATGGACGGACAGTGTATTTGTATTCACAGGACTTCACGATTTATGGGGGCACACTGAGCGAAATGCAATCGCATAAAATTTGCCGCGTGATGGACCTGGCTGTCCGAAACGGCGTGCCGTTCATTTCACTGATCGATTCAGGCGGCGCACGCATCCAGGAAGGTGTGCGTTCGATGGGTGGTTACGCCGAAATATTCAGGCGCAACGCCCAATACTCAGGTGTCATTCCTCAAATTGCCGTTATGCTCGGACCCTGTGCAGGCGGCGCGGCATACTCCCCTGCCCTGCAGGATCTGGTCATTATGGTCGAGAAAACTTCGTTCATGTTTTTGACCGGACCAGAAGTCATCAAAGCGGTGACAGGCGAGGTCATAGATGCCGAGTCATTAGGCGGCTCAGATGTGCATACGTCAGTCAGTGGGGTCGCACACATGAGCCTGAAAAGTGAAAAAGAGGCGCTCGATATGGTGCGTCATTTTCTTTCTTACCTGCCATCGAATAACGTGGAGAATCCGCCCTATACCAAGCCCTGTGATGATCCCGCCTATATGGATGAATCGCTCAACTGCATGGTGCCAATTGATCCATCTGAACCCTATATTATGCATCAGGTGATCGAGAAAATTGTTGATCAAGGTTCCTTCCTTGAGTTTCAATCCAATTGGGCCCGGAACGCGATTGTCGGTCTCGCGCGTATTGGTGGACACAGCGTTGGCGTAGTCGGTCAGGAGCCTGCCATCATGGCCGGCGTCATCGATATTGACGCGGCTGACAAAATGACGCGTTTTGTCCGCATGTGCGATTGCTTCAATATTCCACTCGTCACGTTCGTTGATTCACCGGGCTTCCTTCCAGGGATTGCCCAGGAACATGGTGGCATTATTCGCCACGGTGCAAAATTGCTGTATGCCTATTCAGAAGCGACCGTTCCAAAAATCTGCATTATCACGCGTAAGGCCTATGGCGGCGCTTATGTAGTCATGTCAAGCAAGTATCTAGGCACCGACGTCACTTATGCGTGGCCATCTGCTGAGATCGCAGTGTTGGGCGCAGAAGGAGCAGCGAACATCTTATTCAAGAAACAAATTGAAAGCGCACCCGATCCTGCGGCAGAACGCAAAAAGCTTGCGAACGAATATCGTGAGAAGTTCAACAACCCCTATCATGCGGCCTCTACCGGATACGTAGACGACATTATCGAGCCGCGTGAATCGCGCCCGAAGATCATCGCCTCGTTATCCGCATTACGGGATAAATATGCGCCCGCGCCGCCGCGCAAACATGGGAATATCCCGGTTTAAGGTGTCATTGCGAGCTACTTGCGCTTCTCATCCCCAAGGGGAGACCGCAGGGCACCTTACGCCCCCTGCGGGGATGAGAAGCGGGAACGGCTCGCCATGACAAGAAAGAACTTATATGACAAATGATTTTTTATTAGCCCTCCAGATTACTGCCCTCGGCATGGGGCTCGTCTTTGCTGCAATCATTCTGTTGTGGTGGATGATGAACCTGCTGACATTCCTTACTGCAGATAAAGTGCCCAGGGCTGATATTCTCCTGGAAGGAGCCCCAGCCGGATCCGCTCTCGCTGTGGATCATGACCTCAAAGCCCAGGTTGCTGCGGTCGCCGTAGCAGTCGCACTGGCCGAACAACAAGCCTCCCTTGCACACCCACTCATCGATCCACCCACCGCGATTGTTTCGGCCTGGCAGCTAGGCACACGCACAAGACAGTTGTATGAAAAACGGACGCCGATCGTGCGCATGCCACGCAAGATAGGATAAAAGATGAAATACGTTGTGAAAGTTGCAGACCAGTATTATGAAGTGGAGATCGTAGATATTTACGCACGGCCCGTGATTGCCCGCATCGATGGTCAGGAATTCGAGGTCAGCCCTGAAGATGGGATCAAACTTGCGCTCCAAAGAGAAGTAAAGGAACACAACTCGATTCAGTTATCAAAGCAGACCTCAAATGCCGGTGCAAATCCGAATGAATTGACAGCACCTCTCCCGGGCATTGTGATTGAGACTTTCGTAAAGGCCGGCGAGCAGATTGAAGCGGGTCAGGTCGTCCTGGTCATCGAAGCAATGAAGATGAAGAACAGTATCCGCTCGACCCGGGCAGGCAAGATCGTAGAAGTTTTGGTAAGCGCAGGGGAGACGGTAGCACATAAGCAGCCGTTGGTAAGATTTGTTGATTGACTTGGGTACGTGTTTACCTGGGCACCTTCTACATGTAGACACATAAACAAGCAGACAGGTTACTTATGGATTTAGCATCGTTATTACCAGAATTGCTCAAAGGAATCCTGCACTTCACCTGGGGTAATGCAGTGATGATCACCGCTTCATTGGCGTTGATCTATCTGGCAGTTTATAAAGAGATCGAGCCAGTATTGTTATTGCCCATCGGGTTTGGATGTCTACTGGCTAACATTCCGCTGGCCGGCATGACCAGCGTACAGGGCATGATGGCTGTACTTTACAACGCGGGGATTTCAACTGAATTATTTCCCTTGTTGATCTTTGTGGGTGTCGGCGCAATGATTGATTTTACACCGCTACTTGCCCAGCCGAGGATGGCATTGTTGGGCGCAGCTGGACAGTTCGGCATCTTCGGCACATTGATTCTGGCAGTCGCCATTGGATTTCCACTCAACCAGGCTGCCTCGATCGGTGTGATCGGTGCAATCGATGGACCGACCTCTATTTTCGTTGCGACCAAGCTCGCGCCGGAACTGCTGGCTCCGATTGCCGTGGCGGCCTACTCATACATGAGCCTGATCCCGATCATCCAGCCGCCGTTGATGAAACTACTGACGACCAAAAAAGAACGCCTGATCCGAATGGAATATACGCCCAAACCAATCTCCCAAAAGACGCTGGCGTTCTTTCCAATTGTATTAACCCTGGTCGTCGGCCTGATCGTCCCTGAAGCTACACCGTTGATTTCCATGCTCATGCTTGGCAATCTGCTGAAAGTCTCTGGCGTTGTCGATCGCTTGAGCAAATCTGCCCAAAATGAGATCATCAATATTGCGACCCTGTTTTTGGGCCTGACCATCGGTGCAACGATGAGCGCGGAGAGCTTTCTGAACCTTGCAACCATCAAGATCCTTGGCCTGGGGTTGCTCGCTTTCGGGCTGGACACGGTGGCAGGTCTGCTCTTCGGCAAGTTAATGGCAGTGGTGAGCGGATACAAGATCAACCCGCTGATCGGCGCCTCGGGCATTTCCGCGTTCCCCATGGCAGGTCGTCTCGCCGCAAAAGTGGCAAACGATGAGGATCAGGATAATTTTATTTTGATGCATGCCATGGGTGCCAATACCGCCGGTCAATTGGGGAGTGTGATCGCAGGCGGAATCTTATTGGCAATTGTGAGTAAATTGATCTAGCACTCGCGCTTATCATCCCCGAAGGGGACGTAAGGTGCCCTGCAGAGGAGCAGTGCTCTTCGGCCCGCAGACGAAGCGCGCTAGATCAAACTTTCGTGAAATATCCCTCTTCCACCCCTTCCCAGGTCTCATCGTGCAATTTCAAATACCTGGTCAACAGTGGATGTACACGTGCCATTTCTTCATAAATTCGTTGTGCAACTCGTCGTATCGAAAAATGTGCATTCGCCGCAGAACGCAACTGACAGAAGGCGTAGGCTTCACGTAAATTGAACTGAGCCAGCACACGGCGATTAAATGCATTGGGGACAACATACTGGGCGACATCCGGATTGAATTGATATAACTTCTCATACATCGTCGCCGCAGATTCCATCGCCGCTTCATACTGCGACCCAAAACCCGCTTCCGTAATGAGACGCGGTACTGCGAATCCCAGCCGCGTCGTCAGCTTCTGGGGTGTCTGGGTCATCATGCGATGGCGTTTGAACTCAGCATACGCACCCTGGTCCATGACCAAATCGAAGGTGTAGGTTGAATATTCCAACTCGCGCAGAGGCATATCATATTTGCTTAAACGTCCAAGAAGAACTTCGGCTAACTTCATCTGCTCTGATCCCCCGAGTGATTTAACATAGGCAAATGCCTGTCTATAGCTCATCTCTCCAAAACGGTACAAAGCGGAAGCCAATATTTTCTCTTCCCCTTCTTTGTCATAATCAACGAGCAAACACCATTCTTCATTTACCGGTTCCAAATTACGAGTCTTCCAATCTCTAATCTCTAATTCTCTAATCTCTCTGCACGTCTCGACCAAATATGGCACAGCCTCGGCATACTTTACAAGAGTTGGCGTCTCGCCCAAGGCTACTTCCTTGACTTTCTCCCCGATTTGCCGCACCTCTCCCAATTCATGCGATAACATCTTGCGGATCATATTCTCCAACACACGGGCGTTCGCCGTTAGGCCGACATTTGCTAACGAGGCAGCCGGCAGAATGAACCGGCATACATCCACATACTGGGAGCGGATCCGGCGATCCCAGGCATCCTCTTTCTCGTTCTCACGGCGCGGGAAACGCCCAAGGACAAGACTCCGGATAGGCTCTAACGAATCAGCATAGGTCTTGAAAAGAGAACGCAGCGTGTCCACGTATTCTCTGCAGAGGAGGTTCTCGGCCAATTCCGTTGGGATCGTAAAGTTATCCAGTCCCCATTTTTGGTAGCGGGTTGACTTTTCCGTATAGGAGGCAAGCCGATTCCCTTCGATGCTCTCGATCGCCAGGCGCGACACGTTCTCAAAAGCAATATGCAGCACCGCATGTTCTGCCACCGAGGCGTGACCATATCCCACCACCCACTTCTCGTGGAACTGTGCAGATTTCTCGTCACTCAACTCGGCGGCAATGGCTCGGAACGATTCAGGTGAGCGTGAAGTTTTGGCGAATGCAACCGCGATGGTTTCAGGACTGAGAGAGCGAGGCGAGAGCAGGTAAATTTCACGTTCAGGCATGGTTCATCTCCTTTGAGAAAGTCTGGCAGATTATAAAGTAAAAAGTAAGGACGAATGATTGTATTTTGATTCCTATTATGCTAAACTTCCGAAACAATTAACGATACTAAGCTTAGGACTTCATGGAGCAGCAACAGTGGGCATTTACACAACAAAACCTAAATGGCAAAAGGCTCTGCAACCCATCGTAGATTTTTGCATAGCGCGAGGTGTTCATCCAGATGCATTCACATACGGTGCGCTGGTCTTGTCACTGATCGCGGCGCTGGCTTTGTATTTTGCGAACAGCAATAAAGATTGGCTGTGGCTTGTCTTACCGTGTGTCCTGGTTCGCCTCCTGCTCAACCTGATGGATGGACAAGTGGCGCGCGCACTCAATCTTGCAGATGATTGGGGCGAAGTGAAAAACGAGTTCGGAGATCGGATTGCGGATGCACTGATTTTTATTGCGATCGGAATAGGCGGATACGCGGAAACAGGGTTGGCACTGGTCGCTCTGACGTTGATCCTGCTGGTATCTTATCTGGGGATTCTTGGGAAAGCCTTAGGTGGTCAGCGCGTGTATGGAGGTCTGTTCGGCAAAGGCGATCGCATGATCTCTCTTGCAATTTTCACTCTTTATCCTGCCTTAAGTGGAAACCTGGCAAGCTATAACTACTATCTCATTCTCGCAGGCGTCGCAGCGTTGATTACGATCATCCAACGACTCAGGATCATTTATGAATATCATCATCGCGCATAACCCCCTGGAAGATCCTCTCTTTTGGCCCATACTTCGCATCACGGCGATTTTGTTTCTCTTTGGCTTTGGGTTGGTTCTATTCTTCGCGCGCAAAGATTTGAAGGCCGGATTGAAAGGTGAATTGGGAAAGCGCTTCCTCGGATGGCTGATGATTGCTCCAGTCTTTTTGATTGGCAGCTTCATGAAGGGAGTAGTTGCGGCGATTATTCTCTTTATTTTCTTCTATCTCGTGCTGGCGGAATATATCAGAGTTGTTGGCGTAACGCGGCCCTACGTTAGCCATCTTTACATATTCGTACCCATCACATTCTTTACAGCCCAGTATTTCCCTGAACTTTATGCTGTTCTGCCAGCGGCAGCGATCCTCACGCTCACACTTGTCCCTATTCTCACCCATTCGATTGAGGATTTATACAATCAGCTTTCATTTGCCGGACGCGGCTATTTATATTTAGTCTGGTCCGTCGGTCATTTGATCATGATACAGCACCTGGCCGGAACAGGCCTCATCATGATCACCGCCATCGGTGTCGCCTTGAGTGACGTGATGCAATACACAGTCGGGAAATTGATCGGCAAACATATCATTGCGCCAGAGGTCAATCCGCGCAAGGCGTGGGAGGGATTGATTGGAGATCTGCTCGGTGCAGGCCTGGCAGTCTACCTGCTGCGCTTCGCCCTGCCCGTAGAATTCAGTCTCGTGCACCAAATCATTCTGGCTTTTCTGATTGGAGTGGGTTCAGCCTGGGGGGATCTGATCAGCTCCATGATCAAGCGCGTCGCGGATGTAAAAGATTGGGGGCAGATCATCCCAGGGCATGGCGGATTATTAGACCGTGCGAACAGTATGGTTGTTGTGATCCCTCTGGTTTATTATTTCGCTTACATCATTCTGAAATACTGATCCTTACTGACTTGCGCTCAGTGGAAACGTAAGTAGTATAGAAAATAAATGATTCCCCAAATCAAGACATAAATACCTACGACAAGCGTAGTATGTTTTTCGATAAAACCTTTGGACCATTTGCCCAATCCACCTGCCAGGAGAGTCACAGGCATCAATCTTTCGAGACGCGCAAGAATGGTCATAAGCAGGAAAGTTAGAAAGGGAAGAGACTGCCCGCCGGCTTGCACTGCATAAATCTTGTAGGGGACTCCCCGCAATGGGCCATTGATCATTGTAATCAGGCCATCCACCTGCATTTTATTGGCAATGTCTGCAATCATCTCAGCATTGATGAGAGGGATTCGAGTGAGAAAAGAATTTACGCCTGACAAATCACGCATCGCCAGCTCGTACATCACTGAGCCGCCGAACAGCGCGCCAATCACAGCAGCCACCATCGCCCATAATCCTCGTCTCCAATTGAACAGAGCCACCAGTCCCAGATAAACATCTGGCACGATAAAAAACACTGTGCCTTCTGCAAATCCCCATAAAAAACCGATGATTACCGGCCACTTTGAATTGGCATGAGCAGCGAAACGAGCATAAGCTGAATTCGATCCGTTCACAGAATCCCTCCCTTTTTTATTACTCGGCTAACACTTCACGAGCAATCGCCACATCTTTCCAAATCTGTTCCACCAGCACATCGACCGAATCGAACTTCAATTCAGCACGCAGGCGCTCAACAAACTCGAGCCGTAAATCTTCTCCATAAAGCTCTCGACGAAAATCAAGCAGGTGTGCTTCCACGTTTGGGATCTGTTTATCAGGTGTGAAGGTTGGGTTCGTGCCAATATTGATGGCAGCGCGATATCTGCGATCATTCAGATAAGCCCAGCAGGCATAAATTCCTTTGGCAGGGATCATCTTCTCGTGCGAATAAGCGATGTTCGCGGTCGGGACGTTGATCGTTTTCCCGCGGCCATCTCCATGGATCACGGGTCCATGCAGAGAATATAAATGTCCCAGCAAGCGGGTGGCTTCGGCGACATTCCCGACCTCGATCAATTTACGGATCTCAGTGGATGAGATCACACCGCTTTCCTCACTCAAAGCAGGTACCACGTCGACGGTGTACCGCAGCTCTGAACCGATTTCCGTTAAACGCTTCGCATTGCCTTCACGTCCTTTGCCCAGGGCAAAATCATAGCCAATCAGCAAATGTTGAAGCCCAATTTGACGCACCAGACGCGACATAAAATCGTAAGCGGTAACTGCTGAAAGTTCGCGTGTGAAATGCTCCGTAATGACCACATCTACGCCTAATTTCCCGAGCAATTCGGCACGTTCGTCAGGTAACGTCAGGCATTTGATCTCCTGTCCGCCCAAGACTGAAGCAGGATGAGGGTCAAACGTTAAAACAACAGCAGGTGCGCCATTTGCATGGGCGCCTGCTGTAAGTTTCTTAAGAATTTCCTGGTGACCACGATGGACGCCGTCAAAGACGCCAATAGTCAACCAGGAATTTTGTAGGTTAACTTCCTCGAGAGAGCGATAATGTTGCATATTCTATAAATGCTCCCAGCGCCGTCCCTCGCGACACTCCCCGGCACCTGCGTCCGGGGCAGGTGAGCATACTCGAAGGAGTGCGGCGCTGGAGTAATAGCAGCCATTTAGCTTATCCTCGGTGCGAACGCCGCCGAGGACGGCGGCTAGAGCATTCTTGCGGATCGTCCTTCGACTTCGGGACTACAACAACCACACGGTCCCTCCACTCAGGACGAAATAAATTATTTGAGGAGCGCAGTCGAAGCGCTATTCGGAAGTGAAAAACACCTTCTTGGGCTGCCAGGCAGGTTTGCCGTCTTCACCTTCAACCGCTTCCATAAGCGCAACCAACTCACCCTGCGTACTCACACCGCGCACACGACTGCCAAGCACGGTATCGTCTTCAGCTTTGACGCGGTGGCCGTGACGCACACCTTCCACGTCATCGGGGCTGAGTTCAAGAGCAGGCCAATCCGCCAGGGCCTCTGCCGCAGGGATCAGGTATTGATACCAGTTGCCGGCATGGAAGGCCTCCTGCAACTTGCGCAGAGGAACAGCATCCCGCAGAGAGAAGCGTCCACTTTTGGTGCGGCGCAAGCCAACGAGGTAGGCGCCACAACCTAGTTTTTCGCCGAGATCATTCGCCAGTGAACGGACGTATGTACCCGATGAACAATGTACATCAATTACAACCTCGGGCGGCGCCCATTCGAGCACCTCGAGGTGATGGACCGTGATCTTGCGCGGTTCCAAATCAACTTCCTCGCCTTTACGTGCCATTTCGTAGGCTTTGCGTCCCTGGACCTTGACCGCAGAGTACGGGGGCGGGGTCTGCTCGATCTCGCCAATAAAAGTCTTCAGCACTTCTTCGAACTGGGACTCGGTCACGTTGATCGGCTGATTCGTCGGGGTGACTTTGCCGTCGGCATCGAAGGTATCCGTTCTGCCACCTAAACGAATAATTGCTTGATATCTTTTATCAGAGGCAGAAACATATTCGCTTAATCGCACAGCCGGACCCACTAAAATAACAAGCACACCGGAGGCACGCGGGTCAAGCGTACCAGTATGTCCAGCACGGCGCAGGTTCGTTCCATTGCGGATTACCTGCACTACATCATGTGAAGTCATCCCAACGGGCTTGTCCACTACTAAAACCCCAGAGATAGCATTCTTAACATCTTGACTGTTCACTTTCATTCCTCCTTTTCATCTAGGACATGGTAATTATGCCACATTTGTCTGAATTAGAAATGAGAAATTAGATGGATAACATTTCCTGGGTCGTTTTCAGCACCAATGGCTGGATTTCGGTAAGTGTACCAGGTATATCTGCCCCCGCAGCCGCAGCATGACCACCCCCATTGAAATGCTTGGCCACCCCAGATACATCAATGCCAGGCTCCAATGCACGCCACGAGATCTTGACGTGGTGATCGTTTTGTTCGACGAAAATCATACCTACTTTATTCCCTTCGATTGCCGAAATCATATTGATGAGATCGGCATCATCATTACCGCCATAACCACAGGTCTTTCGATCTTCTACCGTGAGTGTGGCCCACACAATTCCGTTCTTTTGTTCCAGGCGTGAAAGTCCAGCTCCCCAATAACGGGCCGCGGGAAATGATTTTCTTACCAGAGACTTCATGTAAAGGTCCGTCATATCGGCACCGGTCTCCATCAACGTGGCACATAGACGCAGCGCCGAAGGATTCGTGTTCGATGTCCGGAATCCAAGTGTATCGGTGACTATACCCGTCAACAGGGCAGCGGCAATCGGTTTGGTGATGGGGTAGCCCCATTCGGGCAGGTAATTGGTAAGGATCGCCGCGGTAGCAACTTCTTCTGGCTCAATCAAGTTAAGTTTCCCAAATTGCTCATTTGTTTTGTGGTGATCAATATTAATATCTGGTCGGCCAAAACCTTCGAAGACCTTTCCTAACCGCTTGAAATCAGCGCAATCCACGGCAATAAACGTATCATGTTCGCCCTTAGGTTCTTTGACGATCAGTCCACTTCCCTCCAGGTGCCGAAATGAGGAGGAGACACCATCGACTAGAACCATCTGCACAGATTTTCCCGCGTTCTGCAGAGCCAACCCCAAACCAAGCAAAGAGCCTATCGCATCCCCATCTGGCCTGACGTGCGATGCAATGACCACATTCCCTGATCTATCCAACCGTTGTTTTATCGCCCCGGTCACTTCACTCATACTCAGTAAGTACCTCTTTAGTACAGATTTGTTTCTTGCAAGACACAGAGTTTATTGCTTTTTTCGTAATTCCGCAAGGATTTTCTCGATGCGATCTGCGTTCTCGGGGGTCATATCCCAATGAAAACGCAGGCGTGGAAAGGCACGGAGTTCGACGCGTGAGGCGAGAGTCCGCCTTAGGAAGCCAGAAGCAGATTCAAGCCCCGCGAGAACATCGGCGGAACGCTCAACTCCTTCAACTGCAGAAACGAAAATATCCGCGTATGCCAATTCCTTATCTATCTTTACGTCAGTCACGTAAATTTGTTTCAGACGCGGGTCACTGATCTCATGGATCAGCACCTCCGAGAGTTCCTGGCGGATCCGATCCGCAATCCGTTGAAGACGAATTCCTGAAGGCATCTTGTGATTTACGATTTGCAATTTGCGATTTTATGATTTTTCAACGACGTAACATACCAATTGATCGCCGGCTTGAATATCGCTAAAATTCTTGAAGCCAACACCACACTCATAACCCTGCTTCACTTCCCTGACGTCATCCTTCTCATGGCGCAGAGAACCCATGTCACCTTCAAAAACAAGATCAGTGCCACGATAAAGACGTACCCTGGCATTACGGCGCAGTTCGCCCTCAGTCACCCGGCAGCCAGCGACTTTGCCGAATTTGGATGCAGTGAATACCGCCAGCACCTGGGCACGACCAATAACTTTTTCTTTTGTTTCAGGCTCTAACATGCCGTTCAAAGCTTTTTCGATATCTTCGGTCATGCGGTAAATGATCTCATAGAGGCGAATATCCACGCCTTCCTTTTCCGCCAAACGGCGGGCAGAGACATCTGCCTGCACATTGAATCCAATGATAATAGCATTGGAAGCCGCAGCAAGCATAACATCATTATCGCCGATGTTGCCTGTTTCAGCATACAAGATTTTGATGCCGATCTCACCTTCGCCGAGTTTATTCAACTCACCAACAATCGGATCGAGTGAACCCTGCACATCGGCTTTGACGATGAGATTCAACTCTTTCGCTTCACCAGCCTGGACGTTGGCAAACAGGTCTTCAAGAGAAACTTTTTTCCTTGCCTGTGCCTGAGATTTCGTAAGCGCTAAACGTTCCGCAACGATCAACCGCGCTTCTCTTTCAGAATCAACGACTTCAAACAGGTCCCCGGCGGAAGGGACATCACTTAGCCCCATTACAGCCACTGGCGTAGAGGGGCCTGCTTTCTTCACAGGCTTGCCTTTGAAATCAGAAAGGGCGCGCAATCTACCATGCGCCGCCCCGGCTACAACGACATCGCCAGATCCCAGTGTCCCATTTTGAACGAGCAGGGTTGCCATTACCCCTTTGGATTTATCCAGTTCGGCTTCGATCACTGTGCCAATCACTTTCCCATTTGGATTTGCCTTGATGGAAGTGTTATCCGCAACCAGCAAAATCCCTTCGAGTAAGTCCTCAATACCCTGCTTCTGCTTTGCAGAAACCGGGATCACCATCGTGCTCCCACCCCATTCATCTGGGACGAGCTCCTGTTCAGCAAGTTGCTGCTTCACACGTTCGATATTGGCATTGGCTTTATCGATCTTATTCAGGGCGACCATGATCGGCACACGCGCAGCTTTCGCATGTGCAATGGCCTCTCTCGTCTGTGGCATCACGCCATCATCCGCCGCGACGACCAACACCACAATATCTGCGCCTTGAGCGCCGCGGGCTCGCATCTGGGTAAACGCGGCATGACCAGGAGTGTCCAGAAAAGTAATGACTCGGCCATTATGTTCCACTTGATAAGCACCAATATGTTGCGTGATACCACCTGCCTCCCCGCCCGCCACGTTTGTCTGACGTATAGCATCCAGCAGGCTGGTTTTTCCATGATCTACGTGCCCCAAAATCGTCACGACAGGGGGACGATTCATTAGTTTTGTCTGATCTTCCCCTGCGATCATACGGCGCCACAGGGGGACCTCGCCGGTTTCAACAACCGCTTCCTCCACAATCTCAGGTACAGCTTCAAAACCATATTCCGCTACCACAATCGCAGCGGTGTCAAAATCCACGGCTTGATTAATAGTTGCCATCACGCCGTTAGACATCAATTTTTTAATGAGATCTATGGGACTTTTTTCGATCTTCTGCGCCAGATCGCGGATCACGATGCTGGCAGGTAATTCAAGCTTGTTTCCATTGTTACTCATAGGACCACCTCCATAAACACAAACTTCAAATGAGCAATTCACAAAAAACTTACTGCTCATTTATTGGTGAGTCCCGTGAGCGATTCAGTCAATCACATTGGGTTACTCACCGGCCCCTACAGTCTCTGCCTCCATGGGCAGAGCATTCATAAATTCTTCAAGATGAGTGCGCTCATCCTGTTTCAAAGACGCTTTAAGGGCATGGTCAAGCGCACCTTTCAAGCCGCGCTCCCAGCATTCACGCCGGTCATGCAGATAAGCTCCCCTCCCAGGCAGTTTGCCGGTCGGGTCTATCTGCACTCCGTCGCCAGTCCTCACAATTCGAATCATCTTGCGCTTGGGCAGAATTTCTCGGCAGCCCACGCATGTCCGCTGAGGCACATGTTTTACACGCTGAACAGGTTTCTTAGACACCTTCATCTCAAGTCATTGCAAAAAGCAACGACGCCATAACTATACTACCACTCTTCACCGAGCCCATCATCGCCGCGTTTATGCTTCTTGCGGCCAACCACCTCGCCGCGTTCCTCGTCAAATTCCAGCTCCACGCTTTTCTTCTTACCCTTCTTGCCTTTCTTCTTATCAGCCGACTCGTCCTCTTCGCCGCCGGCAGTTTGGAAGATCTCCGGCTTCATCGAGAAGAGTTCATCCAATGACACGCCATCTTTGGCATGTTCATCGTCTTCATGTTCTTCGGCGATCTTTCCCTTCGCTTCTTTCTTTGCCGGAGCCTGTTCCTCAGCAACTGGCGTTTCCGCCACAGCAGCAGGTTCTGCAACAGCGACTGGCGTCTCAGGCAGAGGTTGAGGTTCGGGTTGAGCTTCGGCGACTGGTTCCACCACGAGTTCCGCCGCAGGTTCCACAGGTTCTGGCTCTGGAAACTGGACTACCGCAAGCCGCTCGTCGATATTTGCAATCGCCTTCGGTCCAATTCCAGGTAATCCCAACACTTTGTTGGCATCCATCTTCATGGACATCATCAACGCACCCACAGTGTCAATACCAGCTTCCACCAGAATGTTGAAGACGTGTTCTTTGAGCTCAAGTTGTTCGAGCGGCATGCCGAATGCAGCAGTTGGCACTTCAGCACGAGCGGTAGTGACCTTCTCTTCTTCAGCGCGAGCCGCCTCTTCCTTGATTTGGATCGTACGGCGTTCCACCCGATCAACAAACTGCGATAGCATCGTGAACTCTTCAGGGGTGATCGGTCGATTCTCCGCCTTCTTTGCCAATATCTCCTCAACTGCCGAAATGGATTCTACAGCAGTCGGCAAAAGCGCACCCAGACCAGAATCGCCTTGCAGCTTGCGGATTGCGTCTGCCGCAGCTTCAGCCAATGACTTGATGTCGATCCGCCAGCCTGTCAACTTCGCGGCAAGACGGGCATTCTGTCCGTCGCGGCCGATCGCAAGGCTGAGCTGGTCTTCATTGACGACTACCGTTGCTGTGTGATTGCCTTCAGCTTCAGAGAGATAGACACCACTTACGCGAGCGGGGCTGATCGCCTTGGAAATATAAACAACCGGATCTTGATCCCATTGAATAATATCGATCTTCTCGTCATGCAATTCCTTGACAATCGCCTGGATACGGACGCCCTTGATCCCGACACAGGCACCGACCGGGTCAACACCCGCCTGCGTCGCCATCACAGCTACTTTGGCCCGTGCACCTGGTTCACGGGCAATGGCACGAATCTCCACTACCCCATGATAGATTTCAGGGACTTCGTTCTCGAGCAAACGCCTCAGGAAGTTGCGATGGGCACGGGACAGAACAATTTGCGGTCCACGCGAACCGTCTTTCACTTCCAGAACCACCGCCCGGACGCGGTCATGTACTTTGAAGCGCTCACCAGGGATTCTCTGATTGGCCGGCAATACACCTTCGGCTTTCATATCCAGGCCAACTGTAGTTGCCTGAGCATTTGTCGCTTGAATAATTCCGCTTACAATCTCGCCCACTTGGCGCTCGAAATATTGCATCTGATTCGAACGTTCAGCTTCGCGAATACGCTGTTGAATGACCTGGCGCGCCGTCTGCGCGGCAACACGGCCAAAGTCCGCTGGCGTACTTTCGACCACGACCATATCTCCGAGCTGCGCCTCAGGGTTCACCTTGCGCGCCTCGTCTAATATTACTTCGGTCTTGGGCTCCTGCACGTCTTCCACCACTTCCTTTTCAGCGTAGACCATGACCTTGCCCGTCTCAGGGTCAATTTTGGCTTCTACATGCTGTGCTGTGGACGCGTTAACAGCCCGCCGGTAGGCCGAAACCATGGCGGACTCGATTGCCCCAAGGATAATCTCCTTCGAGAGTTGTTTCTCTTCCAGCACTTCGTTAAAAGCTAGGGAGAACTCGTTCTTTGGCATGCTAACTGCTCCGTTTACTCCTATTACAAGCAGAAAAGTGGGGGTTGCCCACTTCTCGGTGCGTGCGGTAATCAATTCGTACGGGATTATTGTAGCATAGGCGCTTAAAAGTTGCAAGATATAATTGCGAAAGAGTAAATCAGCAAAACAGCAAATAAGGAAGAGAGGAAATGGATAATGGAGCAAAGGGAATTGAACTTTGAAGAATGGCAAGAGACTGTTCCCGAAATGATCCGCTTTACCGGACAAAGTGCTTCTATTCGCAAGAGAAACTTTGTGAGCGGCTCCGATTGGCCAGCGAGGTGGTTGCTCTTGTCCTAACTGAGATTAATCGCCAAAAGAACCGTTAACTCCTTGTGTTTTTGCCGATTTGCTCATTTGCTGATTTGCTCATTTGCTCCCTTGCTCATTTGCTGATTTGCCCATTTGCTAATATTGGAGATATATGACCTCACGAAACCTGGACAAAGCTGCTCTGCGCGGCGAACCCTCTTACGTCTGGCGGGCAGGGCAACGACGCCGGCTGGAAATGATCATCCAGGCAGCCGGAGACCGTCTCACAGGCTGCATCCTGGAAAACGGATGCGGAGTGGGTATGTACGTTGAGCATCTCTCCCCGTTCGGAGGGAAAGTCATTGGGCTGGAATATGACTTCGAACGCGCCTCCCAGGCACAGAGGAACTCTCCGCATATCGTCAATGCCGCCAGTGAATTCCTCCCGCTCCCGTCTGGAACGTTCGACCTGATCCTCAGCCATGAAGTGCTCGAACATGTGCAGGACGATCGCACCGCGCTCTGCGAAATGATCCGTACTCTTAACCCGGGTGGACGAGCCCTTATTTTTGTTCCGAATCGGGGCTATCCATTTGAGACGCATGGAATTTACTGGCAGGGAAAGTATCATTTCGGGAACAAATTCTTCGTGAATTATTTACCGCGTGTTTTACGCAACAAACTCGCGCCACATGTGCGCGTCTATTCCGCAAAAGATTTGGAAAAACTGTTTATCGATTTACCTGTCCGCTTTGTTACACGCAGCATTATTTTCGGCGCATACGATAATCTCATTGTGAGGTTTGGAGCTCTGGGAAAAGTCTTGCGCGGGATATTACAGTTTTTGGAAAGAACGCCTTTGAAAGTATTTGGTCTGTCCCATTTTTGGGTGATAGAGAAAATAACGATTGAATGATGAAGACCATCGGCCTGATAGCCCTGCATGCGATCTGCGTCTATTTCCTGCGGTTGTTGTGGAAGGATAAAATCAGGCGCTCAAACGCGGCATGGTGCTGACAAAAATGGGATTGGTGACCAAAAGCAAATCGCCGCGCCTCTTCTATTTCTCGATCTGGATAGATTTTGTCATCCTGGCAGCACTGTATGTAAGTTTGATCGTTTATTCGCTGGTTTTGCTTGCCAGATGAGAGAAGCAATGATTGCTAAAGGGGTCACCAGAGAGGATCATGAGAGTTTCTTTAGAATTAGGAGAGATCTAGTAGAAATCAGATAAAATCGACCCCAGTTAGGGAGTAGCCATGGCGCCCAAGGCGTCACCGGTTAGTCGTCAAGACAGAGCCTGCACTCGTGCCAGGCTCTCGGCTAATCGCATGTGCAACCGATGCACTACTGGCGAGACTATCACGATATAGACCGTGGAGTCTCGCTTTTTGTTTCCCACGGTCAAGCTGACAAAAGGAGAATAGAAATGTTTGAAGGAACAATCTGGCTGTGGATCGGTTTCAATCTGTTCGTATTGTTGATGCTTGCCTTGGATCTGGGTGTATTTCATCGTCATGCGCATAAAGTTTCCATCAAAGAGGCAACGCTATGGAGCCTTATTTGGATTGCCATGGCAATGGTTTTCAACCTCGGGCTCTATCTGTTTTGGGAGAAGGTCGCTCCCGGTAGCGACTATTCCAATAGTGAAGCCGCGCTAGCGTTTTTCACCGGGTATCTAATCGAAAAGTCGCTGAGCGTTGACAATATATTTGTTTTTGTGTTGATCTTTACATTCTTCGCTGTGCCCGCCGCGTATCAGCACCGCATCCTGTTCTGGGGCATACTCGGCGCTCTGATCATGCGCGGAGTTCTGATCGCTGTGGGTGCAGTGCTCCTGAAGGAATTCCATTGGATCATTTACGTATTTGGAGTCTTCCTGATCTTTACAGGCATTCGAATGGCGATTCATCGCGATGAAGAGATACACCCTGAGCAAAATCCGGTCGTCAAGGTACTACGGAAAATTATGCCTGTCACAGAGAACTATGAGGACGATAAGTTCTTCCTGCGCCGGGCAGGCAAGCTGATGGCAACTCCGCTTTTGCTCGTCCTGTTGATTGTGGAAAGCACTGATTTGGTCTTCGCCGTTGATTCGATCCCAGCGATTTTTGCCGTGACCAATGATCCGTTTATCGTCTATACCTCGAATGTGTTTGCCATCCTTGGGCTGCGTTCCCTCTATTTCCTGCTGGCCGGTGTGATAGACAAGTTCCACTATCTAAAACTTGGATTGTCCGTAGTCCTCGCCTTTGTCGGGACGAAAATGCTGATCGTGGATCTTTACAAGATCCCCGTGGTGTTATCGTTGGCTGTCATTGCCGGCATTCTCACCATTGCCGTCGTCGCTTCTCTTTGGCGCACCCAACGTCTTCTGAGCCTGCAAAAGTAAGCCTTCACCACGGAGATACGCAGACACTGAGAAAAGAGAATAGAAAAACTCTGTGACTCGGCGTCTCATAACACCTGTGCCTATGATCTTTGATCTTCAATTGGTTTTCTAAAGTCGTAAATGCCGTCGCTTACTTCCCACTTCTTGCCGCAGTTAGAACACTCAAGATAATCTTTCTTTTCCAGCAGCGGCGAGTGACCGCAATCGGGACATTTGAAGTATGTGGGGGCAGGGGCATACCTCTTCGGGGCACTTAGCCCTGCCCCAGGACTTGCCCCTGACCGACCTTCACGGTCGCCCCTACGGGCCCTTACAAACACACTCGGCGATAGCTGCCACCAGGCGCCTGTCCACTGAAACAACGAATCCAGGAAAACCAGGATAGGCGTGGGAACTACCCGCTTGAGAAACCCCACACGGAAGTGTGAGAGCGTCAGTGTCTTTTCAACGGTGAAGCCTAATTCTTTTAACCAGATGCGGATTGCTTTAGGGTGAAAATCAAAGTTGAGTTTTACAAACTCAATGGGCTCCAGTGTAAATGGACTCCACTTTTGCCGGCCAAGCAAATAGCGGAAGATGGACTTAAGATTTAATTTGTTCGCAAACTCGAGAATAAACACCCCATCTGAGACTAAGCTATTGCGGACCTGTCGTAAGGCTTTCGGCGCGTCGGCCATATGATGCAGAGTACGGATCATGGTGGCTGTATCAAACACGCCCTCCACGAATGGCAGCCGGTACACATCCGCGGCGACATAAATATATTGGTCTGATTTGCCGAGTCGCTGTTGCGCCTGTTCCAATTGGGTGCGCGAATAATCGAGCAGGACAACCCGCTCAAAGTTGAGGTAACGCGGCGTATTTCGTCCTGCGCCAGCTCCGAGTTCCAGCAGGAGGCGTCCACTCTTGGGGAGGAGACGCTTGAGAGCAATTGCTTCGGTGCGGTCTTCATACTCGCGTCCACCCTTATCCCAAAACGAAGTTTGGTAGTCGGAGCCTTCGTAGTTGCAGATCGGTGGATTGGTCATCAGTTATCAGTGTTCAGCATCCAGTATTCAGTGGTCAGTGGTCAGTGGTCAGTTTTCAGTGTTTGATGAAGAAGGGACAAAGTGGATGGTCGGTTCTTCGTCAAGATGATAGGGCGATGGGTTACAGACCTGTTCCGCTTTTGCAATGATCCCACCCAGCAAACGACCGATCTCGGCACATTTCTCAAGCAGATCGTCTTCCTCTGCTTGAGAAATGTATCCACAGTCCAAGGCGGTTCTGATCCAGTGTTGTGTTTCCTGCTGTTCACCATCCAAATCAGTGACGGCTACTTTCCGTTCAACCCGCGCCCGATGGCACGATACGCAAACCCCATTTCCTTCATTGCGCCAGGCTCATAAATGTTGCGACCATCATAAATGACAGGAGACTTGAGGAGGCCCTTAACCTTTTCCAGGTCAAGCTGTTTGAATTCATTCCATTCAGTCACGACCACTAAGGCATCGCATCCATCGGCCATTTTATAGACATCATCACAAATCTCAACAGATGGCATCAATGGGGCCGCCGTCTTGCGCGCCACCGGATCGTACCCACGGACCTGCGCGCCCGCCTCAATCAGCGAGTTGGAAATATCAATGGAAGGCGCGTCGCGCATGTCATCCGTGTTTGGCTTGAAGGCTAACCCCAATAAACCGATCCGCTTGCCCTTCAAATTGCCGCCGAGTAATCGCTCAAGATGCTGCACCACCGCCTTCCGGCGATCATAGTTGACATCCATCACTTCGTTCAGAATGCGCGGATTCAGTCCTCGCTCTTTTGCCATATAAGCCAGGGCTTGCACGTCCTTGGGGAAGCAGGAGCCGCCCCAGCCCAACCCTGCGTCCAGGAAGTGCCGGCCGATACGCGCATCATAACCCATGCCTGCAGCAACTTCTTTCACATCCGCCCCAACCAGCTCACACAGATCAGCCAGCTCGTTAATGAACGAGATCTTTGCCGCCAAAAACGCGTTGCTGGCATATTTGATCATTTCTGCGGTGCGCAGGTCGGTAATAACAATCGGAGCACGGAGAGCCAAATGCAATTGAGCAACTTGATTCGCAGCATCTCGATCTAGCGACCCGATAACGGTGCGATGCGGGCTCATGAAATCACCGATGGCTGAGCCTTCCCGCAGGAACTCAGGGCAGGATACCACTGCAAAATCAATTGGCTTGGGCTGTGCGCCCTTCACAACATCGGCAACCCAATCTCCGGTCCCGATCGGCACCGTGGACTTGTTGATGATAATCAGCGGGGCAGTCATGTTCTGCGCAATAGATTTGGCTGCCGACTCTACGTATTTCAAATCCGCATTGCCATCCACACCCGAGGGAGTTCCCACTGCAATAAACGCAAATTCCACGTCTTTGAGAGCCTCGGCATACGAAGTGGTGAAAGATAACCTTCCACCTTTCGTATTGCGCTTCACCAACTCTTCCAGGCCGGGCTCGTAGATTGGCATGATCCCTTTCTTGAGATTTTGGACGCGTTGCTCATCAACGTCGAGCGCAATGACGCGATTCCCCAGGTCGGCAAAACAGGCGGCGGTCACAAGCCCTACATATCCAACGCCGATCACACAGATTTGTTTCATAGTGTTATACCTCTTTGTTTAATGGTTTTCCCGCACAAGCAGGATCAAGTGATGATCAACAAGGGCACAGCCTCGGTTTCGAGGCAAATGACGATCACTTTATTGATTTATTTCATGGGCCTTTCGTCTTTTCTTCTTTTCCTGATGCTTACCGAAGACCCCCTCGATCATTTTCAAAAACCCATCCATATGAATGGGTTTCGAAACATATCCGTCACAGCCTGCCTCGATCGCCCGCTTGCGGTCGCTTGGCAATGTGTGGGCAGTCAGTGCATATAGTGGAATCGATTTTGTGGAATCATCTGCTTTCAGTTTTTGAGCCGCTAACCATCCATCCATTTCAGGCATGCTCAAATCCATCAGGATCAGGTCCGGCTTCTGAAAACGAGCCGCGGCCACCCCATCCCGTCCATTCACCGCCAGGAAAACATCATACCCTGCACGTTCCAGAACGAAACGCACAAGTTCATAATTATCCATATTATCTTCAACGACCAAAATGCGTCCCTTGCTCATGGCGAACCAAATATACCGCGTCTCGGTCTATCGGGCAATGTAGAACTATCGCGCTGAGCGCAGCGCCGGCTCCTGGCTAGCTAGCCGTGGCAATGAACAATGACCCATAGACCAAGCGCAGAAATTCCCTGCTTCAGTTAGGATGACCCACCAGGAACTGATTAAGGAGTTATGTTAATTGCCCGGGAAAATCCCATATAATACGATGCAACGCGATCATGAGACTACTTTTTGTGGCTGACGGCCGTTCCCCCATTGCACAAAACTGGATTCGACATTTCGCCGAACGCGGCAATGAAGTCTATCTCGCCTCTACATTTGCCTGCTCCACCGATTTCCATCTGAGCGGACTGGAGATCATCCCTGTGGCTTTCAGCGCGCTGAAGAAAGTGACGCAGCAGCCCGGCACCGCCTCCGCACGGACCCTGCGCCTGCGTACCGCCATCAGACAGTGGTTCGGCCCCCTGACCATTCGCCGCGCAGCTGAAAGACTGCGCGGTTTTACCGAGAGAGTGAAACCCGATCTGGTCCACGCCATGCGAATTCCATATGAAGGTATGCTGGCTGCAGATGCGTATACCGGCATTCCGTTGATCGTCTCTACCTGGGGAAATGACTTTACACTGCATGCGGTTTCCACGCGGCTGATGAATCACTATACCAACTGGACCATGCAAGTTGCCGACGCACTCCATGCAGATTGTCAGCGCGATGTGCGTCTTGCCAGAGAATGGGGCTTCAGTCACGAAAAACCCGATCTGGTCGCACCCGGCAATGGCGGCATCCGGAGCGATGTTTTTTATCCGCCGGAAAAACCGGTCGATGAGCCGGTCATCATCAACCCGCGCGGATTTCGTCCTTATGTCTGCAACGAGGCCTTTTTCAGAGCAATTCCCCTCGTTTTAGAGAAGCAACCCGCTGCGAAATTTATCTTTGCACTAATGGCGGGTGAATCACAAGCGGTCCAGTGGATTAGAGAATTAGAGATTGGTCAGGCGGTTGAGTTACTGCCTCCCGTATCGCATTCTCAAATGGCAGAGGCATTCCGCCGGGCACAGATCGTTGCTTCTCCAAGCATTCATGATGGCACCCCGAATACCCTGCTTGAAGGCATCGCCTGCGGGTGCTTCCCTTTGGCAGGGGATTTGGAATCCATCCGTGAATGGATCACGCCGGAAGAAAACGGCCTACTATTTGATCCGACAGAGCCACGCTCCATCGCGAAGGCGATCGTGACCGCGACAGAAAACAAAAACCTGCGGGGCAAAGCCGCAGGCTTGAACCAAGCGATGATCACCGCGCGGGCGGACTACCAGCGCAACATGGAGAGGGCCGAAGAGTTTTATGGAGAAGTAGTTAGGTACACAGGTACACAAGTACACAAGTAGAAAACCTGTTTACTTGTATACCTGTCTACTTATATACTTCACTCGGCTCTCGGCTCTCGCATCATATCCAGTCTCTGCCGCAGCTCGATCTTGCGCTCATCAGCCGCCTGGCGTACTTCATTGAAGAAACTTTCCCCACGTGAGCGGAGCTCCGTGCGCAACTGATTGCCTGATTCCGGAGCCATCAACAGGGCGATTGTCGAGCCAACCAGGCCCCCAACCGTGACGCCGATCAAAAAGCCAAATATTCGTCTCATATCATTCTCCTCTCAATGACTTGAAGATGATTTATTAAAATGATTATACTGCTTTCTGCTCAGGAGGAATTGTCAAATCCCGTCTTTAGTGTCTTCTTGATTCAACTTTTGGCTCTACGTGCATGTCCA
>DATGYJ010000661.1:0-3074 GCA_035298105.1 Anaerolineales bacterium | reverse complement strand
GATGGCAGCCCAGGCGCGGGACAACTTGAGCAGTGCCAGCGATCCGCGTGGACTCACGCCCACGGCTACCTGGTGGTGTGACCTGGATTTCACTGCCAGGTCGACCATGTAATAGCGCACATCCGCGTCCACATAAACATCTTCCACCGCTGCCCGCATCGAAAGGAAAGTTTCGGAGGAGATAATCGCTTGCAGAGCAACAACGTCTTTTTTTCGTTCCGCGCGTCGCTTCAATATCTCGGCTTCTTCCTCTGGATTGGGATACCCGATAGATAACTTGATCATGAAGCGATCAAGTTGAGCCTCGGGCAGCGGGAAAGTACCTTCGTATTCAATCGGGTTCTGAGTGGCAATGACGATGAAAGGGTCAGGCAGGGACAAGGTTTCACCTTCCAGGCTAACCTGATATTCCTGCATGGCCTCCAACAATGCCGATTGGGTCTTCGGGGAAGCACGGTTGATTTCATCGGCAAGGAGAATGTTTGTAAATATCGGCCCTTTGCGCAGCGTAAAGCGATTTTGATCACTCTCAAACACATATCCCCCAGTGATATCTCCGGGCAGAAGATCGGGAGTGAACTGAATACGCTTAAACTGCATTCCCAGCGCCATGGCAAAAGAATTGGCAATCAAAGTCTTGGCCAGACCCGGGTAGTCTTCCAATAAGATATGACCGCCAGAAGAGAGAAAAGCCGCCATCATCAACTGAAGCACTTCCTGCTTCCCGACAACCGCCTTTTCGACCTCCTGAATTACCTGGGCAGACAGTTCGGCTACTTGTTCAATGCTCGTTTTGTGTAAATTTTCCATCGCCATTTTCAATCTCCAGAGAAGTTTCCATAAAACTGAGTATTTCATCGATTGTTCGATGATATTCTTTCGTCTCCTGCCCGGTCCAGCAGCGGATCCATTTCCGTGGTGCCTCCCGAACGGATCGCATGAGCCGCGTAAAGGATCGCGTCGATTCCTTCTGCTCATTGGGGAATAGAAAGGTGTGAATATGATCTGGCAGGGGGATCTCACCACGCTGTAACGCGTCATAAAATATGAAACTGGGCGACGATCGTTCCTTCGACGCGTACAAGGATGCCACCAGGTGTATAAGTTCCCGTTTAAGGGCCGGGTTATCGTAAGGACTTGGGCTGGCCAGGGTAAACATGCTGTGCCAGTATTCGATGGTTCTCACTGTATCGTTTACATCCGGGATATGCCCGGGTGGATTCGTGGCTGGAACATCAAATAGCTGGCGGAACAGTAAAACTGCTATCACGAAAATGATCGCACCCCAATAATAATTTTGATTAATGCTCAAAACGAAAATCCGTAAAAACAGCCAGGCCGTAAGCGCAATTGGGGTAATAATTTGGTTAAGAACAAACGGCCAAAAAAATATCCCAAAAAGAAGGACGAGCACCATAAGGAGTATGGAAACGATCATACGCCTGGAGAACTTCATTTCAGTCATCCTTCTTCGTATCACGACTGTACAATACAATGGCTTGCAAACAATGGATTGCTTTCTGTTCATCCATAGGATTAGGCTGCCAGTTTCCGTAGCGTACGGCTTCAAAAAGCTGGGTCAATTGATGAATGGGGGCGTGAGGCATTCCGGTAGCTTCCAATAAACTTTCAAATTCCCTGGTCGTCATGAAATCTTTTCGTTCAATCCCCTGTTCTTTCTCAACTGCAAGACTCATCTGACGGTAGCACTTGATAATTACATCCTTCAAATCCAGCCCGGTCATAAGCGCCTGCCGGGCCTTTTCTGCTTCAAGCCCCACCAGATCGATTGTCGTTTCCCGCCTGGATGGTGCAAATATCCAAATTCCCAACAGGATGCTGCTCACCAGCAGAGCAATCCCAACCAGCCAAAACAATAGTGTAGGCACCGGCCCCAATGGTGTCCTGACCGGCGACATCGGGGTTGGAGAAGGGAGTTCCATTGAAAGGGAATTCTGTGTCTTGGGCAGCAGCATGATCAGGAAAATGAGGCTGCCGGCAATCAAGATGATCACAATGATTGCCTGGATATAGCTTCCAACGTTCACCCAGCCGATGCCCCTGATCATTCTGTAAACTACATAGAACGTTGATACTGCCAGGATAAGGGCAAAAAGTACTTTGAGGAGTTCACTGACCGGGAAAGCCGCCGACCGCTCTTGTTCCTCTGGCGAAATGACCACCTGGCCATGCTCGATACTTGGAAGAGGCATCCCTGGCCGGAGTTCCAATTGAGACAGGCTGGCGGCAATAATCACTGTGATGGTCATCACCAACCCAAGCAAAATGAGTGTCTTTCGCTTTGTACTGCTTGTCATTTCGAATCCCGTCCTGACTTCTGGTATTGGCGGAGAAAATAAATAGTGTTCACTCTATTGCACATTGATTTGTCGAGAACAGAATTATTGACCGAAGCCCAACGGTTTGCGTTAGCCGCTGGTGATCTCGACACGGCTTCGCCAGTCGATCCAGCGGGGCGAGATAAAGCCGATCTGCCGGAACCATCTTCAAGCCACGAAAACTGTCTGACTGCCCGCAGGGCGTGCGGCGAGTCCCACCACCACACCTGCATGATTTGCCAGGCAAATCACGTGTGGTGCCAGTGCGGCCCCCGCGTATTTTGCCGGGGATCGGGTGCACGCTGTATTGGGCAGCTTAACATTAATGATAAGGCTTTTTCAGCTGTTACCATTCAAGAGTTCATCATCTCTAGCACCCGAACGATAACTCTCGATGTCCGCATCGTGCCCAAGACACCAAGTTCGCGCTCGAAGTTAATAACGGACTTACGTCCCGAGAACCGGGTTGGCCATACGAAATAGACGGTGTCACCGGAAAGGACGGGGGGAACGCCCTCTGGTCCAAATGCGTCTCGAAAAACGGACCTGGTCTTGTCGATTGGTTCTCGTGCCAGGAATAAATTCGCGCCTTGCTGTCCAAGATATGGGTTGTTGGCCACAATCACCGCGAGTTCTTGTCGGCTGCGCACGATCGCTTCCGCTCCGACTGCATCAGTGATTTGGCGCTCTAGCCGCGCGATTTCAGCCCCAGGCGTGCAGAAGATGAAATTGCCT
>DATGYJ010000660.1:0-5916 GCA_035298105.1 Anaerolineales bacterium | reverse complement strand
GGGTGTGTCCTGAAAGTCACACCGTACCCCCTGGCAGAGTACGCCAGGGCAGGTCTCGTCTGCTGGCTGGGCGCGAAGCGAGTCCAGTTCTGATTTCGACAGGCTCAATCCAAGGGTAAGGGTCAGACAGAGTAATATCTGTCCTCGTCACGCTGCAAGCGTGACCTGGACTGATTGGTTCGCCGTACAGGTGTGATGCAATCAGGGCGCTATGCTCAAGACAGATTATTGGGCCTCGGCGCCTGACTTTCCCGGTGAGGGCGTATAATTTCGACAGTGAATGGTGGTTTTAGCGGTTTAGGTGGAGAGATGCTAAATTCTAGATCAATGATGACAAATGCTGGATAGAAGCTATTGTATGGATGAAGCCAACCAAATACTTAATTGGGCGATGCGTATGAGGGTTCGCTCAGGGTTGTATGCCAGCTACAAGTGTTTCGCCTGGAAAATTTGCGGCTGACACTCTAGTTCGCTGGCAATTCTGGGGTTGAGATTCTTCCTGGATTGATCATTCGAAGAGGAGCAACAAAAAATGTCTGATGTCGGTTTTGTTTTTATTCCAGGCGGCTTGATGTCAACATGGGTATGGAAATTCGTAGACAAGAAATATCTTGGCAATGCTGTCTTGATACCCAGGCGAATCAAAGAAAATAATGTTTACAACCGCATACATTCTACTTTGAATGATTGTGTTGAGTTTGTTACGGAAATGATTAACGACTCAAAATGGGCTCGCGTAGTGATCATCGCTCATTCGGGTGGAGGCCTGATCGCTCCTCTCGTTGCAAAGAAACTTCCTGAAAAGGTAAAGCAGATCATTTTCGTTTGTGCAAACATACCTAGAAACCACACAACTGCGCTTCACTTCCTTCCCGCTCCCATTCGAGTTCTCAATAGAATCGCTATAAAGCAACAAATCAAACATGACTGCGTCCCAGCCAGTAAGCAGGAAAAGGCGATCAGAAATATATTCTGCAATACCTCTTCGCCTGACGTCATTGATTATGTACTTCAACAAAACCTTTATCCTGAGCCGATGTGCACAATAACTGAACAAATAAATTGGGATGGAGTTCCAGAGATACCAATGGCATACATCCGACTGACAAAGGACAAAACAGGATCAATTGATTTACAGAATAGAATGGCAGACAATCTCTCCATCAAAACCAGATACAGTATAGACAGTGACCACATGGTTATGCTAAGTCATCCAAAAGAATTTAACATGGCATTGGACGAATTAATCATATTCTCGGATGCCGGCTAACACAGCGTGCACCCGATCCCCGGCAAAGGGCGTTATCCCGTCCCGCCCCGCCGGATCGACTGGCGTAGCCGTGTCGAGATCACCAGCCCTTTCGGGGATGCTTCCTCAGATTCCCAGGAGAATTATGAATAAGTCAGCCTCGTCCAAACGCAGTGTTGCAGATTACTTCAAAATAGTTGCGATTTCGACTATCATACTTGCAGTGGTTTATGCAGTACTCTTTGGATGCGGAGCTTTGTTTGTCAACGTGTTTTCAGTAACATGTGGTAATGAAATTTTGAATGAAGTGTATTCACCAGATCGCCAATACAAGGTGGTCATATTTCGGAGTGATTGTGGTGCAACAACTCGGCTTCACACAAATGCTTCGCTTTTGAAGGCTGATCAGAACATCTCCGATTTATCACGGGGCAATATTTTTTCTGTGTCTAATGTTGTAGAAGTACAAGCAAAATGGAGCAGTAACCGTTCCATTAAAATCAGGTCGACTGCAAGTGAAACTTTGGTGGAGAATATGCGACGAAATTACGACAATGAAGATTTTGAAATCTCCTATCAAAGTATCTCTCAAGACTGGGTTCTATTTGGAGATTGCCAGTAGAAGAAGTCTGTGCAATAATTTCGTCTAGTGAACAGTGGTGGCTTTTTTTAGTCAGAGAGTCTTGCGTTCTTTTGGGTCGCTCAACACAGCGTGGACCCGACCCCTGCGAGAGTACCCGGATCATAATGGTGGGACTCGCCGCGTTTTCAGGCAGTTTGGGTGGCTTGAAGTTGGTCCCGGCAAAGCGGCGTTGTCTCATCCCGCCTATCAGCCCTTTACACCCACAGGGCGCTTCGCAGGGGTGCTCACGCAACGGGTGGCGCAAGCCGTTAGCCCGTTCTCCGCCAAGACAAAATACGATTAGAATCTTCACAGGATATCATCAATGCCCATTGTCGCACTCCCCAAACAACGTCATTCAATGCAGGATGAAGGGTCATCACTTAAAGTAGTGATTCCTAGTCGCAAAAACTACTTTGCCATGTTCTTTTTAGGCTTTTGGCTCATCGGTTGGGCATTTGGGGAAATTATGGTCGGGGGAATATTTTTGGCAGGGATCGCCCAGTTATTATTCAAAACACCAGAAATCCTGCCAGAGGTCGGTGAGGGGGGAATAGCTGGCTTGTTTGGTGTTGGGCTTTTCATGCTGGTGTGGTTGACCATCTGGACAGCAGGTGGTGGTTATGCTCTGTATACTTTCTTATGGCATCTGACTGGTAAAGAAAACATCGAAGTAAATTACGATTGGATCAAAATACAGCGAGCCATATTTGGATTCGGACGCACCAAGGAATATGTGGCAAGTCATATCAAAGATTTACGGGTTACTCCGTGGGCGGCAGACCACAATATTTTTGGTTGGTCCAGGGCTTCAAGTGTTTGGGGTATGTCTGGTGGTGGACTTCTAGCATTCGATTATGGTGCAAAAACATTTCGTTTCGCAGCTGGCATTGATGAAGCAGAAGCCAAACAAATCCTTGAAACAGTTGTTGCTCGCTTTCCGCAATATCGCGTCCACAACCGTGAAACGGGCTAACACAGTGTGCACCCGACCCCGCACGAGCACCAGGGTCATGATCGTGGGAGTCGGCGCTTTTTCAGGCAGTTGTCGTGGCTTGAAGTTGGTTCCGGCAAAGTGGCGTTGCCTCATCCCGCCCACCAGCCCTTTACACCCACAGGGCGCTTCGCAGGGGTGCTAACGCAACGGGTAACGCCAACCGTTGGCCAGCTGTATTGTCACAGTAGTCATTAGATTTGTACTCATTGACACATGATATGTTCTTGGTATGTCGGAACGCCAACGACAGACATGTGCAAAACTCAGCTAAAGAAAGGATAAAACAATGGCATCCATCAAGATGATCCCTGAAGAAGAAGCGACTGGCAAAGTCAAAGAAGTTTATGAAGATATCAAATCTCGCCTCGGAATTGACTTTGTTCCCAATCTCTACAAGGTCATGGCTTCTAAGCCAGACTATTTGGAAGCGAATTGGAACAAAGCCAGGGCAGTGATGATTGAACCAGGGAAACTCGACCGTTTGACGAAAGAGATTATTGCGGTTGCTGTGTCGGCGGTAAATGGTTGTGAATATTGACTAGCCGTTCATACTTCTGCGGTGCAGAAATTAGGATTAGATGATGAAGCCATACTCGAACTAATTGCAGTTGTGGATTTGTTCAGCGGTTTCAACAAGTTAATGGATGGGTTACGAGTCGAACCAGACGAAAAACCCTGGTATGGTTGAGGATAAAGAACTTGAATGCCGTGAGCATTCACGCGATCAATACCAGAAGCTGGCTAGCACAACGTGCACCCGAACCCCGGCAAAGTGCGCCGGGGTCACCCTGGCACCGCACGTGATTTGCTCACCTGCACTCGATTTGCTTGGCAAATCGTCCAGCGCACACCTGCCCTCCCACTCCGCTACGCTTCGGGGACGCTTCGCAGTGGCGGGCGGTGCCAGGGAGTGTGGCAAAACATGCAGGTGTGATGGTGGGACTGCGGCTTCGCAGCGTGCGGGTTTTCAGGCAGTTTCTGTGGCTCGAAGTTGGTCTCGTCAAAGTGGCGTTGTCTCGTCCCACCCGCCGGCCCCCTTCGTTACGCTTCAGGGACTGGCGCCCGAAGGCGGCGTGCGCGACGGGTATCCC
Organism: Anaerolineales bacterium; assembly: GCA_035298105.1. GTDB lineage: Bacteria > Chloroflexota > Anaerolineae > Anaerolineales > Villigracilaceae > Defluviilinea. Next base: position 1,957 of record DATGYJ010000660.1, on the reverse strand, counting down.
CTAAAGGGGACCATGTCGCACAAAGTTAGCCACCTTGTTTGAAAAGAGTTTCTAAACATTTCTCTATTGGAGTAAAATTAAAATAATAGTTGTGAGTTATTTAATGAGTGGAGTAATTCGCCATGACACTTGACGAGAAAATTCACCAGTATGTGCAGAAATTACCGCGTTCTTTTCAGGAAGAGTTGCTTGACTTTGTCGAGTACCTGGTAATGAAAGCCGAACAACAAGAACAACAGGATTGGGCAACTCTTTCCCTCTCTTCAGCTATGCGTGACCTGGAAGAAGAGACCGTTTCGTACAGCCTCTCAGACTTGAGGGTAACTTTCGGATGAAGGAAGCAGGGCAGGTCGTTGTATTTCGTTTTCCCCAAACTGACCTTGAAGCAGGAAAATTACGTCCCGCCCTTTTGTTGGGCAAATTACCTGGAATTATGATGACTGGCTCATTTGCATGATTTCATCACAAACCCACCAGTTTGTTGAGGGATTTGATGAGATTGTAGGAGAAAATGATAATGATTTTGGGGAAAGTGGGTTGAAGATTACGAGCGTGATCCGCGTCGGTCGGCTCGCCGTTGTGTCCGGGGAGATACTTATTGGTGCAATCGGTCAAATTTCCAGTGAAAGATTGAGTAGAGTAAAGAAACATTTATCAGATTGGCTCTCTGAAAAATAAAACGGTGCCCAACACGGCCCCGCTGCGCGGGATGCTTCGCCATGTACACCTCGGCAGCAAACACCGGGGTTATAGTGGTGGTACGCGCCGCACGCCCTGCGGGCAGTTTCAATGGCTTGAGGTTGATTCCGTCAAAGTGGCGTTATCTCGTCCCGGGCGAGCGCCGGGACTGCCGCTGCTTTGCGCGGCGTGCGCAATCCCGTCCACCAGCAAGTAACGCACACCGTTATAACGCACACCGTTATACGCCGCTCTAACTGATACTCGCAAAAGAAGTGATATCTATGAACCGCACTGTCCTAACTTATATAATCGGCTCTCTTATTGTCGGGGCGCTCATATTTAGTGCGCGACGGATTTTGAACCCAACCCATATATATACAAGAACTATAACCTCGGATGTTATTCAAGGCATTCTTGTCGGCGCTGGGTTGGCTTTTGTCACGTTATTAATTATCGGGAACGCCTATATCACGAAAGTCAACGGCTGGACCACCATGTTCGGATGCGGCGAGCCCGGCAGTGGCCTATTGCGGCGAGCCGCGTGCAATGTCATATTTCTTGGCCCGGTGAACGTACCGCAAGAGGCGATGTATTGGACGACGAGCAAAGATGGCACTGGACACACATTGAACGGCGGGCACGACTACATCATGCACTTCCCAGCGGGTCAACTTCCTCCCACTAATGCGTTCTGGTCGCTGACGATGAGCGATGCGAAAAACCGCTTCGTGGCGAATCCGATCAACAGATACAGCGTGGGCGACCGCTCCGGTCTCGTGCCGAACGCCGACGGTTCCGTTGACATCTATCTTCAGAATACCGCGCCGATGGGCCACGAATCCAACTGGCTGCCTGCGCCCTCCGGCAATTTCATACTCTGGCTGCGGGCGTATCTACCGGGTCAAACCATTCTCGACGGCGAATACAAAGTGCCGCCGGTTGTCGCATCACCATGAGGCCGAGCATGAATCAACATTTGCTCATATTCGGTTCGGTTATGCTTGTGACATGGGCGCTCGGCACGTTGCTCCTCGTCTACTTTTGGCCGCACCTCGTGAACGATATATACAAAAGAGCGATCCTCAAGCAAGGGTTCGGCGACGGCCCTGTCCCGATCAATACGCTTTATACAGAGCCCCAGGCGCTTTTTGCGGAGCCCCTGACTGCGCAGTCCGCCTCAGGCTCGAATTTGATGACAGTCGGCGTGAACCACGACACACTCCCTACGGCTGGCTGGCTCGACCTCAGCAAAGAGCCGCAAGTCCTCCATGTGCCG
>DATGYJ010000659.1:0-6327 GCA_035298105.1 Anaerolineales bacterium | reverse complement strand
GGAGCGCAGATTCTCGCGGGACGTCTTCGCGTAAAATGCCTTCGGCATCGATGGCGAGGTCGTACTCGAGCCGGATGCCGGGGCTGTTTATGCCTGGGTTGGGAGATCTGTGAATCCCTATCTCGGCTTCATTTGCGCCTGGACTTTTATGGTCTTGAGTATTGCCTACATGGTGACTGCTGCAGTACCCATCGGCGTGGCAACGCTCGATATGATTGCCCCTGCCTACGCGGACAGAGTCTTCTGGGTTACTTTAGTTGGCGCGGCATGGTTTGCGGCCGTCGCGATCCTGACCATCAAGGGTGTACACATTGCAGCCACCTTTCAGAAGTTGATGACCGGTATCGAATTGATTGCATTGACCGCACTCTGCGGCGGTGCCATTGTCAAGTTCTCGGCTCACCCTGTTAATCCCATAAGAAGAGATTGGTTCCTTCCATCCGGTTTCCCGGATTTCAAAACTTTCATGGCTGGCATGCTGGTGGCAATCTTCTACTACTTTGGCTGGGACGTCTCGTCCAATGTTGCCGAGGAGACGACAGGAGAACATGTAACTCCCGGGAAAAGCGGTGTTCTCGGTATGGTCGGCATCATGGTAATGATGATTACCGTTACGGTAATGGCTCAGATGTGTTTGAGCCAGGAACAGGTAAGCAATAACCCCGCCGCCGTACTGACGACGCTCGGCAAGGCCGTTTTGCCGGCTCCCTGGGGAAATATCGCAATCCTGGCCGTTATCCTGAGCACGTTGGGAGCAATAGAGACCCAGCTAATACAGATGTCTCGCACTCTCTTTTCAATGGGGAGAGACCGCGTCCTTCACGAAAAGCTTGGCGAGATCCACCATAAGTACGAAACCCCGTGGCTTGCCGGTATTCTTGTCCTGGTATTCTCTCTCGCCACGATTTGGATTTCGAGTTATTGCCAAAGCATTAACAAGCTGATGATGACCATGATCAGCTCCGTGAGCGTGATGGTATCGTTTTACTACGGAATGACCGGACTCGCCTGTGGTTGGTACTACCGCAGAACCTTGCATCTGGATCGGAAACACGGCGTTATGCGGGGCGCATGGCCGATTGCCTCTGCCATATTCTTGCTGATAGTGGGTGTCATGCAGTTGCCCACATTGGGCATTACCGCCACCCTGGTGACCTTTGGCACAATCGCCGCAGGCATACTCCCGATGACCTTCTACCGCCTGAAATACAAGAGCACATTCTATAGCTCATCGCTGGAGTCTCACAGGAGGCAACAGGATTTAGCCGATTTGGACTTAGACTCCGGCGGCATGGAATACGAACGGGTTTTGGTCCCGTAGGCCTGGTCTCATGACTTAGACGTACCATTTGTAAGGTGAGTTGAACACGGCCAGAGAATATCTCCCGCTCCTGCGGGCTTCTCTGGCCGACCTGTTTTCACTTTAGTAAGCATGTTAATATCTTAAAACGGAACCACCCTTCGACTCAGTCAAAGGGTGGTTTTTTTATTTTGAGATCAAGAACTGTGTTCCGGGTTGAAGCTGTCAAAATGATTCAATGGTGCATTTGCTCATGCAAAACCGCATTATAGATTTCTGCATGGAGAACAAATTCAGGTGATCCATGATTTGCCTTTCGTCGCAAGTCCGCCATAAGGCAGTCAAATTTTAAGGCATCTAATAGCGGATGGGTGCAAGCATGGAAAGGCTTGGGACGCGATGTCTCAATGTCGCCTGGATTATAAGAGTATGTGCTTGGCACACCTTATGCTGTGACAGCATCATCAAAGTTTAGACAAAGGAGCTAGTGAATGATGCCAACTATTGAGAATTCATTAAATCGCAAAGTGCAGAAGGCAATCAGGACCAATAACGGCTACTCGGGCCAGAACCTGAAATGGCTTTACAATAATTATCATCCTTATGTTTTTATGACCTTACAAGACGATATTGACGTTATTTCAACAGTCGCCACCGGGCTACAAAGTCTGGCGCAGAACCGGCGGATGATTCTCGCCGACCGTGACAAACTGTTGATCATGGCAATTCTGAACAGGCCGGGATCGCTGTACGAGACGCTCTGTACCCTGCAGGAGCGGGAGATATCCTATGCTCACTTTGCCGTATCCGAAGGTCCTCTCCCCGATTCACCACACCAACTGGAGATTCAGCGTTTCGAGTTTGATCGCAAGTCTCCACGGGAAGTTGCACAATCCGGGAGTGATGGTTGCCCTGCGGGAATCCGGCGTAAGGTGGCTGCGGCTCTAAAGCAGTGTTATCCAGAGTTCGACCATGCAGGGCTTGATGACCTGTTGCATATTCTCTGGCTGAACAATCAGAGCTACGTGCGCACCTCGCCGGCAGTGCGTGTCGCCCGTATACTCTCGCTCTATCAACAGGCCATCCGGCACGACGGCATCCATCTTGATGTGGAAGAAGCTGAGCGGTCTGACGGCGGCAGTGAAGCACGACTGATGTTCGCGGTCGGCAATCCGCCTCAACGGGATTTTCTGTTGCAGGTAATGGAGATTTTCAACCGCTTGGCGGTAAGCGTGAAACGAGCGTATTGCCTGACCATCAGCAATAAGATCCACCCCTATTTCTTGGGCACGTTTTATGTGACAACTCGCGACGGAAAACTGGTTGCCAAGGATTCCGAGTTGTTTGCTAAACTGAAACAGGAGCTCTATGCAACCCAGATTCTCTCCACCGCCTCGGCCTCATACCGGGATATGGTAATCAATGGAGTCATGAGCGGCGACGATGCTCTGCTGGTCGATGCCTTTATCGGCTTCTGCCACACGAATCTTGCACATACCCACCCGGAAACCTTCGACCTGGAAGGGATAATGAGGGCTTTCCACAACCATCCCGACATTGCACTGCATCTGGTCAAACTTTTCAAGGCGCGTTTCGATCCACAGGTGTCTGACCGTCAGATCCGGTATCAGGAGCTGCTGGAAGAAACGACGAGAATAGTTGACAATTACGACACTGGCCACCGCTTCCTCGATGATTTCCGGCGCACCATTTTTCGCTGTGCACTCCTGTTTATCCGCCATGTCCTTAAGACCAATTTTTTTGTACTGGAGAAACATGCCCTGGCTTTTCGCATCGATCCCGCCTACCTGGAGGAGCTTGACCGGAAGTTCACGTGCGACTTGCCGTCAGACCGACCTTTCCGCATCACTTACTTCTATGGGCGGTACGGTTCCGGCTACCATATCGGTTTTTCGGATATCGCGCGCGGCGGTTGGCGGACATTGATCACCAACGGACGCGACGACTACGTCACCTGCGCGAATACCCTGTTTCGCGAGAATTACGTGCTGGCCCATACCCAGCACCTCAAGAACAAGGATATTTACGAGGGTGGTTCGAAGATGGTTGTAGTTCTTGACGCTGCAGGGCAGAAAGATCGGGAACTGGTCACCCAAAGGCTCTACAAGCTCCAGTACGGCCTGATCAACGCCTTTCTTGACATCTTTGTCACTGAGAACGGCAAGGCAAAAGATCCCCGGGTGATCGACTACTACTGTGAAGATGAGCCGATTGAGCTTGGTCCCGACGAGAACATGCACGATGTTATGGTCGAACTCGTTGCTGCCCAGTCGGTAAAACGCGGCTACCTTCTCGGCAACGGCATCATGTCAAGCAAGAAAGTCGGTATTAACCACAAGGAGTACGGCGTCACTTCTACCGGTGTGATCAAGTTTGCAGAGATCACCATGGCCGAACTCGGCATTGACATTGACAAGGGCCAGTTCTCGGTCAAGTTCACCGGCGGTCCCAACGGCGATGTCGCGGGCAACGCCATGCGCCTGCTGCTGGAGCGGTGTCCGAAAGTTGCGATCAAGCTGATCATCGACGGCTCCGGGGCTCTGTACGATCCGACCGGAGCCGATCGGGAAGCACTCTCCCGCGTTATTCTTCAATCGGACATCGAAGGGTTCGATCCCGAGGCGCTGCACCCCGGCGGGGCCATAATTTATCGCTATCAGACCCGCCGCGAGGGGATGAGGGAGCTGTATCGCAAGGTCATCCGCACCGAAGCAGGACTTCAGGAACTATGGGTCTCCAATGACGAGTTTTACCGTGAGTACAACAGCCTCATCTTTACGGTGTCGGCCGACCTGTTCATCCCGGCCGGCGGCCGGCCCGAAACCATAAACGCAAGCAACTGTCACCTGTTGTTCACATCGGACGGCACACCGTTAAACCGCGCGATCATCGAGGGGGCCAACTCCTACATCACCCCCGAGGCCCGCACCATGCTGCAGAAACGCGGCATCGTAGTCATGCGTGACGCCTCAGCAAATAAATGCGGAGTTATCTCCTCCTCCTATGAAATCATTGCTAACCTGCTGCTGAGCGAGAATGAGTTCCTCGGTCAGAAGGGAACATACGTGGCGGATGTCATCGACATTCTCAACAAACGCGCAGAAGACGAGGCCAGACTTATCTTCCGCCGCCACCGGGAGGCGGGCGGGACCAAGCTTTACACGGAAATATCCAACGAAATCAGTACCGAGATCAACGGGCACTATGCCCGGCTGTTCAGCTTTTTCCAGCAAAATCCGAATCTCAGCGCCAAGCCGCTCTATAGAAAAGCGATACTCGCCCATCTCCCCCGGTTGCTGGTCACCATGCCGCGCTACCGGACGCGGGTCAAGGGGCTGCCGGTCAAGTACCAGTATGCCATAATGGCCAGCGAGATTGCCTCATCAATGGTGTACCGCAATGATCCAGCGGATGGTTATCAAGAGCTTATCGAAGCACACCTTCGAGAAATGCCGGCGTTATGAATATAGTCGTAAACTTTTTGAATGGACAACGTCCATTGCCCGCAAGAATAAGGGGACATAGATGAATGTTACCATAAGACTGGTTGGGCCATTTCGAATCGGTCGATTCAAGGAAGAAGTCCGCGAGTATCCTTCTGCAACATGCGTGCGACAGGTGGTTGAGGAACTCCGGATCCCAAATAATCTTCTCGGGATCGTGCTTATCAATGACATTCATGCAGGCGTCGAAGATGTACTCAATCAAGGTGATAAATTGTGCTTATTGCCTTTCATAGATGGCGGGTAGTTCGGGAAAAGTATCTTTGCGCTGTAGAGCCGATCTGCCTAAACTAAGGAGTAATCAGTATGAAATTTTTCACCTCAGATCCCGCATCTGAACCATCCTCTGTGCTTTATGCACGTTGTACGGTCGATCTGAAGAGTGGCAATACGCGCTTGGAAGATGTTCCCTGCCGAAATATGGAGGACGTACTGGGGGGGTTTGGCCGCTCATTCCAGATTCTGGCGGAGCGAACTATCAGCCACGCCTATTGCGAGGACAACCCGCTGATTGTCAATACCGGCCTGCTGACCGGCAGCAGCGCCATGACCGGCATGCGCACCTATTTTTCCGGTTACAGCCCACTCAAAGAGTCGAAAAAGGGGTTGCCGGCAGCCATGTGGTCAACCGGCAGCGGAAACTTCGGCGCCAAATTGAAGTGGACCGGCCTGGATGAACTGATCTTCGAAAACCGCTCCGAAGAACCGGTCTATGCCTTAATCAGGGAAACCGCGGAAGGTCCGCAGGTAGAGCTGAAACCGGCCGACCATCTGCTCGGCCTTTCCACCCACGACAAGATGATGACTCTCCAGAAGGAATACGGCAATGCCCACTTTGCTGCAATCGGCCAGGCCGGGGAGCAGTGGGAGAGTGTCTACATGGGGGCGGTAGCGCTCTCAACCGACAACCAGCTCAAATCCGGTGAGGACAAAATGCGTTTTGCCGGTCGCGGCGGCATGGGCAGCCTCATGGGCTACAAGAACCTCCTCGCCCTGGTGGCCCAAAGCAGCGACAAGATCAAGGCCGTTTCACCCGAGATCAAGAAAGTCAACATCAACGTCGTCAAAGGGGGAGGGTCGGCACGACTGCAGCCGATCAGCCGCGGCGGCGGCGGCGGCACCTGGGCCGCCTACGATGTCCTGCAGGCCTTTCATGCCGTGCCGGTCAACAACTTCCGGCCCCAGGGCAACGCCCTGCCGGAGAAACTGTTTCGGGAACATGTGGAAAAGCAGTTTGTGATCAAATCGGAAGCTTGCTATCGCTGCGGGATAACCTGCCATAACAATGTCCACGAAAAGAGGGAAGACGGCAGCACCGGCAAGTTTCTGGCCAAGTTCGACTATGAACCGCTCAATCTCCTCGGCACCAATATAGGCATCCATGATGCCGGCCAGGCAGCCCGGCTGATCCATTTGTGTGACAATTACGGGATGGACTCCATTTCCCTGGGGGTGACCATCGCCTACCTGCTGTCATACAACGAGAGACACCCTGAACAACCG
>DATGYJ010000658.1:0-17795 GCA_035298105.1 Anaerolineales bacterium | reverse complement strand
GTGGCATCCATTCTCTTGCCGCCCAGCGAAAACCCGTTCGTCATGAGTTCATCTGCGATCTCCCGGGTCGCAAATCTATGGAGTATTTTTCTTTGTTCGTCGCGCAGGAGTTTCTTTTCCAGGCAAGCGCCTATTCGCGCCCGGAGCAGCACCGGCTCAAACGGTTTTGGAAGATAATCCTCAGCACCCAGTTCGATCCCTCTTACCATGCTTTCCAGTTCATCCTGAGCCGAGATGACGATCACCGGTACATCCCGCAGAACAGGATCGTTCTTCATTTCCTCCAATACCTGGTAACCGTCCAGTTCCGGCATCATGATGTCAAGTAGAACGAGGTCGAAAGATTCAGCCCTCAATTTCCCCAAGGCTTGCTGCCCGTTTTCAGCCTCTTTCACGATATGTCCCTGCTGTTTCAATCCCAGCAAGAGTTTCAGGCGGTTGGTGCAATCGTCGTCTACAACCAGGATGTGTCCCTGTCCCTTAAACATCTGACCCTCCAATGCTGATCTTTTCCAACGCCAGTTTCACCTGCTCATATTCCGCCTCGGTTTGCAGCACAAGTCCCATCGCCGCTTCCAACTTTCCGGTCTTTCCGAGGATCTCCAGTTGCTGGCAGAAATCTGAGAGCCGCACAGCCCCATAATCCCGGCTGCTGGATTTGAGCGTATGTGCAGCACGCTGGAAGAGTTCTTGATCTCCAATTCTTAATGCATCTCGCAGCCTGGAGAACAAGGGTGGTGTCTCAGCTAGGAAACTGCGGATGACTTCATGGAAACAAGTCTCGTCATCTCCCACAAGTCTCAGCAGCGCGTCCAATGCAGATGGGTCGAGAATCCCATCAGAGACATCGTTTGTTTGGTTGTTTCTCTTCGGGGTGCTACTAGAGTGTCTGCCATCAGTAATCAGCCGCCTTTTTCCATTCAACGGTTGTGACCTGTTCAACGCCGCTATCAGTTCTTCAACGCGAATCGGCTTGGGCAGATAGTCATTCATACCGGCATCTAGGCAAGCTTGGCGGTCATCCTTTGTCACATTGGCTGTCATCGCTATGATGCGCGGACCTTCTTGGCCGGGCCAGCGCTGGCGGACACGGCGGGTAGCTTCCAGGCCGTCCATCTCCGGCATTTGTACATCCATCAGGATCACATCATATGGTTGACGGTCGAGCGCATCCAGCACCTCGAGGCCATTGGCGGCGATATCCGCGAGATATCCCAGCCTCTCCAGCGTGAGCAGAACGAGCCGTTGATTGGTGACATGGTCTTCAGCCACCAGGATCTGTAGCGGTAGGCGCTTTCCCATTTCGGGGTCAAAAATTGAGGGGGCGCCCGCGTCATACGTTGTTGTACGCGGTCCGGCACGAGCCAAAATCCCAACCAAGGTGTCATATAGCTGGGAGGGGCGAACAGGCTTCAGTAGCTGGGCAGTGAACAATCCGTTTTCTTGCAGCTCAACTGGCAGGGAACTGATCAGCACAAGCGGGAAGCTCTTGTCCTTCTGCAATTTGTGGATCTCGGCCGCCACCTGCGGGCCGGCCATCTCGGGCATTTGTTGATCGATCAGCGCGATATCGAAAGCTTCGCCCTGTCGGATCCACTCCAGAGCCTCCATCGGATGCTGAGTTGCCTTTTGCTCGATACCCCAGGCCGCAATTTGGAGCGAAATGATGCGAAGGTTCGTGGCATTATCATCTACGATCAGCACTCGCTTGCCACGCAAGTCGAGTTGCGCCGGCTCATGGGAAACCTCTGGCAGAGTTTCTGTCTCCTTCACATTGATGGTAAAGTGGAAAGTACTTCCCTGACCTTTGATTCCTGTGCTTTCCACCCACAGGCTTCCACCCATAAGTTCAGCTAGACGCTTGCTGATGATCAGCCCTAGTCCGGTGCCACCGTAGTTGCGGGTGGTGGAGCCGTGCAACTGGCTGAATGCGTGGAAGAGCTTGTCCGCGCGATCCGGCGAAATGCCTATGCCAGTATCCCGCACCCAGAAATGCAGTTCATGCAAGGACGGGTCAGCCGCACTCGTGCTCGTGATGCCGATGGTCACCTCACCGTCCTCTGTAAACTTGATGGCGTTGCTGAGCAGGTTGAGTAGGATTTGGCGCAGGCGGGGTTCGTCCCCGAAGATGGCGGCTGGCACCTGCGGATCGATGACGCATGAAAGCTCCAGACCCTTTTCCACACTTTGGTCGAGCAGCAGGCTCATGGCGCTTTCCACGCATTGACGCAGATCAAAGGCACGCTCTTCTAGTTCAATTCTCCCGGCCTCAATTTTGGAGAAGTCGAGTATTTCATTGATGATGGCGAGTAGCGCATCGCCGCTAGTGCGGATAGTAGATGCAAACTCTTGCTGCGCGGGGGTTAGAGCGGTATCCAACAGTAGGCTCGTCATACCGATAATAGCATTCATAGGTGTGCGGATCTCGTGGCTCATGGTGGCCAGGAAAGCGCTTTTTGCGCGGGTGGCTGATTCAGCGGCGTCACGGGCTTCGCGCAGTTCGCGCGTGCGTTCTTCAACCAACTCTTCCAGTTCCGTTTGAATTTCCGCGCTGCGCCGCGCGTTTTCGGCAACCCGCACTCTTAATTCGCCGATGGTCGTATCCACCAGGAACGCCAACACGTCGATCTGATCACCTCTGTAATCGCGCTCGATATGGACATCCAAATTCCCCTCGGCGACTTGCATCAGCGCGACAGAGATGATATCCACTGCATGATTCAATCTTTGTTCGTTGGCCCGCATCTCTCCGACGGTGCGTTTCAGCTCGTCCGCAACGGCATTAAAGGAAAGAGCGAGCGTGTCCGCTTCATTGCCCGCAGATTTGCGCGGCAGGCGATAGGAAAAATCGCCCGCCACTAGTCGCTGAAATCCTTCGATCAATTCCCGAGAAAGCATGGATGCACTCCACTACCTCTTTCGCTTGAGATCGGCCTATTCTTTCCGCTGAGTTTCTAACCAGTCGATACCAGCCTCGACATCTTCAACCAGACAGATCGGAACTCGCAGCGTACTGAGACGCAACCCCATGCTTCCAATGATGCGCGATATCGGGTTGTTGACCACCATCGTGATGCCAAAGAAGAGCTCGGGGACGATGTTCTCGGCGTAGACCCGGCGAGATTCAGGCTCCTGGGCGAGCAAATTATTCGCCATGATGACCAGTCCGCATTTCCTGCCCAGTTTACGGGCATACTCCTGCAAGACAGCCACCGTGATGCGGGAGGCTTCTGGGGTGTCCTTAAAGCCTTCCTCCGGCAAGACAATCAGAATGTCGTCCGCCTCAGCAACTAAGAGATCGTGATGTGGAGCGCTCCCAACTTTTTTCATCTTATCAGGCATTGCCCTCTCCTTCATCTTTCTTTGGTCGCATGGTTTTAATCCATGCGATAGCTTTATCCACAGTATCAAATAGCCTGGTTGGTACCTTGGGGCGGGAGAGTCCAAGGAAGAAACTGCCGAGCGCTCGCGAAAGGGCGTCTTCTACCACTAGTCCGCCAGCATAAAACAGGTTGGTGTCTATTTCTTGATAGGCCCGGCGTGCTTCGGCATCCTGGGAAAGCATATTCACCATGATCACCACACTACCGCATGGCTTGCCCAAGGAACGGGCATAGCTATGAAAATACGCTACGTTTTCGTGCGCGTCTTTGGCATTGTCCATCGTGCCTTCCCGGGGGACGATGATCAGAATGTCCAGGTCGGATTCCAAAGTGTAGACAACGGTGTTCGATGTCTTGCCAACTTCTTTATAGTGGGAGAAGTCTTTCATACTTTGTTTCCACTGGTGGTTTGAGATACGGGTACTGCCTGATCAGGGTACCGTTTTAGTTCTGCCACTTCTCCGCTCAATCTGCGAACGCGATTGGACATCACCTGCAAAAGATGGTATGCCAGGGAGGGATCTTCATGAATGCGTCGCAGAAGATTCTTGTGGTCGACTGTGAGAATTCGGGCAGGGCCCAACGCACGGATGGTAGCAGACCGGATCTCATGGTCGAAAATGGCCATCTCACCAAAGAATTCATGCTTGCCCAATATACTGAGTTGAACCTGATGGTTCTCAGACTCGATGAGCACCTCCACGTGACCCTCTTGAACCACGTACATGCAATCACCGAGCTCTCCCTGGCGCACAATGATTTCACCATCTTGGTAGTCCTGACCCAGTGCTCCTAAGCTCATGGTGTTTACCTCCCGGGCCTGTGAATCGGGTGCATCCTGTGATATAGCGGGAACAGGTTTATGCGCAGCTGGTTCATTTCCATCTGGAGAGATGAGTGAAACCAAGGCGTTCCAAAGGAGGCGAGTCCAAAAGCTGGGATGTAAGGCGTGCCTCAAAACCTCTCCATAGGGAGCTCCTCCGGTGAGCATATCCCACATGAGTGCGCTCATGCCGCGTTCGGCCATCGCTTTTCCTTTCTGTTCAGTGGAGACCATGTGAAGAACTGCTCGCCTCGCAAACCGCATTTTCTGTATCTGGCCGACAATCCGGAAGAGAAACTTCCCGATTCGATTGTCGAACTCCAGTCTCCGGCAGAACGGTAAGTAGTGCTTCTTGAAGTCGCTACTTGAGATGCCCTGGAACACAGCTGTTGTGGCTGCGATTTTCGAAGCCCGATAAGCCGCACCAAGCCCATCTTTGTAGAGGCGGCTTACTCCGCTGTCACCAATGAACACGATACGATCGCCGAAGGGTTGTGCACTTCCCGCTATATTAATGCGGGGACCGCAATGACAGGCAGACTGTAGTGATGAAAAGTTAGGAGGCAAAACGCTCCGCACGGCGGGCTCGTTCAGAAAGGTATCCATTGTATTTGTGCCAAGATTCCCATGACTGCTGAGCAGACATGCGGTCACATAGTCGCCTTTAGGGATGATGGCACCATAATCGAGCCCTGGGATATCGAGTAGGAAAGCGTGGAATATGGGCCCTACATATTTCGACACCACTTCCTCTCCCAAGCGATATTCGCGGACCAGTAATTTCGTTGTTTGGGGAGGTTCGTAACCGAAATCCAAGTCACGAAAAAGTTTAAGGACGGCAGTATTTACGCCAGATGTCACCGCCAGCAACTCATAGGTCTGAAATACGCCGCCTTGGGTCTTGATCTGTACCAGCTTATCTCCAGGCGCAGCCGTATAGGCATCCGTAAGCCACCTCACTTCAGCTACCCGGCCACAGATGTGCCGAGCGCCTTTGGCAACGGCTGTCCGCATGAGATAGCCATCAAGGCTCGCGCCCTTGAATTCCATTAATCCCCGAGGACCAGTGCCTCGAAATGTAGTGGCAATCCTCTTCTCGTGACGCGGCGTTTGAATTTGTGCACTGCCGATGTCCAGGTGTAGCATGTTACATACGATACCCCGTTGCACAATTGTTGGAGGCAGGTTGATGCCCTCGACAGCCAGATTTTGCACCAAAGATTCATAGATGACACCACCACACATGTTGCAACCGGCGGGACCAGGCACATCAAAATCCCTGGGTTCGTAGATATCCACGTGGATCTTGAGTCCGATCCGTTCAATCATATCCAGAAGAAAGTAACTGAAGAAAGAACCTGCCGGCCCTCCACCAATTACAGCTACGCGTGATCCATGATCCAGCGTAAGAGAAGCTGAGTTTTTCTTTTGAGTCCGCCTCAACAGTCTGGTAAAGGTGCGATCATCCATTTTGACATCTTGATATGACGATTTAGATATGTGAGCGGCGGAACTATGAACTTAGTAAAGAACCTCCAGATTACAGCCTATATCTGGCGTTCTCTACTTTCTTAGAGTTTGGATTGACAATGTCATACTAACGGTAAAGGGTGTACTGGCTCTCTTCAAGTAAGCTAATCCCCGCTATTATCTATTTCTAAAAAGGATGAGGTCAATTTTGAGCTTTAATATCAGTATAGTCTCTCTAGAATAAAAGTCAATTTTGTGAATTATGTAACAAGAGGCGTCAGTGATCTGCCCTGCCTAGCTCACCTGAGAAAAAGCACGTCAACCAGAGACAATTTATTGCCAAAACAAACCTTGGGACTAGTTCGGTTGAGTTTTGCCAATGTTCATTTGATGAAGGCTAAATTACGGGGATATATCAACAGAAAAATGTATGGCTTTTTGTATACGCCATAAGCACACCTGACTCCCCTAGCTTTGGGAAAAATCATCAACTAGCATCTTGCACATTATTCTGCATAAAACAGTCTTGAAGAATCTTGGATACTGCTGCGATTGTCCTGCTTTTAATTCTATTTATATATCCCCTGTTTTGAATTTCAAAAATGGTGCAAAAACGTACGATGACGGCGATATCTTCAGTCACGATTCTTCAGTATTAGATGAACGTGATATTCGCAGGTGAATTGATATACCCCGTCAACTGCAATCGCTCGCAGCTAAAAATTGAGATAAATGAACTAATGCACATTCCACCGCTTGTTCGGTTGTCATTTCGGTACCGCGCTTCCACTCCATCAGGAAACCGGACTCTGACAATTGATCCCGCAGTTGGTCGGTAATACGATCATACTCAGCATGCTCGGCGGCCGAGCGAGGTGCTCCAACTGTGGCACGCAATCGATCTGCTGCGGCCAATAACCGAACAGCCAGTTGGATTCCATCCTCAGATAAAGGCAAGTGTCCGGCGGATGCCCCCAGGGCCTCGGCGATCCCTTCCAGGCTGTTGGCTATCTCTGTCTTATCGCCCACCTGCTGGTTCTGCATCAAACTGGCATGAAATGTGGCCAGGGCCTGGTTTACATTTCCCTTCGCCAGGTGCACGCGCGCGATACTGGCAAGTGTAACGACGAGGCCATGTATATCGCCGATCTCATGTAAAAGTGCCAGGCTCTCCTCCAGAACCTGCATTGCGCGATCGTACTCGCCTCGATAGCGCATGACATCACCCAGGTTGCCAAGAGAGCCGGCCACTCCATGTCGATCATTAAGTTCCTGATATATCCTCATGCATTCCTCGTGCAGCAAACGTGCTTGCTCATAGTCCCCCTGATACATCGCCACAATCCCGAGGTTGTTAATCCGCCGGACAATTTCTGTCTTGATGCCAAGCTTTCGACAGAGCTGCAGACTTTCGTGAAAGTAGGCCGCAGCCTTGGCGTATTTGCCCTCAAGCATCGAAAGTAATCCGAGACTATTCAGGGCAGCCGCTATACCCTTCTCATCACCAGCTCTACGCCGCAGGGCGAGACTCTCTTCATACAAACAACTTGCCTGTGCAAAATCACCCTGGATGCGAGCCAGCGCTCCTGCTGCATTCAATGTCTGCGCATGCTGTAAAGCATTATCTTCTGTATGGATATCCGGCAAGTGGAGTACTGTGTTCAGCCAACGGCGGCCCTCCTCAACGTGGCCCCGATACTCCCAGAAACGCCACAGCTTCGCACTGAGACGTAAGGCCAGGTCGCTGAATTGCAGGGTTATCGAATAATCGAGCGCCGCCCGGAGATTATCATTATCCCGTTCCATTCGCTCGAGCCAGGTTGGCATCAAGGGTCCTGAAAAGTGCTCTGTAGCCTTTTCGGCAAAATCGGTAAAAAAGATAATGTGTTGTTGTTGTACTTTTTCGGTCTCACCGGCAGTTTCCAGTTGCCTGGCTGCGTATTGCCGTATCAACTCATGCAAGCTGAAACGGTTCTGTCTACCCCGTTGAATGAGCGACTTTGCCACCAAGGCACATAGTACATCCAGATTGAGTCCGGCAACTTGCTCTGCTGCCTGCCGTGTAAAGCCTCCGCGAAAGACGGACAGACGCGCGAGTGCCTGTTGCTCTTCTTTGGTAAGCAAACCCCATGAGTGCTCGAAAACAGCGCGCATGGAACGATGTCTCTCAGGCAGATCGCGCATCGTCGTGGATAGGAAATCCAGATTGCGCTGAATTTCCTGCTCGATTTCTGCGAGAGATAATATGCGGGCCCAGGCTGCCGCCAGTTCAATCGCCAGCGGCATTCCCTCGACGAGATGGCATATGTGGATGATTCTTTGTCGATTCGCCTCGTCTGCCAGGAGATCCGTTTGTACTCTGTGAGCGCAGCGGACAAACAGAGCTTCTGCTTCAGGAACAGGCAGCCCTCTGACCTCAAACACCCATTCGCCCTGTACGTTCAATTGTTCACGGGATGTACAAAGTAATTTTACACGGGGAGCAAACCGGATGATCTCCACCAGCAGGCCTACGCCATCTAACAAATGCTCGAAGTTATCCAGCACCAGCAGTAACTGTTTTTTCCGCAGATACTCCAGCAATTGCGGCACGGGATCGGTAGAATCGGAGAACTTAAACCCAAGGGCGCTGGCAATGGCAGGGACAATGAAATTGGGCGAATTGAGCGAGGCCAGGGGAGCGAAGCACACCCCATGAGGAAATGCTTCCTCTTGCGTACGGGCGGCTTCGATTGCCAGTCGCGTCTTGCCAATGCCTCCCGGGCCGACCAACGTGATGAGGCGGCATTGAGGGTCGCCCAGCATCTGATGGAGCGCGGAGAGCTCCGTTTCACGCCCGATAAGCAGCGTGAGCGGGGTCGGTATGGAGTTGGATAAGGTTTGAGAAGATTGAAGCAGGCTGAGATTGGGCAGAGGCGGCGGGGACGTCAGCCGGTCAACAGAACGCTCGCCCCGCGCGACCTTCATAAAGAGGGGTCTTTCACTCTCCGGAAGTTCCAATGCATCGGCCAGGATTTCAGCGATCTGCTTGGAGGGACGGCGGGTACCCAATTCGATCTTTTCAATCAACGCCAGTGAGCAGCCCACGCGTTGAGCCAATGCGTTTTTAGTCAAATCAAGCGCTTTACGCCGTCTTCGTATCCAGGTCCCGAATGAAATGTCTGTTTCCATTGGGTATGGTAGTGGTATCAATTAGGTAGGCATCATTATCCATTATATCTTAGCTTTTGAATGTTTTCTGTTTGGGGTGGCCATTGTTTTTGCCAATTCATCCGTTTTGTACGGGTTTTTGTACGGGCTTTGTATGGGAATCCCTGACCTCAGAAGTTAGCTTAGAGGCTCTAATGGGGATGCATGACTCAGGAAGTGTCTGGAACGCTAATTTTGAAAGATAAACTAGGAAATACAAGAATGAAACAAAAAATTATGAACTTGCTACTTGTCTTGATGGTTGGGGTGACAATGTTCGGCGCCCGACCGGCTTATGCTCAGGAGGAGCCACCCATTGACCTTTCGCTTGATCGAAATGGTAATCAAATTTCGGATGCGGTTGAGACGGAAGTGACTACTTTGCAGGCACTACCTGCCGATCAGCAAAGAGCAGAAATCGAACACTTTGTCTCGAAATTGCCGATCAGTGCTGACACGTTGGCTCTGCAAGAGCGTGCTCAAGAGTTGAGTATGAGCCTGTCAACGGCCAAACCAGAAGAGACCCAGGCCATTCTCGAGGAGTTAACCAAAATTTCGTCAGAATTGGACGAGGATCCTGTGATCAAGAAGGTCGAGAGTGATCTGGTCAGTTTAACCGGATATGGTATCCAAGATAGTACTACGCCATCCCCTTCTTCTGCGGCTTTCAATTTATTGCAGAAAGGTGATATTCTGGCGAGACAGTCTTGGTTTGGCTTCCTTTTCCCCTGGGCGATGAAATATGAGCACCTTGGCAACTTCAACGGAAATTCACAAGTTTTCGAGACTTATCCTGACCTTTTTGGGCTCTTTGCTCCCGGCGCCAGGCTCCACCCGTTATCTGAATGGCAGACCAAGGGCACTTACATAGGGCTTGGCCACAACAAACGTGTAAATCCAAGTCAAATTACATGGGCAGTTAATTGGGCTATGGGAAAATACGGGACCGACGGAAGAACTCCTTACAATTGGGACTTTGCCAATAAACAGACAGATGCAAGCTTGTATTGTTCCCAGCTCACCTGGAAAATCCATAAGATGGCTGGCTATGACTTGGACAGCAACGCCTGGGAATATCAGCTATATGTGTCTATAAAATGGGGCTGGCAGGTCATGGTCATCACTATCCCTGCGGCTGCGCCCGATGAGGTGATGTTGTCTCCCTATATAAATGTCTACAGTAAAGGTTGGAATTAACCGATGAAAACTACCCAGACACTTACAGTAACATCCAGGGCGCTCAAACGAGCGCTCTGGATGCTTGGCGTGATTGGCATTCTGTTATCTTCCTGCACGAACGGAAGCAACACCAGAAGCGACATCATACGAAAAACGCTTCCTGAAAACACAGGTTATCTTGTCTCCGGGCTTAATGAAAACTTGAACTTTGCAGGAAATGCCATGATGGTATTTGATTCGACTGATTTTTCGAAGATCAGGGAGTCGCCTCTGCCAAAATCAAGAATTGAGACTGCCAAGATTGCTCCGGATGGTAACTTGTGGCTTGGACTCTCTGGTGGTTCGACTCGGGAGGATAACCGTGTTGTTGTTTTGGATACAGCGGGAAATGAACTGTCTGAAATTCACGCTTGCCTCTCCCCCACGGCGGGAATCTGGTTTTACAACCATAGTGCCATCATTGTGTGCCGAGATACAGGTTTCTATGCAACGATTACAGAAATCAATATGTCGAGTTTTACTGTAGAAAGGAAGCTGCAGATAAAAATCTCTGATCAGCAACCGTTTATGGCGGTATCAAGTGGATTATCTGGCTCCTCTCTGGGTGTGATTGGATTAACTGCTGGTCCTCAAGAAGCGCTTACCTATTCCATTCTTTCCATTGTTAACCTGGATACCTTCTCAGTGTCAGCTATGATGGATCTGGGGGCGGGAACCAATATTTGGAGCGTTCTTCCTTATGAAGGCAGATTTGTTTTATTGAATGCCCAGGGAAGGGATGATCCGAAAAAGCGGGATATGATTTGGGTAACACCAAACGATCATGAGATAGAAAAGGCGGTTACTTTGCCAACGCCTTCACCACTCTGGGGAGTTATCGCAGATGAAGTCCTTTATAGTTTCCACAATAGCAGTTGGAATTCGATATCTGTAACTCCAGATCGTTTTCTGTGCAGCACAAATTTAGTCACTTATCAGCAATCCTGTTTGCAACTGCCCGAGCACTTTGATTCCTATGGTATGGAGGTCGTTGGTGGAAATCCCTGCATTACCCATTGGGGAGAGGAAGGATCCAGCGGACTATATTGCCTGGAAAACGGCAAACTTGAGTTGAAGATCAAATATGAAGCTGCCTCTTTAGTAGTTCTCTCGACAAGAGAGTGATATATATGGTGTCTTTTCTTTACTGAACTTTTCCATCTGATGGAAAGTGACAAATTCGAAGAAGCGTATATGACTATCGTTAGAATCTGGAGCGGTATCACATTGGCAACAAACGCCGAGCAATACTTTGATTTTTTGAAGAAGACTTTCATTCCTGCCTGTCAAACAGCCGAAGGGAACAAGGGCCTGTTGATCATGAAGGCGTTGCAGGGTGAACTGATACACTTCTTGCTGGTTTCGTTTTGGGTTTCAGAGCAGGCCCTGGCGGATTTCGCAGCCTCGGACGGCGATGAAGTGGTGAACCCCTCTCCCGAAGAAAAGCGCCTGCTCCTGGCCTTTGAGTCAACTGCCAGGCATTACAATGTCTTATATAGATCCGAAGTTCACGAAGGAGAATAACATGCAAACCAAGAAATATTCGATCAACTGGGAAAATGACGAACCTGTCTCTTTTGAAGTAGATGGGATCGCCTATGAAAGCCTCGAACAGGTTCCTGATGACGAAGACCGTGAGAAGCTCGCAACGATGTTGGATGGCTCTATCGAGCAACGGTTCGAGGAAGAATTCAAGGATTTCGATGAGAAATTTCACAAGGAGTTTGAGGCACACAAGAAAAGTTCTGTGAGCGCCGAAAAACTTATTCTGGGGATCTTCTCAGGAGTTGCTGCCCTCATGCTGATGATTGCCCTGATTTCATCCGCCGGCGCCGTTTTGAAGATCGACAAGGAAGAGAGTGCACCAGGCCGGGTAGTGGAGATCAAGCAGCAGCGCGAGTACGTCAACCAAGAGGATCACATTGTCCGTGATATTTACTACCCTGTGGTCGAGTTTACCTCTCGCGATGGACGCAGCCATTCCGCGCAGATGACCGAAGGCAGCCAGTCTCCGTATTACGAGGTAGGAGACGAGGTAACTGTGCAATACAATCCAGACCACCCGCTGGACGCACGCATCAAATCTTTTGGCAGCGTTGCGATGATGTTCATCCTGCCTGGCATTACCGGCATCCTGGGATTAGCCTTCCTCGGCGCGGTCGTTGCCGTCCGTAGGCTTATGCCTCCAACAGAGGAAGCTTCAGATCTCGACCAAAATCAAGTCATTGAACCCATATGAGAGGCTAAAGCGGTTCTATCCAACTATCCTCGAACATCATTGTTAAGCGTCTCGGTCATCTGAGCAAAAAGTGCGTTTGTTAGGACCAAGTCTCTTAGAACAACCCTTGCGGTTAGTTCAACCGAGTTTTCCTGTTGTTTTTGATGAATGCTAATTATGGGGAAAATATCAACAGAAAAATATGTGGCTTTTTGTCACTGCCGTAAGGATGGTCGTCTAAGCGGTATGTTTCATTCCGGAGTTCGCTCTCGCTCTCGATCTCAATCAGGTTTTTAAGATCGTATTCAAACGAGGCAACGGTGGGCGTATAACGCCTGCCTGATTTGTAAGCTGATGATCTGGCGCCCAAATTATGTGCTACTATTATTCTGATGTAATTGATTTTGACTTGTTACCTATCGGCGTATTCAATTTGATCCCTTATATCTTTGGAGGGGAGGGAATATGAAGGTTTACCCCCTTTTCGCTCGCCTCGGCTGCTGGATTTGCATCGCGCTATGCCTGACATCCTGCAGTGGATCGGCTCCGGCAGCCGATGGATCGCCAACTGCTCTGCCGGAATATTGGCCCACCTCTGCATGGCGGACATCCTCTCCAGAACAGCAAGGAATGGACTCGGCTAAATTGGTCGCCATGCTGGCCGAAATCCAAGATAAACACTACCCCATCCATGGCCTCGTGATCATACGCAACGGCTACCTGGTGTTGGAAATGTATACGCCGCCCTTCCGGGCTACAAGTCGCCACTATATTGCGTCTGCCACGAAGAGCTTCACCTCAGCCCTGATCGGGATCGCCATTGAAAAGGGCGCCATCAGCGGGCTGGATGCGCGCCTGCTGGATTTTTTCCCCGGCCGGACTTTTGCCAATCCAGATCTGCGTAAACAGGAAATCAAGCTGGAACATTTGCTCACCATGAGCTCAGGCTTGGATTGGCCCACGCAAGGCCTGTATGAACCGTTGGGCGGCCAGTTGCAGGTCGCGAGCGATGGCGTTCAATTGATGCTCGACCGGACCATGGCAAACCAGCCCGGCTTGCAATTCAACTACAACTCGGGTGGTTCGCTGCTCCTCTCGGCGGTTCTAGCCCGGGCCAACGGAATGAGCGCTCTTGAGTATGCCCAACAGAATCTTTTCTCTCCGCTTGGGATTTCAGATGTATTATGGGCGTCATATCCGCAAGGCATCACACAAGGTGGAGGAGGTCTCGAGTTGCTGCCACGAGATATGGCAAAATTTGGCTACCTCTACTTAAAGGATGGCGTGTGGGATGGGGAAGCCATTGTCCCATCCCAATGGGTAAAGACCTCTACCGCAATACACATCAAGACCGGTTATGTCCTGGATCTGGAGTATGGTTATCACTGGTGGGTCCATCCTTCGGGCGTTTATCATGCCCGCGGCTATGGCGGGCAGCGTATCTTTGTGCTTCCCGACCAGCAGATGGTTGTCGTCTTTGTGAGTGGATTTTCGGGAGATGATATGGAATACGTGCCAGATTCCCTCCTGAACAACTACATTATCCCAGCGGCCAGGAGTGAAGACGCGCTGCCTCCGAATCCGAAACAGGCGAGCCTGCTGGCGGCCCATGTTCAAGCATTAGCAGAACCAAAACCAAAACCCATTCGCCCTTTGCCCCCGATCGCAAAGCGAATCTCAGGCAAGATGTACGATATCGAGCCAAACTCGGCAGGCTTCAGCAGCATGGGCTGGACCTTCTCAGACACACAAGCCTGGGGAGAGGTGGCCTTTGCAGGGGGCAGTCCCCAGAGATTGAGCCTCGGGCTGGATGATGTATACCGGGAAACGATCATTTGCCCGCCCGGCTCTCCCGCGCTTACCTATCACTCAAAAGGTACCTGGGTCAGTGATGATACGTTCATCCTATATGGGATGCGGAATGGCGCCGGTGTTCAGCTGAAGATCGTCTTTAAAGAAAACGGGCTGGAGTTGAACATCTATACCGGTGGCGCTGTAGAGACGGTTTCAGGTACTTTACAACCGGATCAATAGGGAAAAGGTATCTAAGAATATTCATTCCAGCATTAGGCTTCCATTGTCATCGACAGGGGGGGTATTCTGACGTGGAATGATTGAGGAATGTACCTTTTTTCTACCCCGTAGATTAAATGTACAAGCAATGCGCCTGCGTTCCACGGGCCCGCGTTGGTTTGATACGCATTTCGTTGATTTGTGCTCGGCGGAATAGCGTGCCCTTCTGAGTTGATGCGTCCGTACTTCCCTGCCATGCCCTCAGCCACGCGCAGTAACTCATCCTTCGGGATGTCAAGGTTGATCGGCTAGACCTGGTAAGCTTGCGGGGTATTAACGTGGGCTGGCCAGTAGACCTCGATTCTGGCCTCTACTGGTTATGCCAGAAATAAGATTGCAACACCAGCAATCGCCAGTAGCGTCCCAACAATTGCCTGCCAGCCAACCTTTTCTTTTAAAACGAAATAGCTGATCGGCAGAATAATCACAGGGGTGAGGGCGTTAAGTGTGCTCGCGATCCCAATTTCGATGTACTGTATAGCTAAGAGAGAGGAAACTACGCCAAGCACCGGCCCCAAAAACGCTCCGAGCGCCAGTAACCCAAGAATGCGAGGTTTGCCACGCAGTTCTTGAAATGTGCTGCCTACCTTGCCAACTACAGTCGCCAATATCCAACTGAAACCAACCGCCGCTAGCATTCGAATCGCATTCGCCTGAAAGGGTGAGAAACCTCCAGACATCCCCTGCTTCGAAAGAACAAGCCCCACCGCCTGACCTAAACCCGCTAATATACCAAAGATCACGCCGCGCCGGGTATGCCCATGCGGAGTATCTGGCGGCTCTCGATGAGAGGCAACTACCCAGGCAATTCCTGCCAGTGCGAGGACAATTCCCGTGATTTGCGGAATGGACAGGACCTCACCAAAGAATATCCATGCAATGATCGAGCCGAAAATCGGAGCCAAGCTTAACAATAAACTGCCCATTCGTGTTCCTACCGAAACTAGGGACTGAAACAAAAACGCGTCGCCGAGCGAGAGACCAATGATTCCGGAGATGCTGAGCCAGAACCAGCGCGAGGAGTCGGCAGAAAATGGCAGCGGCTGGCGGAACAAAATCAGGTTTAAAACAATCAAGTACAACAGCGCAAATAGTAAGCGCATGCGATTCGTGACTTGCGAACCGACCGAGCGACCCGTCGATGTGAAGATCAATGCAGTCATGGCAAAGAAAAAAGCAGTTGCTAGGGCAGCGATTTCGCCGAAGAATTTCATAGGAAGAGCCTCTACTAGTTGAATTTTGCAATTCCCTTATACTCCCTTATGGAGTACTGCTCGTTAGCTCAATCTGGTTTTGCCAATAGCTACTGAGCGAAGGCTAAATTATAAGGAAATGTCAACAAAAAAATGTATGGCTTTTTGTGGATAGCGTGAGAGTGCCGACGTTGCCAAACCAAACCTTGCCGTTAGTTCAGCCGGCTGTCTGGAGCGACTACTTCATAAAGACTAAAAATATTCCGCCTGAGATGAGGAGTATTGAAGAATCTTTAAGTGCAATTCCGATTACCCTCCTTTTTGATTCTTTTTGAGTTTATCACCTCTTTTTAAAATGTTAGAAACTCTGCCAGAAGCCTAGGGCTAGTCTAATATTTCCAGTCCCTGTTGCCCCAGTATTTGATGAACGCCAGATTGGGATTCGCTCGTGCAGTTGCGCTGGTCATAGCGTGAGGATACCAGTACTAGAAAACTAAGACGCATGCATCAAATCGATGTGGGCAAGCCGCCAAGAGTGCTTTTGTCTACCATTGGTCAACTGAACGAGCAGCCGAATTAAATTTTATACAAACAATCTCACACCTCTTAAATGAACAATATAAGATAAGCACCTAAAAGCTGTTCGCACCTAAAGCAGTTTTCCTGGATCAGGCTCCTTAAATGCGCAGCTCCTGGCAGCCAATTGTGTAGCCTAACTGCAGGGTCTGTGTTGGCTGGTCCCAATAAATTCAGCTCTGCACTTTTTCGCTTCTGATGAGATATATGTTCATCTCTACTCCTGAAACAGTCAGGCATAGGGGTTCAAGAAGTTCACCGTTCAATCTTGATGCAATAAAATTCGCATCCTCAGAATCCTTTGGGCCAACAACCATATAATCCTGACTCGTGGCATCCTGGAGCAAGAAGCGATACCGTTCTGGAGTAACTCCGATTCCCATCACCACGCACCCGCCAAATCGTATGATATTTGCAATATCGTCAATGACTTTCAATACTCTCATTTCAACCTCCTCGTACCGATTAACAGATTGCGTCTATGACGCGTCGTCGTAGGCATGCCACATGTTTCTCAGCCATGCTGCTTCCTTGCTACACCTGATCCAGAGTTTTAAGCGCAAGGTCAAGCACCTCATCAATGCTCAATTGTTCCCCTTCCGCCCAAGCGGCTTGGAAGGAAGATTCGCTCAGAGCTTGGCGTGCTTGCTCAAGAGTCTCTTCAAAGTCGTCCTTCGCGAATGGGTCCCTAGCCACGACCGACTTTGATTTTGCCTCGTATGAGTGAATCGCGGAGAGAATCTGGATTGCCAAGCGGGGAGCAAGACCGGCCAAGTAAGTGCAGATATAGAGGAATGAGATGGCTACCACTCTAAGATGGAATGATTTTCCTATCCTTAGACTTTCTATAAAATCTCTTTTTGCCTCCTCGAGGTTTCCCTGTAGAAAATGGATCTGTCCCAGGAGGCCCAAGCGATACACAATAGCCTGATTCATGCCAATCTCTCGTGAGATCGCCACTGCCTGCTTTACGTAAGTTTGCGCTTCGGTAAGATTTCCTTCCTCTTTCGCTAGGAGTCCAAGGTATTCCAAGGCGGCCGCTTTTGTCGATTTCTCCCCCATCAATTCCATCGTCCCGATTGCTTCACTATACAGTTCCCTCGCCCGCCGGTAATCCTTGCGGGCATGCGCGATCATCCCATGCAGATGGGACAGAGAGATTTTATATCCCACTTCTCCATTGAGTCGATCGGCCTCCTCGATGTAGGCATTCGCTTCTTCGAGCCGATTATTTTGCCAGGCATATATGAAAACCTGCTCTAAGGCCAGCGCAAGCAACCACCGCTCACCCGTTTTTCGAGCCAGCTCTATCTCGTGGGTAATGACTTCAAGATAGATTTGATCACCCCCTGACCAACGAGCTCTCGAGATCCGCAATTGGCAAAGGGCTTCCCAGTAGGGCTCTTGCAGCTCACGAAATTCAACCAGGCTCTGCTCAAGAAGCGGGAGCGCATTGTCATAGTCGCTGATACGAAAGAATGCAAAGCCCATGTAATATCTCGCGATTGCAAGGTCCAGCCGATCTTTACCTTCCTGGCATAAGATGAATGAGGCGTGTGCCGAATCTCGCATATGTTCTATGTTATCTAGAGCTTCGGCAAGATGGGCGTCCTGATAAAATGCCCGAGCACGAACTATTTTCTCAGACAGTG
>DATGYJ010000657.1:0-3221 GCA_035298105.1 Anaerolineales bacterium | reverse complement strand
GGGTTTATCATAGCGGGATCGACTCCCATGAGAGTATTGATTCGGTCGCGCGGTCCCTCAATGTCGGGAGCTCCATTCTTTGTGACAGGAACATTAGCCAATCCCTTGCTGCGGCTTTTTTCCGGACAGACTTTGATTGCGCAGAATGACAACTGGCAAGATCCGACGAGCTGTTCTGGATTCGTCTGTGAAGGCTCCACAGCGATACAGGCCACAGGAATGGACCCTTGCGAACCCAATCCCGGTCAGCCAGGGTCTCCTCCAAATTGTGCTCTGGAGTCAGCGATCCTAATTACTCTCCCTCCTGGTGGCTACACAGGCATCGTCACGGGTGCAGATGGCGGGACCGGCGTAGGCTTGGTGGAAGTGTTCGACATGGACACGAGCATACAATCCGAGTTGAGCAATATTTCCACGCGGAGCTTTGTCCAAGTCGGCGACAACATAATGATTGGGGGTTTGATCATCGAGGCGAGCGCGCCAAAGACCGTGCTAATACGGGGACGGGGGCCGGCGATGAGCGGTGCCCCGTTTAATTTGAGTGGGACATTGGCCAATCCGTTGTTGGAGCTTTTTTCGGGTCAGACGGTCATCGCTTTCAATGACAACTGGCGTGATCTACAGGGAGACGAGATCATCGCCACTGGACTGGATCCCTGTTTACCTAATCCGGGTCAGGCAACAGCTCCTCCGGGATGTGATCAGGAGTCAGCGATGGTACTGGATCTGCCCGCCGGTGGCTATACCGCCTGGCTGACTGGAGTGGGCGGGCAAACTGGCATTGGACTGGTGGAGGTCTTTGAAGTTCCGGAGGTGATCATTCCGAACGCTCTGGGCAACTATCAGGGTTCATCGACGGTCACGCTGAGTGAATGTACGAACCCGGCGAACAATCAGGCCAATAACTTTTTTTCGACCATCAATATCAGCAGTCAAAACGGATCGCTCATTGGCGGAACGGGGACGTTCAGCGGACCGGCAACGGGTAATCTCAATATATCAGGAACGGTGACGGCGGGGTTCGACACGATGGGTTCATTTACGTTTACGCAGCCCGGTGCCAGCGGGAGTGGGACCTTTACGGGCGCATCCTTAGGGAACACGATCACGCTCAATTTGACCGGGCAAGTCATCATCACTGGTGGAGGGACTTGCACCCTGAACGCGTCGGCGTCAGGTAATCGATGAACGCACTGAAGAGAACGCGCTGTGGGTTCTCAGATTGGTTTATCCGGTCTGTATTGCCGAGAGTAGAAGCCTAGTCCTGTAGGCG
The DNA here is from genome assembly GCA_035298105.1 of Anaerolineales bacterium. GTDB lineage: Bacteria > Chloroflexota > Anaerolineae > Anaerolineales > Villigracilaceae > Defluviilinea. The sequence goes on along the minus strand of DATGYJ010000657.1, from coordinate 1,948 downwards.
AGAGAGAGATGGTCGCTGCGGTACCCCGGGCGATTTTCGATCACATCATTTGACTCCCCAGCCGCAAACCCAAGTGCCACGTTGCTCGACCATAACAGAGTGAAAACTAGCCCGACGAAGATAGGTTTCTATTTCTTGCGGGGTCGAAGATTTGCTGATGTGGGGTGGTCGTTGGTTGGGCGGGATAGCTAGGTGTTGTTCAAAAACCAACCATCCTTCATCGGAACAAAGATCGAAATTATCAACAAATATCCGTCCGCCAGGACGAAGAACTCGATAAGATTCACGGACATAACTAAATCGGTCCCACTCATCCAAATGCATAAACACCACTGTACAATAGACCATATCAACTGAGTGATCAGCGACTGGTTTCAGATCAAAGCCCGATATCTCGATAAAGGATACGTTCGTATTCGAAGATAACCGTTTCCTGGCATGTTTTAGCATATTGCTGGATACATCGCAGCCAATCCAGTGCTTGCACAAAGGGGCGATAACCATTCCAACTCTTCCAACGCCGCAGCCTATTTCCAACACAACATCGCCCGCATATATACCCACAGTCGATTCAAGGTTTCTCCTGGTTGCTTGGGCGGTGGCGAGATATCGATCTTCGTCGACGTATCCAGACACGGCTAGCTTGGCCATGTCTTCGGTGACGGACATCTTGTTCCAAACCACCTTGTATGCACTTCTGGCTCTCAAAGAGTGTGGTAGCATCGATGCGGCTCGTGCAATCGCGGACCATTTCAGGAGCTTGGCCCTTCGCAACAAGGCAAGTAGTTTGGATGCTGTTCTCATTTAATCTATACCAAATGGAATTCAGAGATGGCGAACAAGGTTTCGCCGCTGGTCAGTGACCTGCGTCACTGTCATGACCATGATCATGACATAAGGTTTCGGGCAAGCTCAAGATCTTTAGGTGTTTTTCAAAATCAACGTGTGAAATTTATTGACGAGTTTGCCTGTGTTAGTTCGCAAGTCGGTCACAACGTACCACGCCTCCGCCTGTATCTTCAATTTGATGTGTCTGTATGAAAATAACTAACACGAAACAGTCCGGAACAAGTCGACTTTGCTTCATCAAAAGAGATAGTGCGTGAGCACGGGCCGTCCCGTTCTGGTTTGCACGAAATCAGCAAATGATCCGAACTTGGCAATCTCTCACATGCCGTTATAGGTGCTTTACTGGGCTTTCATTTTTCTAGCGAGAGTCTTTAAATCGGCGATCATTGCCACAGCGTACGGATTGTTTGCTCCCTGAGTTTCCGATAGACTTCGTTTCGATGTTACAACGGGAGTCTAACCCATTCCGACGCGTTGTTGGAGGCAGGTAAGGCTTTCAAGCATTCGTGTTACCAAGGCAGCAATCTGCAGAACGTCGATCTACGCGTCTAGTTCCTCATTACCGGAGTTGACATTGATTCGCCCGCTAATCGCTTCGACTTTTGGGGAAGCTAACAGTGCGCTTTTGTGGTTGGCCGATCATATCTTCTGAACGCTTCGTCGTGTCCATGAAGAATGCAAAACGACAAATGACGAATGACCACGAGAATGCTGCCAGCGAGTGGCGCAATCGGATGGGCTTGTTAGAAAACGACCTCGCTAGAAATCTTATCAAGATTCCAACGCTGTTCAGGAAGCGTACGTCGGCTCTGAGTATTCGTGAGATACCACGATTGGCCTTGAAGACAATTCGGGTTTTGCGAACAGACGGCATGAGGGGATTAAAGCAACGGATTGGTAATAAGATCGACCTCGGTTACGAATACGTGGACTGGGTTAATCGGTACGATACTCTGACGTTCGCTGACCGTGCTGCCATCAGGCGCCATATTGAACATTTGGTCTATCAACCGCTGATTTCTTTGATCATGCCTACTTACAACACTCCGGAAAAATGGCTGTGGTTGGCTATCGACTCTGTGAAAAAACAGCTTTATCC
>DATGYJ010000656.1:0-18620 GCA_035298105.1 Anaerolineales bacterium | reverse complement strand
GATAAACCCGCCAATGTTCTCACAGACTATGGTCCTGCCGGGCAGGTTGCAGGCCTGGTGGCAAAACAAGTCCTGGAAGGAGGCTTATTGGAAGGTGTAGTCTTCAATGTCAATATCCCCTACCTGAGCGTCGAAACAATGAAAGGCATTATGGTGACGCGACAAGGCCTGCGAGTCTATCGGGACGCCCTGGATCGGCGCGTTGATCCGCGCGGCCGCCCCTACTACTGGATTGGCGGCGAAGCGCCGACCGGCGTCAATGAAGAAGGCACAGATGTCGGCGCGCTGGCTGCCGGCTATGTTTCCGTCACGCCTTTGCAATTGGATCTGACCAACTACAAGACAATGGATGTTTTGAAGAGCTGGGAGTGGAAAATCACTAACCCTTCGTCCTGAGCAGAGAGACGCTAAGGTGACATGTAGTCGACAGCGAAGCGTCCCTGTGCGAAGGGCCATTGCATGGTTAGGAAACGTTTCGACTACGCCCACGGCTCCGCTCAACGCGGAATAGTTCTTCGGGAGGGAACATGGACGTTACCAAATTTACATATCCGCAGATGAACACGCTGCGAAAGGTCTTTCGGGCTGGAAACCCTTTCATGGTCTTCCTATGGAAGATCGGATTGGGAAAAGCGATCAATATTTGGCCGGCGGGGTTTGGCCGGATCATGGTCATTAAACATCGCGGGCGCAAAAGCGGTAAGGAGTATCTGACACCTGTGAACTATGCAGTTGTAGACGGCGAAGTTTATTGCACCGCGGGATTTGGCTCCATTTCAGACTGGTATCGTAATATGCTGGTCAATCCGAAGGTTGAGCTGTGGCTCCCCGAAGGGAAACGCAGTGCGTGTGCAGAAGATATCTCCACCTCGCCGCCCCGCCTGTTCCTGCTGCGGCAAGTGATCATCGCCTCAGGCTTCGCGGGTCCGCTGTTTGGGGTTGATGCAAAGAAATTAAGCGATGAAGAATTGAATACAGTTTCAAAGAACTATCGTCTTTTTCACTTTAAGTTTGTGTAAACGACTCAATTTGCTACCATTGCTTTCTTATGCTATGCCAAGTTCTCTGGTTATGTCCGCTTCGACTGCGCTCAGGATGCACTCGTTGCTCCGCTCTCCCTTTAGGGATGATAAGCGCGAAGGGATCTTCAATAATTAAACAATGACCGATGAAACGATAAAAAACTATTGGCAGCAATTTCTCGCGACGCTGCCGCCGGATTCTCCCTATCGTACAAGGACCTGCGTAGCAGAAGGTTGGGGAGATAACCCGGCGCTGGCAGATGAACTGGGAGCATTGATCCTCCAGGGCATTAAAACTGCTACCTGTTCCGCCCTATGGGAATGGGAGGCAGAAAGCAATCCAATCCCGAAAACCGGTTTGATCACAATTGCCCTGGGTGGAGACGGCGAACCGCTATGCATTGTCGAGACCGTCGAAGTGTCCTTGCACAAGTACAATGAAGTGAATGCCGATTTTGCCCGTGAAGAAGGTGAAGGCGACCTATCTCTGGATTACTGGCGAAGAGCGCATCAGAATTATTTCTCACGTGTGCTGCCTAAATTCGGCAAAGAGTTTTCAGTAGATATGCCGTTGGTGTGTGAGAGATTTCGAGTCATTTATAAATAGGATATAAACTTCGACGGTCGAGTAGCCCGCATGTGCAAATGTACGTTCCTGGCCCCTGACGGAACACTCGACCAGCGAGTCAAAATAAAATAGAGGAACAATATGCCCTATCTTGCATCAGAATCCCGTTACAACTCTATGGCCTACATCCGTACCGGCAACAGTGGACTCAAGCTCCCGCAGATCTCGCTGGGCTGGTGGTACAACTTTGGCGGCGTGGATCGTCTCGAAAATGGACGTGCAATTGCACGCCGCGCCTTCGATCTCGGCATCACGCATTTCGACCTCGCCAATAACTACGGTCCCCCGCCCGGCTCTACGGAAGAAAACTTTGGCATTCTATTTCAACAGGATTTTCAGCCTTATCGCGACGAACTGATCATCTCCACCAAGGCAGGCTACGATATGTGGCCCGGCCCATATGGCGAATGGGGCTCGCGCAAGTATCTGCTCGCCAGTCTGGATGCCTCCCTGAAACGCATGAAGCTGGATTATGTCGACATCTTCTACAGCCACCGTCCCGACCCAGACACACCCCTCGAAGAGACGATGGGCGCGCTCGACTCAGCCGTCCGGCAGGGTAAGGCCCTCTATGTTGGAATCTCCTCATATAATCCAGAGCAGACTCGGCGTGCCGTACATATTCTGCGAGAACTGGGCACTCCCTGTCTCATCCACCAGCCGTCCTACAATATGTTCGATCGCTGGGTGGAAGATGGATTGTTAGATGTGCTTCTCGAAGAACGGATCGGCTGCATCGTCTTCTCGCCTCTCGCGCAGGGACAGCTGACCGACCGTTATCTGAAGGGAATCCCAAGCGGCGCACGTGCCACCAAAACCGAGCGGGTCTGGCTCACGCCTGCCGATGTCCAAGCCAACCTGCCGAAAGTACAAAAACTCAATAAGCTTGCCAAACAACGCGGTCAGACTCTGGCGCAGATGGCAATTGCCTGGGTCTTGCGCAAACCTGCGGTTACCTCGGCGTTGATCGGCGCCAGCAGCGTCAAACAGCTTGAAGACAATCTCGCGGCGCTAAACAATTTGAAGTTCAGTGATGAGGAACTGGGTAAAATAGAATCGATATTGCACGGTTAATATGGAGTCCAGGAGCTTGCTCCTGATTATTCCTTGTAACAGCGGTAGCAAGCTACCGGACTCCAAAGGAAGGAAATTATGGGCTTCCTCAAAAATCTCTTCGGGGGCGCGACGGCCAAACCCGACAAACGATATTACGTCTTCAACGTAAAATGCAAGCGTTGCGGAGAAGTCATCGAAGGCCGTGTGGACCTGGATAATGACCTCAGTCTTGATTATGACGGCGACCAAACCGTCTACTTTGTCCGCAAAGGATTGATCGGGAACAATCGTTGTTTCCAACAAATCGAAGTAGAAATGAAATTCACCTCAGAGCGACAATTGATCGAGCAGCAGGCTCAGGGTGGAACGTTTGTGGAATAACCGTAGTCGGGGCGACCCTACATACCCCGAAGGGGTATGTGGTCGCTCCAACAGGAGGCCAAATTATGCAATTCTCTTCCCCTCCCAATCAGAAAGCCTATTACGAGCAAGTCTGGCAGTTAGTGCGGCAAATCCCACAGGGCAAGGTTGCTACTTACGGGCAAATCGCTCTGTTGATTCCTCCCCCAATCGGCGTAGATTTTGATAGTTACAAAGCGTTCAGCCCGCGTTGGGTCGGAGGCGCCATGGCGGCTTGTCCCGGTGATGTGCCCTGGCAGCGGGTGATCAACTCACAAGGGAAGATCAGTCCGCGCCCGGGCGGTGCAGAAAAACAACGCGTTCTTCTTGAAGAAGAAGGGGTCGAATTCGTGAAGGATAAGGTCGATCTGAAGAAATATGGGTGGAAGGGTCCGGGCGAGGAAGATGAGCCAAGGCAGGCGACTTTATTTTAAATAATTGGAAAGGCTATGAGGTCCCTGCTCCAGACTTTTCTCCTTGCCTTTGGCATGTTTGGATTCTTCTTCGTGATCGGTCCACCCCTTGTAAAACTCATGTGCGGTGGTGCCTTGCTGTATGCGCCGGTCAGAACCATCTGGGCTTTCTGGAAAGCTTAACGTCCGGCGATGGGCAGCTGAGTTTGAAGCATAAAAACGAAGGCCAGAAGCTCTTCATGGAATCAATGAACAAAAATATTATTTATGTTCTCGTCCACAGTCCTCTCGTCGGTTCGCTGACGTGGACACTGGTTGCTGACCAGATGCAGCAAAGGGGTCTGAAGACAATCGTCCCTGCTCTGGTCGATTCTCCCGAGGCAGGAGAACCTTACTGGAAACAGCATGCTGAATCCGTTGCACGGGCGCTTGCCCTGGTTCCAGAAGACACCTTGCTCATACTCGTTGCCCATAGCGGTGCGGGTCCTCTGCTCCCTGCGATACGGCAGTCGCTGGTGAACCCTGTCCACGCCTATATATTCGTGGATGCAGGTCTCCCACCTAATGGCGCCAGCCGGCTCGACTCGATGAAATCGGAAAATCCCGAGTGGGCAGGGCAATTCCAGGAGGAGCTTGAGCGAGGCGGGAATTTCCCAAACTGGAGTTTCGAGGATCTGAAGGAAGTCCTCCCGGATGAGTCACTACGCCAGAAAATGATTGCCGAAATTCATCCACGCGAATTGGCTTTCTTTACAGAACAGCTTCCTATGTTTGCTGGCTGGCCGGATGCGCCGTGCATTTATATCCAATTCAGCGCGCCCTATCAAAGTTCCGCGGTTCAGGCACGCCGGGCAGGCTGGCAGATTTATGAATTGGCAGCAGGGCACTTTCATATGCTGGTCGACCCAAAAGCAGTGGCAGATTTGCTCGTCGAAGCTGTAAATCGAATTCCTTCATAGATTCAATGAATTCATTTTCTCCGATTCGGATTGGTGTACTCGGCGCAGCCGCCATTGTGCCGCAGGCTTTGACTCGTCCCGCCCGGATCGTAACGGAAGCACAGATTGTCGCGATCGCAGCGCGTGATCCGGAGCGTGCTGCTGCCTTTGCACGGAAACATCATATCCCGCGCACTCATCAAACTTATCGTAGTCTGCTCGACGATCCCGACATCGACGCGATCTATAACCCGCTCCCCAATAGCCTGCATGCCGAATGGACGATCCGGGCGCTGAAGGCAGGCAAACACGTCCTGTGCGAAAAACCATTTGCCTCCAATGCCGAGGAAGCAGAGGCAATGGCCAGGACTGCCCATGAAACGGGGCTTGTTCTGAGCGAGGCTTTCGCTTACCGTTATCATCCACTGGCCAGGCGCGTAGAAGAAATCATCGCCAGCGGAGAACTGGGGAAGGTTCAGCGCATAGAAGCCCAGTTTTGTTTTCTGCTTCCCTCCACGAATAACATTCGCTTTAAATATGAACTGGCAGGCGGTGCCTTGATGGATTGCGGCTGCTATCCTGTCAGTCTAATTCGTTTTTTAGCGCAGGCTGAACCGAAGGTGGAGAGCGCCCAGGCGCGTCTCTTCGCACCGCAAGTGGACCGTCAAATGAGCGCCGAGCTATCCTTCGCCGATGGCAGGACTGCTCATCTGATTTGCGATCTGCTCTCGCCCAAATTATTTCGTTCAAGCTTGAAGGTCCAGGGAGATTCTGGCAAGTTGCAGGTGATCAACCCCTATCACCCACATTGGTTTAACTGGCTGAGTTGGCATGGACGGAACGGCTCGCATTCTGGACATGTGCGTGGAGAAAATGTCTATGCTTTGCAGCTGCGGGCCTTTGTCAGAGCAATTCGCGGCGAAATAAAACTCAACACGGATCCGGCTGATGCGGTTAGTAATATGAATGTGATCGATGCAATCTATGAAAAAGCGGGTTTGAAACGGCGAGGGACTTAATTGGTTCAAATAAGAGGAGTGCCATGTTGCGTGCCAGTCTTATTTTTATTGTTATCCTCATGCTCACGGGATGCACAAACCCATCAACTCAAACATCCGTACTCACGGAAACAGTCCTGAGGAATGCTACAAGCACATCTTCGGCAAATCCAGCGGACGCAGCCTCACCTGGTCAACCGGCGACAATTCAGGAATATCTGATCCCACCGGGCTCCCACCCTCATGACGTGGCACCTGCTCCTGACGGGACGGTTTGGTATACCGCCCAGGCTTCGGGTGAACTCGGGCGACTTGATCCCATCACCGGCAAAACACATCAAATCCCGCTTGGGGCCGGTTCAGCCCCGCATGGAGTGATCATTGGTCCCGATGGTGCGCCGTGGATCACAGATGGCGGCTTGAATGCCATTGTGCGCCTCGATCCGCAAACAGAAGAGCCTAAAGTATTCCCCTTGCCTGGCAGCGGCAGATCTGCCAACCTCAACACCGCTACCTTTGATGGTCATGGACTGCTCTGGTTCACAGGACAGAATGGCATCTATGGGCGTCTTGACCCATCCACGGGAAAAATACAAGTCTTTGAGGCTCCGCGTGGACGAGGTCCTTATGGGATCACCACAACGCCGGAGGGTTCGGTCTATTATGCATCCCTCGCAAACAGCTATGTCGGCCGGATTGATCTGCAAACAGGGGTAGCCACGATCCTGGAACCTCCCACACCAGGTCAGGGAGCACGGCGGGTCTGGTCTGATTCTGCCGGAAAGGTTTGGGTCAGTGAATGGAATGCAGGGCAGGTGGCAGCGTACGATCCGAAAACCGATGCCTGGAAAGAATGGAAGCTACCCGGCGACCGGCCACAAGCGTATGCTGTTTATATCGATGAGCAGGACAAGGTCTGGCTGAGTGATTTTGGTGCGAACGCGCTCGTGCGCTTCGATCCGGCATCTGAGACGTTTACCACTTTCGGACTGCCCAGCCCCAACGGGCAAGTCCGTCAAATTGCAGGGAGATCAGGTGAGATCTGGGGCGCTGAGTCAGGCGCGGATAAACTTGTCGTGATACGAACAGGCTCACACTAAGAACTATCTTCCCGCTAATTCGACCACAAGCGTATCCAAAGCCAGGTCAAGTGTGATCTGGCTGGTTTTTACCCCCTCATCAATGCTCAAAAGCCTACGATAAATTGCTTCGAGCGACTCGATCGAGAAGCGCGCTGCTTGCTGCGTAGTCTTCTCAGCAACGAAGGGATGCACGCCCAGAGCGCGGGCCACATCATTTTGATTGCCCCGTCCATCCAAAATTTCACGCGCCTGGAGCAGCAAACGGAACTGTCTCACCACCATGCCCCACAGCGAAAACTGGTCTTCCGTTTCAAGCAGACGATGCAAAAGGTGCTGTGCAGATTTGCCATTTCCGTTCGCCAACGCATCCACGAAATCGAACACTGATTGCTGGGATGTCACGATACAGACCGCTTCTACATCCTGAGGGGTTACAGGTCGCGCCCAATTGGCGTATGCCAACAGTTTGGCGATTTCCATTCCTGCCTGACGGGTATCTACACCGACCATGTCTTTCAGCATCTCGGCAGCCCGCGGCTCGATCTTGCCACCCTGATTCTTTGTTTCGTTGACGATCCAGCCAGCCATATCTTTCAGACGCGGGAGCATAAAAGCTTTGGCATGCATCAATTTGCTGTTTTTCTCTGCCCATTTCACCAGCCAGTGCCTCTCAGCTTCTTTCGGTTCCACCGATTCATACATCACCAGGCGGGTGGTCTCCGGCGTTCTCTCGATGAACGCAAGAAACTTTTTCCGGGCAGACGGATTGTTATATTTTGTAGAGGGGTTTTCGAGCAGCACCAGGCGTCTCTGGGCAAGGAATGGCATGGAATTGAGCGCGTTGTTCAAGTCATCTTCACTCATCGAACGTGCCTCGAAGCGAGCTGTGTTCATGTCCGCGCTGGTGGGATCTGTAAAATCAGCCTCGAACTCTTTGAGTTTGCGTGTGATGGCGAATTCGTCGTTGCCGAAGAGGAAGTAGAGGTTGGGCATGAGGGTGCGTCCACAAGTATACACGCAGACAGATGCTACATGTTGTTTGTTTACTTGTGTGCCTGTCTGCTCAACGCGTAATGATGCGGTGAACGCCTTTCCGGACGAGGGTCACGGTGCTGATCTGCATATTGCCCAAGTCAGCTTCGGTGGTAATGTAACGCTGCAGCCAGGTTCCAAGTGGTTTGCTTAGGAAATAACCAAAGACGCCAAACACCAGCGCAAGCGGTATCAATAAGAGTCTCCAGCGAGTGGAGCGCACGCTTTGCATCGGCATCCATGCCAGCGTCGCCGGCAGAAATGCTGTCGCGACGAGATTCGTTCCACAGCCCGGATGAATGGCCAATCCACTTTCACCGGAGCGCAGGCGTGCATACGCTTCATCCAACGCCGCACGGACATCTTCGGTAGAAAGTTCGCCGAGGATGAAGAAGCCGGTTGGGTTGGAATGGCCTGCCATCGAGATTCGATGGGTCCGCGCCAGCATGTGGAGCGTCGCGTGCTCAAGCGCATGATTGCGCCGCGTTTCAAGAATAAGAGGGAGGTCAAGTATCATAATTTTATTATAGCGTGAAAGATGGCCTGACGTTCAATTCTATAAATAAGAATGCTCTAATCTGCGTATAAGAGCAAACGGTGGAGGCTGAAAGTGTGTACACAAGTAAACAGGTATTGCATATTCCTTGTTTACTTGTTTACCGGTATACGTATCTGCTTAACGCGTGGTAATTCGGTGAACGCCCTTGCGGACCGGGACAATTTGCATGACTTGTAAATTCCCCAGCTCTGCTTCGGTAGTAATATTGCGCTGCAACCAGGGACCCAGCGGTTTGCTCAATAAATAACCAAAGACGGCAAACATCAAAGCAACGGGGAGCAGCAGAAATCGCCAACGGGTAGAGCGTGTTCCTTGAAGTGGAACCCATAGAAAGGCCGCAGGTAGAACCATGGAGGTAGCCAGATTCGTTCCGCAACCAGGGTGGATGGCGAGCTCGCTTTCCCCAGCATGCAAACGGGTCATCGCTTCCTGGATCGCCTGGCGCAGATCATCCATGGCGATATCCCCAAACAAGAAAAAACCTGTGGGGTTGGAATGCCCCGCAAGATTTTTGTCGTCGTACTTGCGTGCCAGGATCTTCAGCGTGGCATGTTCCAGGGCATGATTACGCCTTGTTGCAAGATACGTAGGGAGATTAAGGATTGGATCAAGTATCATAATATCATTATAGCGTGAACGCCCCCATACATTCGCACCAGAAATAAAAATACGATAAGAATTAATGGTTAGCGTTTTCCAGCTTATGATACGTTTCCAAAAGGCTAACCAGAATCTGATCGGTGAATGTATGCATTTTATGAAGCATGTCCTCCCACGCTTTTCCGGAAAGGATGTTGGCTTCCCGATAGACCTTCATCACCGATTCGATCAGCGCATTGCGGAAAAACAATAAAGCCCGGGTAGCATCCACCTCGCTCAGTCCGTAGCGGCGGGCGCGGGAGGCGTATTCATAACCGATGGCATGCGCTTCGAAGTCATCGCCATTCTCGGCTGAAAGATATGTCATCAATCCCTGCGACAGCGAATGGGCGCTTTCACGATATTGCCTGCGTGCATTTTCATCCAGCTTGTGATACCAGTCCTGTGATTCCAGATTTGCTTCGCCGATCTGGACGCGGACGTTCTTCATCGCAGTGTGCATAATACTTTCGGGCTCGGCCCGCACTTCACGCGCCGTCTTTGCCCACAGCAATACTTCATTACGGCGATAACGGCGGTGTCCGCCTGAGGTGCGATGCGTAGGCAAGACTCCTTTGTCGGACCAAAGCCGAACGGTGCTGGGATGTACGCCTAAAAGTTTTGCAGCATCACTTAAGGAAAGCCATTCGTCAGTCATAGTTAGAGGGGGATTATACATGCGATCACCGTTAATAGAAGAGCAACCAGGAATGCCCGGAAGATCACGCGCTGCGCTTGACGACGCACTTGGGCCAGTTCAGCCTGATCTTCAATTTTCTCTACCTCGTCACCGAATTTGCGCGAACCGCGCGAAGCTAAAGAGACTCAGGTCTTGTCACGTGCCTGGAAGTAACCAACTGCTGCTGCCCAAAACATAAACAGGAGCGGCAAGCGCCAGAGGCGGTCTACGCCAAAGACGATCAAGACGCCCAGCACGATCAGGCTAAGGATGAATTGAATGATACCAAACCTCAGCCGCTTTTGACGTTCGAGTGGGCTAATGTTGGCAATACACACTTCCTCAAGCTTCTCATCAGGCTGGGAAGGATTCAGATCTAACCCTGAAAAATATACCAAACGATTCTCAAGCATATGTTCTTATTCTGCTGCCAATGCCACCTTTTCCACAAAGGATGGTTCTTCCACTTGCCTTCTAAAAGCGTTGACATCGATGCGATAAAGCATGATGGCGGCCATGAACAGCATCAGCGCTTCGACAGCAAATACGACCAGGTATCCGCTCAGGGCGTCACCTGTAATCCCTTTTAACACATCAAAGACGACCCCACCCAGCAGATTTCCGATCAGCCGCGCGATTGCATTGGAAAATCCCCATGCACCTATGTATAACCCTACCATGCCCGGAGCTGTAAAATCGAACATCAGCGAAAGATTGGCAACTGTAGAAAGCCCCGTTCCCAATCCAAGCAGAGTTATGCCTGCGTAAAAGATTTCCTTATTGACTATGATCCCACTAATTATGATGATGACAAACCCAAGCAACGCGCCGACATTACCCGATTGTGCAACGGTTCGTTTTGAAACACGTCCCTCGAGCAATCCGGCAACGATGATGGCAAGTAACACAAACGTACCCCAGATAGAATTCACCTGTGACGTTGTTTGCCCAACGCCGAGACCAAAGGCTTCACCTGCAAAAGGTTCGAGCAAAATGTTCTGCCCAAGAATCCCAACGAGCAATAGGAGTAAATAAACAAAGAATGTTTTGGCGGCAGAATTTGAAGTTATAGCACTCATAAACTGTTTCAGGGTGTAGGCCTCAGATCTGGTCCCTCTTTCCTCCCCCACGGAGGAGGCAGAACGCGGTTCCAATTTGATGAGACCAAGCAAACCCAGAAATAGAGCAGAAGCGGCAACGTATTGAAACGCTCGAATTAATGCCTCGGGCGTGTATGGATTTACTAAAGAACCCATTACGATGACCGTCACGATAATGGCAACAATCATCATGAACCACATGATCGCAACTGTTTTGCCGCGTCCCTTTTCGCCTGAGAGCTCAGAGGCAAGCGAGAGGTAGGAAACAGCGGAAAGGTTATAACCCATTCCCCACGCTCCGAAGGCGAAGATGCCTACGATGAAACCCAGACCAAAGTTTTTATCCATTAGAAAAGCGACCGAGGGTAGGGTGATGAGGCTGATTACGCAAAGGATCAGACCTCCCAGAATATAAGGAGTCCGGCGGAAGCCCAGAATAGGGTGACGATCTGAATAGGAACCAATCGCTACCTGAATGGGAGAGAACAGGTAAGGCAGCGATGAAAGGACGGCGAAAATGGTCGCAGAGATGGCCAGTTCTTTGATCATCACCCGGTTGAGCGTGCTGTCAATCGGGACAAGGGTCATCGCGACTGCGACATGAATTAAACCAAGTTGAAAGCGTTTTAGGAGCATGTTTGTTAACCACTAAGGATCCGAAGTGCACAAAGGTGGAAGAACGAAAATCTTTACTTCCTTCGTGCTCAGAAATCTTTAAATACAGGAAGGGCGTACCGAAGCGCCCTTGCTTTACTGAATGTAATTTTAGGCAGAAACGCCAGAAGCACAATGTAGATTTATACAGAATTCCACTAGAGATTGGTGAGCAGATTGGAATGCCAACAATCCTTGAAAGTTCAAAAGACCCTACTGAAGCAGGAGAGAATCAGGGCTAAAACACGAACTTACCCTCTCCCAAAGAATTTCCCTTTGGATGAGAATCAAAGTATAAATCAGGCATTCCAAGGAGGCAGGATGAGATACAAATTACTCGGTCATAGCGGGCTGCGCGTTTCTGAGCTTTGTCTTGGCACCATGACCTTCGGTGAGACGTGGGGTTGGGGTGCGTCGAAAGCCGAGAGCCAGAAGATGTTCGATCTGTTCGCCGAAGCGGGCGGCAATTTCATTGACACATCTGTCAATTATACGGATGGTACTGCTGAAGAATTTCTGGGCGATTTCCTCAAAGCGGATCGCGATCATTTTGTCGTCGCCACCAAATACACACTCACGAAGCAAAGCGATACGGATCCGAATGGCGGTGGGAATAGTCGCAAGAACATGATGAAGTCGGTGGAGCGCAGTCTAAAAAGATTACAAACGGATCACATCGACATTTACTACCTTCACATGTGGGATTACATGACACCGGTGGAAGAGGTTGTCCGCGGTTTGGACGATCTGGTCAGGCAAGGGAAAGTTTCCTACGTGGCTTTTTCCGACACGCCCGATTACATCGTTGCCGAAGCCAACGTGCGTGCAGAGCTGATGGGCTGGTCGCGTTTTATCGGCATGCAAATCCCGTATTCGCTGCTCGACCGCGCCGTCGAGCGATCCATTATTCCGATGGCAAAACACTGGGATATGGCCGTCTTGCCGTGGGGACTGCTCGAGGCCGGGATACTGACGGGCAAGTTCTTGAAGAAAGCCAAAGACAAGACGCGCCTCAATCCGGACAAACTGAAATTGAGTGAGAAGTCCTTGAACATCCTAAAGGAAGTAGAGAAGATTGCAGAAGACGCCGGCAAGCCCATGTCTCAGGTCGCGATCAATTGGGTGCGTGGACAACCCAAAGTGCAGATGATACCCATCCTGGGTGCACGGCGCGCCAAACAACTGAAGGAGGATCTGGGCGTGCTCGATTGGAAACTTACCGATGAGCAATGGAAGCGTCTCGATGAAGTCAGCGCAATTGACCTGGGCTTCCCGCATGGGTTTTTAGAGGGAAACCGGAATATCTATGGTGCGACCTACGATCAGATCGATAATCATCGCATCTGACGAACAAAAAGCACAGGAGTTGACCTGTGCTTTTTGATTCACCAGTGGTTCGTTCATTTCGCTTTGATCATCTGCCTGGCCACCTGCATCAGCTCATGGGCAGAGCGAAGAGTTCCCTCCCCTACTTCGCCCAGCATCTGTGAGAGTTCCAGTAGACGCGGCTCGCCGTCGAGGCGTTCCACCCTGGTCAATGTGCGGTTGCCCTGAATGAGCTTCTGCACCTGGTAATGCTCATCTCCAAACGCCGCCAGCTGCGGGAGGTGTGTCACGCAAAAGACCTGGTGCATGCGTGAGAGATTCCAAAGCTTTTGCCCCACTGTCATACCGACGCGCCCGCCGATGCCCTGGTCGATTTCGTCGAAGATCAGGGAGGGCACCTCATCTGCGCGGGCAAGGACATTCTTCAGGCCCAGCATCAGGCGTGAGGTCTCACCGCCGGAGGCAATTTTTGCCAGTGGTTTCAGTCCCTCACCGGGATTGGGAGCGATCAGGAATTCAACTTTGTCGAAGCCATTTTGGTCGAAGGCGATGCGCGTACCATTTTCCACCGGCGCACCGTTCGGGTCGGGCTTAGTCTGGAAGTCCACGCCGAATTTTGCGGCTTCCATTCGCAGATCATCGAGTTCGGATTCGATCCCATTGCCCATTTCAACTGCGGCAGTCTTGCGCTTCTCGCTCAGTAAATTTCCCTGTTTGGCAAGTTTCTCAAGTAACTTGGCTTCCTGCGCCTCGAGTTCTTCGATCCGTTCTCCGGCGGTCGTAATGGTTTCCAACTGTTTGCGGGCTTCGGTGCCATAAGCAATGACTGCCGGTATACTGCCACCATATTTGCGGGTCAGCAAATGGATCAGGTCGAGGCGCTCCTCCACTTCATCCAGTCGTTTCGGGTTGAACTCGATCTCTTCCAGATAATCACGCAGACTGTGGATCAGATCAGAGATGGTATCGAGCAACACCTCCGCCTGATTTGCCAGTTCATTCTGGGCCGAGTCAATTTTCGCCAGCGCAGCCAGCGCCTGGGAGGCCTGTCCGACCAAATCGGTAGCGGCAGGGGTCTCAGGGGAACCTTCGTCTAACACGGCCAGGGCTTCCTGGGCGTTCTGGGCAAGTGACTCGGAGTTGGCAAGGCGGTCACGTTCCTTGCGCAGTTCCTCATCTTCTCCGGGCTTGAGGCGGGCGGCTTCGATCTCTTCAGCCTGGTAGGTGAGCATCTCCACGCGGCGCTCGGCGTCGGCCTGGGCTTTGCGCAAATCGTTCAACTCGCGGCGCAGGTTCAACAAGGCATGGTAGGTTTGGCGGTAATCACTAAGGGGCTGCGCCACCTCCGCGTAACGGTCCAGCAGCCCCAGGTGGGCGCGCGCGTCGAGCAGCGAAAGATGTTCCGCCTGCCCGTGGATATCCACCAATAAGGCTCCAAGTTCCTTTAACAAGGAAACGTTGGCTGTACGACCATTGACACGCGCTACACTGCGTCCCTCTTTACGGACCTCGCGCGTGAGCACAAGATAATCGGGGTCGTCCATCAATTCTTCACGCTGCAGGATGAAGTGGACCGCCTCTTTTTCGGGACCCTTGAGATGGAACACACCTTCCACAAAGGCAGCGTCTGATTCGGCGCGGATCAGGGTTGTATCGGCACGTCCGCCGATCAACATGACCACTGCATCGAGAATGATGGATTTGCCAGCGCCGGTTTCACCCGTCAGGATGATGAGGCCCGGACCAAAACGTAAATCGAGTTGATCGATAATCGCAAAATTGTGAATACGGAGTTCGGTAAGCATAGGTTTTAGATTAGGTATAGGTTATCTGAACAATTGGATTCCAGAAAGTCGAGAGTAAACAACAGGAACAGCAATCACAAGATAGATCACTTGAAAAAGGATGCCGAACAGATTCATGGTGAATAACTGGAATAAAATGACAGGCAGTGCGCCAAGCACAACACCCGCAGCAATAGTAATGAACAAGGAGCGTGAGCGGTGGCGGCGCGTCACCAGACGCACACCTTCCGCGATCGCCACTGCCGCAGTCGGCGCCCCGGCCGCGATCAGGAACCATCCAAAGAATCCGATGCCGCCAATTAATGTCACCAGGAATGCCGCAACTGCAGAAAGCAGCGCTGCAACAATAAAACCGGAAATATAGTCATACCACTCTGAGGTGTTGAAAACCTTCTGCTGACCTCTGACACATTCCGGACAGCGATAACCCGTCGGCGTGCGGATGGCGCAGGAGGCGCAGATCGGACGATTGCAGTTATTGCAGCGCAGGGAGGTTTCGCGGTTGGGATGGTTGTAGCAGTAGAGTGTTTCAGTTGTTGAGTTGGTCATACAAGCAGTCCTAGATTTTTCTGTAAACTGTCCTTCGACTACCACTTCCCCTTCGCATCCGCTCAGGGTCAGCGTCCGCTCACACCGTCCCGGTGTCCTTCGGGAGGGCGAATTTAGCGGGGCAAGCCTAGCGAGTTCTCGTTCATGTGAGCCGTCAGGTTCCGATAGAAATATCCGGGGTCGCCAAAGCGCACGAATTGGGCAGTCACTTCTGCGGCGCGGATATCCACATGATCGTCGTCCATTAAAGTAATGGAGGGTTGACCATCGATACTCAAGACAGCGTTTTCTCCATTCACCTGCATACTGACCGTCGAGCCTTCAGCTAAAACGACGGCGCGATCCACAGAAAGATGAGGCGCAATCGGCACAAGCAGAATGTTGCGTAATTCAGGCGGGAGGATCGGTCCGCCGGCGGCCAGAGCATAGGCTGTCGAACCGGTTGCCGTCGAGGCGATCAGCCCATCGGCGACATAACTCGTGAGATGCCGCCCATCCACAGCTGCTGATAAGCGGACGGGACGAAGACCCTGACCGCGTGCGACCACCACTTCGTTCAAGGCATCCCAGGTTCCCAATACTTCACCGGAACGGATGTGCTCAGCATGCAGCATCATACGGTTCTCGATCCACGCTTCGCCATTGAGCAATTTGTCAAAGTACTCACGCCATTCCTCTTTTTCAATCTGGATGAGAAAGCCAATCCTTCCCAGGTTCACGCCCAGGATGGGGACCCTGCTGGGCGCACACAGGTTCCCGGCCCGCAGCACGCTGCCATCACCGCCTGCCATAATGAGCAAATCGAATTCGCCGCGCCGGACGCGCTTACGAAGCGTTTCATCATAGAGGGAACCAAACGGGGCCTCGATACCTTTCTCTTTTAGATAAGCAGACATGGCCTGCGCTTCCACAATAGCTTCGGGCAGCCTTGGGTAGGCAGCTACGATCGGTCGCTTCGGGATGAACTCGTCGGGCATGGTGAGTTAATTATAAGGTATAGAGTTATCCATGTACACAGAATACAGAATAGACCTATTGTTTGATTTATCAACCGGATACATATAGGCTTGTTTCCCTGTGTACCTACACAATCTTTTGATCGCAGATCTTCCGAAAGCCACAGTGCACACAGCGCGCAGCTTGTTCGTGGGAACGCGCGACTTCTTTCTTGTGTTCGTCACGCTTCATTTCGGCGAGCAGCTCAAGCAGAGCTGATTCCAGTTCCTGGGTGTAATCGATGGCGAAATCGCGGTCCCTGTAATGAATGATGCCATAAGGCGGGCGTTTGCCATAGGTTTTCTCAACCAACAAGCAATAGGAGGCTAATTGATAGATATGAGAATCGTACGGAGCATCGGGCCCACGCCCCGATTTCACCTCGACGGGGATGATCTGTCCATTTTGCTGGATCAAATAATCAGGCTTGCCTGTCAGCCCTAAGGCTTGAGAAAAGAGAGGCTTTTCTAATTTTCCCCAGCCGCGCGTATCGGTGTAGATCACACGCCCGCCCGGAAGCCCGGTGGCCCTGCGCTGGCGGTTCGATTGCCAAAACAAAAGTACAGCAAGGAAAAGAAGGACGAGAGATAAATAGAGCACAGTAATTAAAGATTCGTGGTCAGAATTAGGTAACAGGAATTACAGGCTGGCAGTCTGTTTGATCACTTTCTTGAGGCGGGCTAACCCGGAACCAGATAGATCTGCGAGGCGTTTCTCCAGGACTTTGGTGAAGTCAACTTTATTCGATGAGTTTACAGCGGGCAATGTTCTCTCTGAATGCTGCGGCACTTCCTTCGGACGACAACCAGCAAGATGTTTCAAGAGATAGGGAAAGATAGCTTTGTTATATTGAGCATTGGCAGCAGCGATGTAAGCCAAAGTGGAAATGGCATTATCCACCGTGATCACAGAGCCAGCCTCTTTCGCTTTTTTGATCTCATCCAGGTGTTTGAAAACCGCCTGCGGATTTGCTTTTGCAGCCTCCGCCAGGGCAGTCATCCCGCCCCAGACCAGCCGGTTGTTCCTGCTTCTGAGGAGTTCCACAAAATCATCAGCATAACCAGCGATGAGACCCGGTTCGATCGCGCCGACTTCATAAAGCACCTTGATGCAATCGGCCTGGATGCTTTTATCCTTGTTCCACAGGTTTTCAACAGCCTCGCGAATTCCGGCCTGATCGTTCCTGGCGACCAGATCACGGGCCAAAGCCTGGTTTGGAATCTCATCGCGGCGACCTAATGAAGAAGCAAGTCGATTCAAAACAGACATAACATCTCCATGGGGCGGACTGCCAGTCCGCCCTACAAAATCTGCTGGGTGCAATAAGCAACCAGCAAAATCAAGGCTACAAAAAGCAAAACCAATCCCAAGCTACGCGTGAGATTGGCTGCAAGGACTTTTCGTCCGTGTTGGCGGTGGATCTCGGTCCCAGCCAGGAGTTCAGCTTGATTCTCAGATTCAAATCCCTGCTTGCGATACCACCAGGCGCGGCGGCAGTAGAGATAGTTGCCGATATCAGAAGAGCGGATGATAGACACGTCTCACCACGGATGAACCCAAAGTATAGCACAAATTTTCTAATTTCTGTTCCGTTTTTTTCTGGGTCACCGGGAATTGCCGTGATGCTGGGCTGGATTGCCAAATCCAGCCCCCATAAGTGGCATAGCAAGAATGGCTTACCTGCATATACGGGATTCCCTGGCACCGCCCGCCAGGGCAGGTGTGGCAATCCCTCTTAGCGTTAACCACGGCAAATCCCAGAGAGCCTTTTTTCTTAGAAGATACTGAATCCTGAAAACATTTTGTTCCATTCCACCTGTCACTTCTCATTCTCCTCTGGCAAGTCCCGTCTGCTTTGTCGGTGTCTCTCTGGTTCTCATTCCGGCAGTTCTGTACTAATCCTGTACTAGTCCTGTACTGGTCCAAAACTCTGAATTTGAAGAAGTTCCCCATAAGAGACGCAAAAAGCCCCGGAAGGTTCCCGGACCTTCCAGGGCTTTACCTGGCAGAACTGCGCCTGCTATTTCAAACCCCACGCGTCATCTGGTGGGTTAGATATTCCCGTTATTTGTATACACCTGCGGATTGACGCAATTTGGCAAAGGCTCGCCCTTCAAACCGGCGAGCAGGTTTTTCGCCGCCATCCAGGACATCTTGTCACGTGAAGTTTTGCTGGCGCTGGCAATGTGCGGTACGATCACAATATTGTCCAGCTCCGGTAATGGGCTGGTCAGTGGAAGTGGTTCGGGCTCGGTCACATCCAAGCCTGCGCCAAAGATGCGTCTCTGTTTTAAGGCGTTATAGAGCGCCTCCAAATCAACAATGGGTCCGCGGGCTGTGTTCACGAGCACCGCATTGGGTTTCATCTTCGCCAGGGCTTGTGAATCGATCAGATGGCGCGTCTCCGGCGTCAGCGGGGTATGCAGCGAAATGAAATCGGATTCTGCGAGCAAAGTCTCGAAATCAACAGGCGTGGCTTTGAGGTCCGGGCTCGCCTCCTTCTCATTCGGATCATAATAAATCACACGCATATCGAATCCGGCTGCCCGGCGTGCCACGGCTTTGCCAATTCGTCCAAAGCCAACCAGGCCAAGCGTGGCCCCTTTCAGGTCAACACCCAGCAAAAGCATCGGCCCCCAGGTTTTCCATTTCCCGGCATGGACATAACGTTCCGCCTCAGGCCGGCCGCCTCCTTGATCCCGACGATGTTGATCGCAACCAGGATCAGGATCACCGCCGCCCCGC
>DATGYJ010000655.1:0-5519 GCA_035298105.1 Anaerolineales bacterium | reverse complement strand
CAGCGCAAGAACCCTGATCTGGCGGCACTCTCCCGGCAGTACCAGTTAGCCAGCGCGCAGGATTACTTCCAGTCAGAATTAGGCAAAAAGGTTTACGAGACACTGATTGAATTGAGAAAAAAAGGTGAATCATGAAATGGGTAACCTGGGAACATATCGGTGTAGATCGCATGGGCTGTGCCTGGCTCATTATGCGCTTTATCGACGGACAGGCAGAATTTGTCTTCATCCCCTCCGGCTCAACCTCACTGCCTGAAGGCCCTGAACCGTTCGACATTCCAGGCGTGCGCCTGTCTCATCGAGGCGGGCACAGCACATTCCATACCATGCTGAACGAATATCATCTGGACGATCCGCTCCTGCTGCGGATTGCAAACATCATCGATGAGGCCGATGTCGCTCAGGCTGTCACACTCGAACCCAGGGCAGAAGGGCTGGACTTTATCTGCCGAGGCCTGCGCCTGATCAGCGAAAACGATCAAATTGCGGTCGAACGCGGGCAGTTGATCTACGATGCTGTCTATGCTCAACTGAAATCGGAATCCATGAAATAACCAGATCATGGAAATTGAACAGCCCCCTACCTTTCTGGAAAGAATTCAGAACGGATATAAGAACTATCCCGCGCCGTTCTGGGTGCTAATGACAGGCACGTTCATTGACCGGCTCGGTACGAATCTGATCATGCCGTTCCTGGCGATCTATGTGGTGCAGCGCTTCGACGCGAAGATCTCACAGGTGGGCCTGATCTATACGATTTTTGCCATCAGCAGCGGTATCGGGAATGTGCTGGCTGGCGCCCTGGCGGACCGCTTCGGAAGGCGCTTCACGCTCATCCTCGGCCTGGTCTGCGCTGCGACTGCACGGATCGGTCTTGGGCTTGCGAACGATTTCACCATCCTCTACATTGCAGCAGCTTTTGCCGGCTTGTTCGGAGCGATTGGATGGCCTGCCCAACTTGCAATGACCGCCGACCTGCTTGGACCGGGAAAGCGTGCAAACGGATTTGGCATCCAGCGCGTCGTCATCAACTCGACCTTTGCACTGGGTCCGCTAGCAGGCGGCTTTCTCGGCCCGCGCATCGGATACCTGCCTTTATTTGTATTGGATGCGTTGACCAGTTATTTCGTGGCTTTGATTGTCTTTTCAAAGCTCCCTGAGACTCGGCCTGCGAAAGAACAGGATGCACACAGCGAAAACTTCCGCCAGACGTTGGCGGGCTACCGGCGGGTTCTGCGGGATGGAACATTTATCGCTTTCATCTTGATCTCCATCCTGACCGTGTCCGCCTATATGCAGATGAGCACCACGCTTTCCTTGTATCTGGTCAAATTCCAGCATATGTCTGAATCGTTTTTCGGGTCGCTGGTGATGCTGAATGCGTTAATGGTTGTTTTTCTGCAGTTCCCGATCTCGCGCTGGGCCTCGAAACAACCCTTACTGTTGGTCATGATCGGCGGCGCGGCATTTTATCTGTTTGGCTTCGGCAGTTATGGTCTGAGTCCCTCTGTGCCGCTGTTCGTATTTGGCATGATATTGATCAGCCTGGGCGAGATGCTGGTGATCCCGAGCGGACAGGCACTCACGGCGTTACTCGCTCCACTCGATATGCGAGCCCGTTATGTCGCGACCGAGCGCTTCACCTGGATCACTGCTCAATCACTGGGTCCACTCGCCGCGGCGGCCATTATGGACCGCTTTGACCCGCGTTGGGTGTGGTATGGATGCAGTATTGTCTGTGCCATCAGTATTGCCGGCTTTTATCGGCTGCATCGCTGTGCAGGCAAGCATCTGGATCAAAGCAGGCTTGATACATGAATTACGAAGTGCGCAATCACTTGTCGATAGGGTCGGCGGTACAATGGCAAAAGCTCAAAACAATACCTATGCCTAATCTCTACTTCATTGTATTCGAGCTCATCCTCTACCTCCAATTCGCCCTTTGCCTGTGGCATGCGTGGAGACAAGGCATCGCGAATCTGCTCAGGCTATTCGCGGGCACTCTCTTCGGCGTAACACTTGAACTTGCCACGATCCATCAATTGCACGCCTATCGCTATGGACGGTTCCTGGTGATGATTTGGGATGTCCCGTTGTGCATCGGTATGGCGTGGAGCTGCATCCTTTACAGCGCGATGGAATTCTCGGACGCGAGCAGTCTGCCGTATTGGACGCGTCCGCTTCTCGATGGTCTGCTTGCCCTGAATGTCGATCTGGCGCTCGACGCGGTTGCCATCCGCCTGGGCTTTTGGGATTGGGGCCAGGGATTGGGATTCCAATATTTCGGCGTTCCGTATGCCAACTTTTGGGCCTGGTTCTGGGTGATCTTTTCCTTCTCACTTGGATACCGCCTGCTTGCCCGCCGCGCAGATTGGACCGGCACCTGGCTCTCTGCGCCGCTTGCGCTCATCTTTGGGCTGGCAGGTGTGCTTGGAACGAATGCCTTCATCGCCTTTATCGTTCCGTTTCGTCTTCACGCCTGGGCCGTGGCAGGAACATTGATCCTTGCATTGCTTGTGGTGGTTATCTTACGGCCACGTTTTCATATCACCCCTGTCCCCTCCCTGGTCTTCTGGGTGCCAGGCCTGACGCACTTTTATGCGCTGGCCGCAGGATTGATCAGCGGTGTCATTTTTGATCCATCAATCCTGTTATTTGTCAGCCTTGTCATGATCGTGATCGCATTTTATTTGCATCGCCCGGCGATTTTACATAATTTTGGATGAAAGATTATTGAAGATGAATCAAAATCAGGTGATTATCTTTGTGTGTGAACACGGCGCGGCGAAAAGCGTCGTCGCAGCAGCCTACTTCAATCAGCTGGCGAATGAAATCGGCTCAGATCTCCGGGCCATCGCGCGCGGCACACATCCCGACCACAAATTCTCTCCACAGGCAATCAAAGGATTGTTGGAAGATGGTTTGACTCCAACAGAGGCCCACCCACAAAAATTAACGCAGGCAGATCTGCAGTCTGCGCAGAGGGTGATCACCTTCTGTGAGTTGCCAGTGGATTATCAGCAGCAAGCCATCGTCGAACGCTGGGATAATATCCCGCCCGTCAGCGAGAACTATGAAAAGGCTCGCGACGCGATCGTTGGGCGCATCCGCCAAATATTGAATCAGTAGGCCGAGCTTCAGGACTGCAAAAGTCATGTTGCTGGAACCGTAAAATCACAACTTGACAGGAAGGATGAAGAAGACAAAATGGATGTTTTCTTATTTCAACAGATCAACGGGCTTGCAGGCCAGAATCCCTGGCTGGATAGTTTTATGACCCTGTGTGCCAGGTATTTGCCTATAGTCTTTGCCTTTTTTCTTATCGGCCTTTGGCTTGCCAGACAACAGCGTGTAGCGCTTTTGGCAGGCGTTTCTGCTCTTTTAGCATTGGGTATTGGTCAAATCTTCAATGGTATATTCCTGCGTGCGAGGCCCTATACCGTTTACGCTACACATCTTCTTGTCGATCGCACCTCCGACCCTTCATTTCCCAGCGACCACACCACCCTGGCTTTCGCGATTGCCGCGCTCATATGGAAATTCAACCGCAAGGTGGCAACGGTGCTTTTGGGACTTGCCATTCTTCAGGGTTTCGCCCGAGTCTATGTGGGCGCCCATTATCCAAGCGATGTAGTTGGCGGCGCTGTATTGGGGATGCTGGTCAGTAGTGCGGTCGGACGAGCAAGCAGTATAGCCTCGGTCCGTCACCTGATCGACAGACTGTTCGGATGGCTTGCAAAATGGCATATTACCCGAGAGAATGAGGAGCAGAGGATGGCGTAACAGCAGCTGCAACTTTCCGCAATACTTTGAAGAGCGTGACCAACTCAATCTTCGAGAGAAGTCCAATGATCCTTACAGAGGCCTTGCCACGTTTTGGATAGACCGAGAAGGCGAAAGTCTATGTTCATGAAGATAATGTTCATCTTAATATCGCTGGTATTCCTGGCTTCTTGTGGGGGAAAAGAAAAATCCAGGCCGGGTGCGGCTACTCCTGCAACGATCGGCACCGATGGGACCATGCGCCTCATCCAGACGATGCCGTTGCAGAATGTTTCCGGGCGGATTGACCATTTATCGGTCGATGTTAAAGGTCAAAGGTTGTTTGTAGCGGCATTGGGCAATAACACAGTTGAAGTCCTTGATCTGAGGACTGGAAAAATAATCCATTCTATTTCCGCGCTAAGCGAACCTCAGAGCGCCCTATTCATTCCGGCCCTCGATAAGCTTTATGTGACCAACGGGGGTAACGGCGTTTGTGAGATTTTCGATGGTCGTTCATTTGCCAAGCTTGGCCGTGTAGAGCTAGCAGGCGATGCTGATAATCTCCGCTACGACAGCAACTCTGCCTCTGTCATTGTTGGCTATGGAAATGGTGGATTAAGTTCCATCGCCGGGGAGAACGGAAAAGTGGTGAGCAACCTGAAATTGGATGGTCATCCCGAATCATTTCAGCTGGAGTCGTCGGGGTCGAAGCTATTCGTTAATATTCCTTCCGCCAATGAAATAGCAGTTGTGGATCGCCGACAGCAGAAAGTAGTTTCGACTTGGTCCCTGGCCACTGCTCTTGCCAATTTTCCAATGGCTTTGGATGAAAGCCAGCACCGGTTATTTGTTGGCTTTCGATTGCCAGCCAAGCTGACTATATATGATACCGAAACCGGGAAGTCTATCGCAAGCCTCGATAGTGTCGGAGACGTGGACGATATTTTCTATGATGCTACCCATAAATTGATATTTGTCATCGGAGGCGAGGGGTATATTGATATATTTTCTCAACAAGATATGGATCAGTATGAACTCTTGACTCGTATTCCAACGGCGACGGGCGCCCGAACCGGCCTTTGGGTACCTGAATTGAATCGTTTGTATGTTGCTGTGCCACACCAAGGCAGGCAGGAAGCAGAAATACAAGTTTATGAGTTAAGACCCTAGGCAAGAACTGGTTTCACCTTGGAATACCGACAAAAAGATATATTAAGAAAAGGAGAAAAAAATGAAATGGATTACCCGTTCTCACGTACATGTGGACCGCGTGGCTTGTCCGTGGCTCATCACTCGCTTTATTGACAATGCAGCTGAATTTCTATTCGCTCCAGCCAGCCAGATCGAGCAAGTTGTCAAGGAAACCGGCGCGATCCCATTTGACGCGCCCGGAGTCGAGTTGGGACACGGCTCAGATGGACGCTGCTCCTTTGAGTCCATCATTCTGAAATACGGACTTAAAGAGCCGGGCCTTTTACGGCTTGCCAAGATCGTTCACGCCGCGGATGTATCTCAAGATATCGATAACGATCCAATCGCGCCTGGGCTTGAGGCAATTGCCAGCGGTTATAGTCTGCGCTTCCCTGAAGATGAAGAGAATCTGGCACATCAATTTGAGGTTTACGACGCGCTCTATGCCTGGTGCAGGATGGACGTCGCGAGAGGCAACAACTAATTGGCAGATGGCGAATCATTGAATTCTCCACCGTCCAAAGGAAACCATCATGAGCCTACAACTGAAAGGTTACCTTGAC
>DATGYJ010000654.1:0-4136 GCA_035298105.1 Anaerolineales bacterium | reverse complement strand
AAGATGGTCTGCTCTGTCTTGATCTCACTACCGCTGAAGAGGGATGCCAGGGCTGAAACTCCCATCAAAAGCGCCGCGCCAAACACAAGCACCGCACCCAGCACGAATAGGAGAGAACTGAACAATGAGGGCAGATGGTTTTGAGAGGTTTTCAAATTATTTTTCCTCAATGGTGATACTAAGCAATTTATCCCCGGGGGGAGTGTCGGTCCCGGGCTGGGCATCGCGCGGGGTTAAGTGTTTCAGCACATCCATGCCGCTCAGGACTCTGCCGAAGATCGTGTATTGTCCGTTGTACTGGGTGGTGGCGGCATAGGTGATAAAGAATTGGCTTCCGCTGGTATCCGGACCCGAATTGACCATCGCGACCAGACCCGGTCGATCGAACGTCAACGTCGGATCGATCTCGGTATTGATGTAATAACCAGGATGCCCTTTGCCCGTGCCACTTGGATCGCCGGTTTGGGCGAAGAGGTCGGGGATGACACGATGGAATGTGATGTGATCGTACCAGCCATGTCGCGCCAGAAACAGAAATGAATTGACGGTCAGCGGCGCTTTATTTGCGAACAGTTGGATGGCAATATCCCCTTTCTCAGTATGCAGCGTAGCCGTATATTGTTTATTCCGCTGGACGGTCACGGGCGGGCAGACTGTGTATTGTCGTTTCCCAAGGGCAATCAGCTGGATGATATCGTTGAGACTATCGTAATTACGCGGTCCCCCGTAGATTTGACCATTGATCAGGATCAGCGGTGTTCCGGGCAGCCCGATCTTTTGACCGCCTTCCCAGGCCTGCTGGACTTTGGAAACGATATCGGCGCGCTTGAGATCCACTCTGAATTGTTCCACGTTCAGGCCCAGATCGGAGGCCTGAGCGCTGATCCATTGTTCGAAATCCTCCACCGGCAGGTTGATCCAGTTTGCCTGTTGTGTATATAACAGGTGATGCATTTCCCAGAATTTGCCCTGTTCGGATGCGGCTTCAGCAGCCTGAGCGGCCAGGGCAGCCTTGTCGTTGACCTTCATCAGGGGGAAAATGCGGCTCACCACCCGCACCTCGTTCGGATGGGCTTCAAGCAATTGATCGACTACTCTTGCAAACAATCCACTCCTGATATCTTGATAGTCACTGTATTCCATGATCGTGACGACGGGCTGCTCTGCGCCCCGGACGTGATCGTCGGCACTTTCGGGTGAGAACAGTGAGGGGGTATCGGGTCCCGGGGTGGCTGGGGCCAGGATGGCTGTGCAGGCCGGAGGCGTCGGGATAATGACGGTTGAAATGACGGGCAATGTGCTGGCAGGTGAGGCAGGTGGAGCACTGCAGGCGCTGAGGAGGGTAAGCAGGAAAAAGAAAGCAGGGAGTTTGTGCATACTGATCATGTTCGTTGTGCGTCACACCAGGCTTAACGAGTGAGCCCTCTCGAGCGGATTAATGACACGGAACGGAATTTGTGCTGCAGCGAGCTACGACGCACACTTCATTTATGAATAGCCTGTTGGAGTTGCTCAAACGAGGTCATCCAGGCAATGGTATTGACGAAGTCCTTGAGCGAGGCGCTCTGGGCGCGCAATGCACGGACCGCCGGTCCGACAGGGTCTTCGCCGGCTGCACCGCCTGGGACATCGGCATAGGCACCGTGGAAAGCGAAGTAGGCCTGGTTGAGCTTGCGAATGAGATATCCATTCTTCCAGAAGAGCTGCCGGCGTTGTTCCATGTAAGATTCGGCTTCGTCGATCTTGCCTTCTGCCAGCAATTTGTCGGTAGTCACTCGGGTCTCGTGCATTTCGGCGCGGAAATCGAAGGGCGTTGGATCAGCCGGCCCATTTGGCAGGAGCAGAGAGCTATGCAACGAAATCACGCTTCCGCTTTGGGTCGAGGGCAATAGTTCCGGGTAGTATTTTTGAACGACAAGCTGTCCCACTTCGTTCCCAACAATATCCGCGGTGGTCTCATTCATGGTGCGAAGCTGGGGCGTTGTGCCGTAATTCAAACCAAGGGGCCGCAGATTCAGGTAGTTGTGAGTCCATTCATGAGCGATGGTACTGAGAGTCCACTGCAGGTCGGTGGTTTCCATCACCATGGTCGGATAAACGCCGATACCACCCGTCCCAACGACAAGCGTGGAGACATTCAAGGCGTGCGCGACCTGATCTTCGAGCTTGATCTGATCATCGAGGCTGAGGGTTGGCTCGATGGAGATGTTGGCAATCTGTTCGATCTTACTGCGCGAGGAAACGATCAGCGCCAGAGGTGTGGATGAGATATGATAGAGAACCGGCGGTACCGGCTGGCCAATGGTTGTGAGACCAACTTCGGCGAGCGTGTCGCTGATCTGGCTTTGTAAAGCTGCTTCGGCCAGCGGGGCAAGCGAGTTTTGTCTGGCGGCCAGCTGATCGCGTTGGGCGCGCACATACGCACTGCTGGCCTCTTTGTCGGTGATCCCGGGGTCGGCAAAAATCTTTTCGATCTGAGAGTCAGCCTGGATGAGGCTTTGTGTGGTGCGAAGATATTCCGTGACGATCTTTTTATTGGTCGCGCGATCAAACAAATAGGGCAGGCCAACGCTTGCCTGGTCTACCTTGAGCCAGGCCGCGTTCCAGACCCAATTGGGATAATCGAATTCGATGTCCCGGGTGGAGAACCGTACCCGGTCTGAAGTATCGGTTGGGCGTGAGGCATCACCGCCCGCGGCAATGATCAGAGCGATCATCAGCGCCAGGAAATCCAGTATTCGTAAAATCCGGTAAAACATGGGACGATTATAACCATAAACAGACGGGGGCTACAGCCGCCGAATTGCATCAGGAAAAATGTTACTTTCCGATAGGCGAAAACGTCAGGTTTGCCTGATTCCGCCCGCTTCGACTGCGCTCGGCCTACACTCGCTCCGCTCAGCCCGAAGATCTTTATGTCAAAATAATCTGTAAAAATACAACAACTGCAGGACGAACGAGCGGGAACATTTTGAGGTCGAGCGGGGTCTTGGAAGAAACGAAACGCCAGGAATGCCGAGCCTATGGGGTTATTCTGCGCACTTCCCTGGCAAACCGTAATTTTCTCTTCTTTCTTTCCCCAAGTTCATCCCGACAATCCTGTACTAATCCTGTACTGATCCGGTACTCATCCCGTGCTGGTCATTGGCTCTGAGAAGGAGGATGACTTCTGCTCATCGATCGTGACCAGCCTGAGTGGAATGCGCGTAGTGGTTTGCGTCTATGTACCGGTCTATGGCTTGCTTTTCAAATATTCGTCGATCCCCCAGGCCGCTCTGCGACCGGCTGCCATGGCAGTGACCACCAGGTCCGGGCCGGTCACACAATCTCCACCGGAGAACACGCCCGCACGTGAAGTCGCGCCAGTCGTCGAGCAGGCCGTGATCAGCCCCCAATCATGGGTATCCAACTCGGGTGTCGTCTTTCCGATAATTGGATCGGGCCAGTAGCCGAGCGCCAGCACGGCGGTATCGCACTCAACCACGATGTTCGATCCCTCCACCGGGACGGGCCTGCGGCGGCCTTTGGCATCGGGTTCGCCCAGTCTCATTTCGATGCACTCGACTGCGGCGAGATGGCCGTCTTCGCCCGCGATGAATTTGACCGGCTGGGTGAGGAAGCGATATTGGGCTGCTTCTTCGCGAGCCATGCGGCGGTCCTTGTAGCCGCCAGGCATCTCTCTTTCAGTACGGCGGTAAAGACAAGTGACCTCTTCCGCGCCTAAGCGCAGCGCGGTCCGTAGACAATCGGAGGCAGTATCGCCGCCGCCGATCACCGCGACGCGTTTACCAACCTGTAACGGTTCTCTCTTTTGAAGCGGGAGCAGGCTCGGGTCCACGTTGCCGCGGATAAGAAAGTCTGTAGCTTCATAGACTCCGGGTAGGTCTGTACCGGGTGTCTCTTCCATTTTGGCATCGATGAGAGATCCGACTCCAATAAAGACCGCATCGAAGCCTTCGTTGAATAAATCGTCAATCGTTTTATCTCTTCCAATATAGGTATTAGGGACGAACTTGACCCCGGCCCGTTCGAACTGTTCCCAGGTTTGGAACCAGACATCTTTTGGCAATTTGAAGTTTGGGATGCCGTAGACAAGCAAGCCGCCGGGGACTGGGTTTGATTCAAAGATCGTTACC
>DATGYJ010000653.1:0-8124 GCA_035298105.1 Anaerolineales bacterium | reverse complement strand
ACCTGCGCTTGAGGCTTGCGCCTCAGCGCAAGGCGCAAGTGTGCGCCCGGGGCACACTTGCCCTGGCGGGCAGTGCCAGGGAGTGTGCCGCTGCGCGGCTAAGCGCAGGCGCACACCTGCCCTCCCACTCCGCTGCGCTTCGGGGACGCTCCGCAGTGGCGGGCGGTGCCAGGGAGTGTCGATCAGCGCGAAGATCTTTTGTCAGAGTAATTTGTAAAAATACAACAACTGGTGGCGGAACTTCCCTCAAATATGATATAAAGAGTATGAAATACATCCATAGTTTTCCCCAGCCAAAGGAGGAACAATGAAAGTCTTGAGCGCGTCCCGTTCAGTGAGAGTCTTGTTGTTCGTCTTGTTTGTCGTTGGGCTTGCGGCCCTGGTCATGCCCTATACAGAATTTTATCGTGAATGGCGCTTTGAGGGAAAAGCCAAGATCCGTGAAGGGGGTGTACGAATGGAAGTCGTTAACTCCTCGCCTGAAAACAGAATCACAGTTGCGCCAGCGGCTCCCGGTGGATTTACACCGCAGACACGTGTCGGCTTTTTCGTGGACAACGAATGGGAACCGGCCATTGCATCAGATCGTTTCGGTCATGTTTACATTTTGTACCCTCAATATGGAGGAGTTCCCGGCTGCGATACCTGTTACAGCCCAACCATGATCCTGCAGATGAGCAGTGACCACGGGCAAACCTTTGCTTCACCGCAGGTGATTTATCCTGAGGGGTCAACCAGCTACCAGGTAGATGCGCAAATTGCAATAGACCCGATAGACGGGCGAACTGTCTATGCTGCCTGGCTGCAAAACAACAAGTCGGATATCCTAGTAGGCAAATCAACTGATTTCGGCGCAACCTGGACATTTGTCCTGGCTGACCACACCAACGCAGGTACCGACAAGCCGATCCTTGCCGTGCGTGGACAGGACGTCTATGTCTCGTACAACCACTCTCAGACGGCCTTCGTCACCTTTTCCCATGATGGTGGTGCGACCTTCACCGAGGTCAAGATGAATCAAAACGCCAAACTCGGCTGGTCGCTGGGTGGGGGCGGCACGGTCACGCCCAACGGAAGCATCTATTTCTCCTGGGACGGCTACGAGCAGAATGGGGGTGCCAAAGGAAATGTCAATCTCTACATCAGCAAGTCCACCGACCAGGGCGCGACATGGACCACCAAGCTGCTGGATGTTTCCACTTCGCCGCCCGATTGTTCAGCCTTCGGCTGCGGCTGGGCATTTCTGGGGGCTGCGATTGCGATGACCTCCGATAGCTCAGGCAATCTCTACGCGCTTTGGAATGCAGGCTCCACGCCAAAGGGCCCGGAACGCATCTACTTCTCAAAGTCCACGGATGGCGGCAATACCTGGTCTGCAAAAAAAGATGTGTCCACTGCCCCACAAGGAACGCATCATAACTTCCCGGCCATTTCCGCTGCAGGCAGCGGCGACGTCCGCATTTCATGGATGGACGCACGCGCCGCCAATGGAGGCATGGATCGCTGGAATGTTTACTTCCGTTCTTCCACGAACGGCGGCTCGACCTGGAGTAACGAAGTGGATCTATCTACCTATGTAGCGGGCCCGACCCTCGCCAGTTATATCTTTGCCGACGGCTTCCGCTTCCCATTCGGGGATTACTTCGAAATGGACGTGGATGAACAAGGGACCAACCATCTGGTCTGGGGAGAGGGTTACAGTTATGACTCGCCCGGATCGATCTGGTATGCCAGGGGCAAGTGAGCCTTTAGGCCGCAGACGATAGACCATCGGCTACTCTCGTCCATCGTCTATGGTCGGGAACCACCATGTTCAGTCACATCTGGTTTTGGAAGTCCAGGTTACCGGAACGAAAAGGACAGCCTTGCAGAGTCATCGCCTATGGCAAAATGAATTCAATTCTGGTTGAATTTGAGGATGGCTTCAAAGTCGTCACGTCGAGATACGCAGTCAGAAAACTTAATATCCAAAAATAAGAAGAGAGCCTCCAGTTTGTGGAGGCTCTCTAAGTTTGAGCTTGCAATCAACTATTCCAGCGTTGGGCCGAGAACAACTGGCCCGCATCTCTGATGCAGCTTATCCAGAACCACAACGGATGATTGTCCCGTTGGGTAGCAGACGGGCACCACCGGCCAGGGAAACAGTTTCTGGGATTTCAAAATCCAATGTAGCCTTATCACCGGCCTTGGCTTCAGTGATCAGGATGGCTACACAGCGTCCTCCCTCTCTTTCAACTTTTAGGACGACGAAATATTTACCAGGCGCCACATTGTCGAATGTGTACTTTCCAGCTGCATCTGTTTGCGTCTCCTGCTCTGGCACATTCGTTTGGGCTTGCTGAGTTGGCGCCGCACCGCTTTCATCATCCAGCTTCTGCAATTGCACAAGGCTGTTGGCGAGGGGAGTACTACCCCAAACAGCTTTTCCTTCAATAGTGGCCCTGGCGCCACCGCAGGCTGTCAAGGTCGCTAGAGCAAGTGTAACAAGCAGCAGGGAGTAGAGCTTTGAGTGGGCAGTGTGTTGAGCGTTCATCTTCCTTCCTCCTCTAAGTGTTTGGGCTTACTTATCCAGGGCCACAGGTTGTAAATCTTTAAAATGCAGACTAAATCCAGTTCCATCCTGTGGAACCACACCTGCCACGCCACATTTCTCGATGATTTCTACCAGGCCCGAGTATGCAAGCCAGATGCAACAAGTTGCAGCGTTTGAACATGATCTTGCTCCTTTATGAAGATAACGGGTGATTGCAGGCGATGACCAATTAGAGGTTAAGAGAGGGTTGCGCGACTTGCTTGCAGAGTTACGGCTGCCATGGGACAATCAAATTCTGTTCGGCCGCTCCGCAGGAAGAATTCCACACTTTTCTAATCACTATACAACTATTTTATTGGCTTCGCAACTTTTTTTAAGAAAGCAGGCTCTCTGGGATTTGAGGGAGTGGATCATTACCTAAACTTGCTCAAGAACTTTGGCATGGAGAGCACCGACTTCCCCTTTTCCCAGCGCTTCAGCTCGTTATTTCTCCGCCTCAGCTTCGTATTGATCTCGCTCTTCCTGGCGTAATCCTGTACTAATCCTGTACTAATCCTGTACTGATCCTGTACTGATCTGGAGTTATCATATCGCAATCGTCTGTTCCTGGAAGTCCTCTTGCCCTCTCATTGTTCCCGCTTATGGCGAAGGCAAGATTTCGAATGAGGGTATCCCCGCTGTGCTGAAGACGCTGTTTGCATGGATTATGTTCCGGTGGGATGTAGAGCGTTAATCACCCAATTCATCCTAATTGCGTAGGCAATTCGTGAGAAGCCCAAGAATGGATAGCACGCTCTGATCAAATCCGATAAAAAAATGTGGTTGACCTCCCGTGCGGTCAACTCCTATTGGCTATACGACTAATCTGGATATATAGTTCCCCTTCTCTTTTTTTCAATTCGGTGGTGGCAGTTGTGGCAGCGGACTTCACATTTATCAATTTCGGCCTGCAAAGCTTCCAAGCTATAACCCTGGTTGACCATCTGGGAAACATCCATTTTCTTGATTCCTCTTACATGATCGAATGTTAAAACAATAGGATCAGCTTCTTGACAGTCAACGCAGGGATGGCTCTTCAGATAACTAAATACATATTCTCTAGCTTCTTCCCTTTTTCTCTGTTGTCGGTCCCATTTGTAGGCAAGTTCTTTTTCTTTGTGTCTTTCGTAGTACTGGGAGCGTTCTTCAGATCTTCAAGAATAACACCTGGAGTGCCTTTTAATGCCTCTAATACTCCAACTAAATTCGCTGATATCTTTCTCTTGATGGCATTTTGAGCAGATTTTTGTTGCCATGCGTTCGCTCCGGTTTCGTCACTTTTCCGTCAGTTCTTGCCTCTACGATTAAGATTTTAAAATCGGAAGACCTAGGCTTTTTTTCTTCTGGGTCTCCGGTTTGGGATACAAGGCAAAAAGAGCCTTGTTTTCTAGGGGTGGGCGATGAGTCTCGAACCCACAACCTTCTGAGCCACAGCAATAAGGTAAACCGTTCCATCTATTCCTTTTGTTCCGTTTAGGGCTATTTAATGCAAAAAAAAAGGACCGGATGTTTCCACCCAGTCCATCAAATCCGTTTGATAATATCGTGTTTCCGTCAGTTGAACATTCCTTCAATTTTGTCTGCGGCCTCTCGGTTATAGCCCGGTAGTAAGTGACCGTAAATTTCAAGTGTTGTCGATGCTTGTGCGTGTCCTGCTGTAGCTTGAACAGATTTGATGTCTTGTCCTGCTCGAATAAGCCAGGAAATATATGAATGTCTCAGATCATGTATTCTGGTTGCCATAGGCAGACCCGCTTCTTTGATTTTTAGTTTGAAGTGTCTAAGGATATTTCTAGGGGAAAATGGAGTTCCTTTTCCTGTAGAGAAGACGAACCTACTGTTTTGAGAGTGTTTGCTTAGATGGTCTCTTAAAACGTTGATCGTAAATTCTGGCAGGGCAATCTTACGGATAGACTTTTCGCTTTTGGTCTCACCCAGAACAAGACCCTTTCCAGAGATAAAAGACAGAGAGTGCTTTATTACAACAGAACCCTCGTCCAGGTGTAAATTTTCTTTTAAAAGTCCTAGAGCTTCCCCACGCCTGACACCGCTGGTTACGCTGGTTAGTAAGAGCACATAAAAAGCATATAACCTATCACCTTCTAAGACTTTTTAATGATGTCTCAGGTGATGGCATTCCAAGCATCGTACTTCACATTTATTAATTTCGGCCTGGATCGCTTCAATACTATATCCTTGGTTGACCATCTGGGAGACGTTCATTTTCTTTTCTCCTCGTACATGGTCGAATGTCAAAAAACGGGTGTCTGTCTTCCCGCAATCAACGCAAGGATGGGTACTTTTGTAAGCTTCAACGTATTCCCTTGCTTCTTCTCTTTTCCTGACTTGACGGTCCCATTTATACTTCAGACGATCTGGTTTTGTGCGTTCGTAGTAATCGGCCTGTTCAATGGCTCGGCAGACATTGCAGCGAGATTGCCTTTTAATTCCTTTAATGCTCCAGGTAAAATCGGCTTCAGCGTCTCTTACTTCTCCGCATCCAGGACAAATCTTAGTAGTCATTTCAACTCCAGTTCCGTCACTTATTGGCTATACGATTAAGACTTTAAAATCAAACGACCTGAAATTTTTTTATTTCAG
This sequence comes from Anaerolineales bacterium, assembly GCA_035298105.1. GTDB lineage: Bacteria > Chloroflexota > Anaerolineae > Anaerolineales > Villigracilaceae > Defluviilinea. The sequence goes on along the minus strand of DATGYJ010000653.1, from coordinate 2,951 downwards.
ATCGCTGATTAGGCAAAAGAGCCTATTTTTAGGGTGCCTGATGGGTTTCGAACCCACAACATCTTCCTCCACAGGGAAGCGCTCTGCCGTTGAGCTACAGGCACCATGTTAAGAGCTCATGAGCCACAGTCAGAAGCTCTGCCATTGAGCTACGCCCACCATGCGTCCCGCTTTACAGGACGGACGAAATTTTACCATAAATCATTTCAGCCGCAACACCGCCAGGACTTCCTCACCCATCATTTCTCCGGTTTCTACGAATCCCAGACTGGCATACAGACGCCTGCCCACTTCGTTATCTGGCTCGTAACTAATCCCCACGTCCCTGACCTGCTCATCCTGCCGAAAACGCTCAAGCATCCAGTCCATTCCAAAGCGACCATACCCCTGGCCCTGGTACTGCTCGTCGACCATCAACCGGATGATGAAGGCCTGCATTTTCGCATACGCTAAGTTATAACCATACATCAGGAACCCGACCGGCAGGCCGTCGTCGTTATAGATTCCAAAAGGAAACATATCCCAGTGACCGCCTTCGGGCTCATCGTCGCCAAATTGCGCTTCAGCAATCGAATACAAATTCGATGCCACAAAACGCTCCTGGTCATTCCGGACTTTGAGCTTGACCAGCTGCCTCCAATTGTCTTTGGTAACCGGGCGGATCTCAGGCATTCAATATCCCTCGGATAATATCTATTGTTTGATCCCGCGCGACCGTACTCTGCTCGCCGTTTAACAAGTCTTTCACCGTTACTTGTCTCTTTTCCATTTCATCAGGTCCCAGGACAAGCGTAATTTTGGATCCGAGGCGATCGGCATACTTGAACTGCTTTTGCAGCTTGACTGCCTCCGGATAACAAACGACATTCAATCCCGCGCGGCGCAATTCGCTCGCCAACTGAAAGGAGGCTGGCAACCGCTCCTCGTCAAAGACGGTCACCAGCACCGGAGCAGGATTAACGTTCAAATCTTTCGGGAGCAAGCCGTACTTTTCCAAGATTAAGCTAATGACGACGTCGCCCATCGCCCACCCAGTCGCGGGAATAGGCGCGCCGCCAACGCCTTGCGTGAGATTATCATAGCGCCCACCACCCAGGATCGAGCGTTTGATATCGCCTCCGACCTCCCAGGCCTCGAAGACAGTACCAGTGTAATAAAGCAACCCACGCATAACCGAGGCGTCAAACCGGATATATTCAGAGAGGCCAAGCGCATCCACCGCAGTAAAGAAACGGGTGAGTTCAGCTGATTGCTTCCAAAGATCCTTGTCCGCCAGCATCTCTTTCAACCGTTCGATTTGTTCAGGGGAAAGACCGATCTCCTTACCATAGGCCATCCATTCCTCTGGCGACATCTTCTCGCGGCGATCAATCCAGGAAGAGACCGCCGGGCGTTGTTCCGCCGGGACATCAAAAGCATCGAAGCGATCATTGATCAAACGGCGGTTATTGACCAGGATCAGGACCTGCTGCGAGCTGAGTCCGACGCGCTGAAAGAACGCGGCAAGAACAGCCACGTTCTCGGCATCTGCTTCTGGAGAGCTGGCGCCCAGCATATCCACATTCCATTGAAAGAACTCGCGCGTGCGTCCCTTCTGTGGACGTTCATACCGCCAGAACGGTCCGAACGACCACCAGCGGACAGGGAAGTTCAGCTCATTTTGCTTCTGCGCGACCATCCGTGCCAGGCTGGGGGTGAGCTCAGGCCGCAGGGTGATCTCAGAACCGCCCCGATCCGTAAAGACATAAGATTGCTCTTTCACCAACTCCTCCCCTGACTTGGCCGCGTAAAGCTCGAGCGATTCAAGGATCGGCGCCTCATACTCCTGATATCCAAAAGACTCGGCGACTGCCCGCATGGTGTTATATAACCAAATGCGCTTTGCCATTTGCTCAGGATAAAAATCCCGTGTGCCTTTGACAGACTGAATAACTTTTTTCATCAATGCTCCTGCTCTCAACATGCCCTTCAGACTACTCGACGATCATCAAAATTCAGCAGTTGAATTTTAGTTTCTTTTTGGTATAATTTTCCAAGGAAATTACAGGGATTACCTCATCCTCTCAAGGAGCTGTCCATGGAAATCAAGTATCAGGAAACTTCAAAAGACTTGCTCACCCGCATCGACATCCACGAAAAATATGGTTCGGCCAACATTGACCAGTGGACTAATGATTTACTCAAGCCTCAGGCTGGCATGAAGATTCTCGACATCGGGTGCGGCGCCGGCAAATTATGCTTCCTGTTCGACGATTATACTAAAGGTGCGGCAAAAATCACGGGCGGCGATTTCTCAGAAGAACTTTTGGAGAAGGCCCGCAGCAGGAATAAGGAGCGCGGTACAAATATCGATTTCCAATATTTGGATTTCAACCAGACGTTCAACTTCCCGGATGATACGTTCGACCTTTGTACCAGCGCCTTCGCGATCTATTACGCCTCAAATCTTGACTTCACTTTTGGGGAAGCGCATCGCGTGCTGAAGCCCGGTGGGCGGCTGTTTGTTTCAGGCCCGTTGCCTGAGAATAAAAAGATGTTCTATGAGATCATCAAGGAAGCCACAAACGCCACCATCCCACCGATGCCCGGTTCCTCGCGCTTTAAAGGCGAGATCTTCAACACCATCGACAAAATCTTTGCCAGGACCGAGCTGCATACCTTTGAGAATCACCTCACCTTCCCTGAAGTCCCACCGTTCGTTGAGTACGTCCGTGCCTCTCTGAGCGAAGATCGCAAATTATGGACATCCATGTTCAATGGCAAGGAAGAATACGAAGCGTTGATCAAGTCGATCGAACAAGTGGCGACACGCTGGTTCGAACGCGATGGGAAGTTGGTGATGACCAAAGTCGTTGGCGGCATTCTGGCAACGAAGTAAGAAAGCAGCGTTATTGCGAGGAACGGTGTTTGAGCCGTGCCGCGTGCTTATCGTTGGGCGTATCGCAACCATC
>DATGYJ010000652.1:0-1551 GCA_035298105.1 Anaerolineales bacterium | reverse complement strand
AAGAGAGAAAGTCCGAATAAAAAGAGTTCTTCGAGCTTGAGAAGATTTTTCATGGGGATAATCCTGCGGATAACTTGTTTATAGTCACGCTGCCCCGCCGGCGCGGGATCTACGACAAACGCGACTTACTGTCGATAACTCCTGATTTTCCGCTTATCAATCAATGTGATTTGGGTAGGTGCATTTCTCAATTATCTTGCTACCTTCAGTCCGCCGAAGCCTGCCCCGATGATGATGACATGCGGCGTGTTCATTGAATACTCCTATCTGGACCATCGGTGACAAGCACCCGGCTTTGTGTTGTAGTAACATACGCGCCGATAAAGAGCGCGCCTAACAGCAAATCGATTAGTCCGAGTCCCAGCACCTGCGATGAGATGCGGTTCTCTATATAGAGCGCAACCGCAATGAATCCCCAGCTCTTTTCAAGCCAGGTGATCGGCATCAAAGGGCGGAAGCGTTGCGGGTCGTGGCTAATGAGGAGAAATGCGACTTGCCATGCCACGCCGGTGATGGCAAAGCCGTAATAATACTCCGGGTGCGTGATGGCAGGCGGAGAGGTCTGTGACACAACACGCTCAAGAAAGAGCAGCGGTGCCAGCACTATGAACCCATAGATGCCGGCAGTACGATATACCCATTTGGCGAATTTCACTATTATCTCCATTAAATTAGATTTTGTTCAATTGTCCTGCTAACCAGTTTTTATCGGCAGAACGCTCTATTGGACCGCGTGATCATTCCAGCACATGCAAAACCCAAATGCCTGGCTCAACATACTCTCCTTGACTGCCGTGGACGATGAACGGCACCAAACCATGCGGGATCGTGTAGTTGCCTTCGCCTGGGAAGTCCATGCCGGTCCATGTCGTCCATTGCTGTCTTGACCCTTTCACGACCATAGCGCTTGGACAAGGATGCAGGATCTTTCCGCCTGCCTGAACGTGTACCCGCAGCCAGGGGTCAAACGGAAATCCGTCCGAATTCTGCCACCGCGAATATTCTTCAATTGCAATCAAAGGATAGCGGCTTTTCAGCGAGGGACGGACAGGGGCAATCAAATGGCGAAAACCTTGGGAAAGAGCAATTTGGCGCATCACCGAGATCATTTGTGAACTGAGATGTTGCCCGCGATGAGAACCAGCGACCTCGATATAGAGCGCACTCATGATAGTTGCTGTTTTGCCGGCCGTGTGATCCTGAAAACCTTTTTCCAATACCCAGTCGAGCCCTCGGGCGGGCAGATCAGCCCATTCGCTCTCGAAGGCTACGGGGATGCTGTTGCCGACTCCAACTGCTTTGCCGCTTTCCTGCTCCACCAGGCAAAACTGGTGATCTGGAAAGGTCTCGTCCAGGTGGGACCAATACTCTGCGACTACGCTGTCGTGTTCGAGAAATGCGGGACCGTGGGCGCGTGCCATTCCATTGTTGAGCTCCCAGAATAGTTCATTCTCCCGGGCCGTAACTACTGCATATGTTGACATTCTTCAACTCCTTGACGTCTCAGCCGTTGGCGCGGGTCTGGGAAACCCCAGTCGCTCCCCGATGACC
>DATGYJ010000651.1:0-10673 GCA_035298105.1 Anaerolineales bacterium | reverse complement strand
CGTCATGCCAAAAATTGCCGGCCGTGCGCCCAACGACATGGTTAGTGCAACTGTGCGAGAATTGCTGCAAAAGCAGTAATGACTTTAAACTTTTTCACGACGGAGCCGCAATACCAGAGAAATTCTTTGCAGGATTTTCTGTGTGTCTTTGCGCATCTGTGGCTGAGTAACCGGAAATAAGATGGGGATTTCATCCGCGCGTAGCCGTCAAGTACCAGCGCGCATTCGCATGTTTCAGGTCGTCCTGCTCATCCTTGTGAGCATTATCTCCTATGGAGCTTTGGTTTTACCGCAGATCTTGCTGCCTACAGCAGTGCCGCTCAAGCCAGGAGATGTCTCACCAAGCGATTTCCAGGCACCGCGCTCCCTCCAGTACATCAGTGAAGTGCGAACGGAAGAGGCGCGTAAAGCCGCCGAGAGCGCGGTTGTACCCGTCTACGCTCCCCCTGAGCCGTCGATTGCGCGTGGTCAAATCGAGCGACTCCGCGCCGCCTTGCAATACATTACCCTCGTTCGTAATGACGAGAATTCCACCCCTCAACAAAAAGCTTCAGATATCGCCTCCCTCAAGGATATTGCATTAAAACCGCAGACCATAGAAAGTATTCTTGCCTTGCCGCCCGCGCGCTGGGATGCGATCCAGCAGGAATCGTTAAGCGTACTCGAGCAGGTGATGCGCCGCACGATCCATGAACAGGATGTCGAATCCGTCCGGCGCACGATTCCTTCTCTGGTAAGTCTCGCATTGAATGAAGAGCAAGCAATGCTCGTAGCGGAATTGGTGACGGCATTTGTCGTTCCTAACAGTGTGTATAGCGAGGATTTAACAAAAGCAGCCAAACAGTCCGCGCGGGATACGGTGCAGCCTGTCATCCAGGAATATAAAGCAGGTGAGATCATTGTCTTGCGCGGGCAAATCATCGGTCCGGCAGAATTCGAAGCCTTACAACAATTTGGGTTAATTGAGGAAGCCAGTCCCTGGCTGGACTATGCAGGTGCAGGTGCGCTCATCGTGATGATCGCTGCTTTCGTCAATCTCTATTTCTCACGGCGGCGTCTGCCATTCCTGTTTGTAGCGCGCAGTCTCGTTCTTGTGGCTTTGATCTTTATTCTTTTTATTGTCAGCGCCCGCCTCACCATCCCGAATCGCACGGTATTGCCCTATGCATTTCCGCTGGCTGCATTGGGTCTGCTGATCGCCACTTTGTTTGGCGTGGAAACGGGGATTGTGTTTTCCATTGCACTGGCAATCCTTGTGCCTTATAACCTGCCAAATGCATTTGATCTGACCCCTTATTATCTTCTATCGTCGTTGACCGGAGTTCTTGTGCTTGGGAACGCGCGGCGTGTGTGGACGTTCTTTCGTGCCGGGATGGCAACCGCAGGCGCGGGCATCGCCATGCTGATTGCATTTCGTTTTCCCTACGTGCAGATGGATATCATTGCCTTGCTTCAATTAACCGGCGCCGCGATCTTCAGTGGGCTGGCTGCCTCGAGCATCGCGTTGTTATTACAATATTTCCTTGCCCAGGCTCTTGGTTTGACTACTGCATTACAGTTGATCGAGATTTCGCGCCCTGATTTCCCGCTCCTGCAATTCTTTTTGCGAAATGCCCCCGGCACTTACCAGCACAGCCTGCAGGTAGCAAACCTTGCTGAACAAGCGGCGGAAGCGATTGGCGCCGATGCCTTGCTGACGCGCGTCGGCGCGCTTTTCCATGATGTAGGCAAGTCCATGAATCCCATGTTCTTTGTGGAGAATCAGCCACAGGATCAAGTGAACACACATGAAGATCTTGCGCCAATCGAATCGGCGGAGGCGATCATTTCCCATGTCAATGATGGGATTGTGCTTGCACATAAACATCGTCTGCCGCGCCGGATCGATGATTTCATCCTTGAACATCATGGCACGATGCTTACACGTTATCAATATAATCAGGCTGTGGAAGCCGCAGGTGGCGACGCTTCCACAGTGGACAAGGAACAATTCCGTTACCCGGGACCATCTCCACGCTCGCGTGAGACCGCGCTGCTCATGATAGCCGATGGTTCTGAGGCACGCGCTCGTGCGGAACGCCCCGAGGATGAAGAGGCGATCCGCAACATTGTTCGCTCCACGATTGAGGTTGCGCAGAAACAGGGCCAGTTGGATAATACCCAACTAACGCTGCGCGATCTCAGTGTCATTACAGATGTGTTTGTCAGTATCCTGCGCGGTACGCATCACCCGCGTATTTCCTACCCGAAGGAATCGCCTGCTACACAAGATGTCAGCACTGTGCCAAATAAAAAATGATTCACATTGAATCCGAATTCCCTTTCCCGCAGAATTTGCTGGAACGCGCTGCAAATGCTGCACTTGAACATGACGCTTCGCGGCCGCCACCAGATGCTGAGTTATCTATCATTTTGACGGACGATGCCCGCCTGCACGAACTGAATCTGAATTATCTGGGGATCAACGCACCAACGGATGTGCTTTCCTTCCCGGCCTCAGAAACGGACCCGGAAACGGGTGTGCCTTATCTCGGCGATATCCTCATCTCGGTCCCACGTGCCCAGGCCCAGGCAGATGCCGCGGGTCATCCACTCGAAGCAGAAGTGCAACTTTTGGTCGTTCATGGCGTCTTGCATTTGCTTGGATATGATCATGCGCAGGCCGAAGAAAAGGCCCATATGTGGAAAGCCCAAGCGGAAATCCTGGAGAGACTTGGGATTGGTCACATCCAAATTCGAGAAGAATAATGCAATTCAAAAAATTTATCTACTCACGCATTGCGGCTTTCGGGCACGCTTTCCGCGGTTGGTGGCACGTTCTACGAACCCAGCAAAATGCCTGGATCCACTCGGTCTTTGCAAGTGTAGTGGTGGCTATGGGCTTGTGGCTGGGATTGAAGCCGCTCGACTGGGCGGTCATTGTACTGACCATTGCCATGGTGTTCACTGCTGAATTCATCAACACTGCGATCGAAGCTGTTGTAGACCTGGCAAGCCCTGTCCATCATCCACTGGCGAAAGTTGGCAAGGATGTGGGCGCGGGGGCGGTGTTGGTCGCTGCGCTGGCAGGGATTGTAATTGGTCTACTGATTCTTGGTCCACCGTTGTGGGCTCGAGTGAGCCTGTTGTTTAATCACTGAGACACGGAAGACGCCGAATTATAAAAACTCAGCGTCTTGGTGCCTTCGTGGTGAAAGGGAGTTTCCATGCCTTTATCTTTTCAATTCGGCACTGTTGGTTCACCATTAGCTACCCCCAAGAAACCAGGCGGCTCGGTGGGCGCAATTGAATTCAGCAAATCCATCGGGCTCACTGCTTTTGAACTTGGTTGGGTCCAATCGGTGCGCGTGACTGAAGTCACTTGCGCAGCCATCAAAAAAACGGCAGAAGAGCATAAGGTCTCTCTCAGTGTTCACGCACCATACTTCTTCAACCTGAACGCGACTGATGATGAGTGGCCCAAATCGCGCAAACGATTAATGGATGCAGCGATCTGCGGCAACCTCGCGGGTGCAACGGATATCATCTTTCATCCCGGGTCTTATTTCGGCAATGATCCTGTGGAAGTATTGAAGGTCGCGATCCCACGTTTGCAGGAATGTGTGGATGAACTGAGAAAAGCAGGCAATCCCGTCACTCTGCGACCAGAGACCATGGGTAAATCTGCAATGCTGGGATCCTTTGAAGATACGCTCGAGATGAGCAAGGCCATTGAAGGAGTGGAACCATGCCTGGATTTCGCGCATCTCCATGCGCGCCCCGGTGACGGGACAATGAACACGTATGATGAATGGTACGCTTTGTTGAAGGCGTATCAAAAAGCTCTTGGAAAAAAAGCGTTGAAACGATTGCATATCCATCTTTCAGGGATCGAGTATGGACCTAAAGGTGAGAAGAACCATCTGCCGGTGGCAGAGTCTGATCTGAAACTTAACTTCCTCTTCAAAGCCTTGAAGGAATTTGGTTGCGCAGGACGCATCCTCTGCGAGAGCCCGATCATGGAGGACGACGCGTTAAACATGAAGAAAGCCTGGATGAAGGCGAGTGGGGAAAAGGGATAAGAAGTAAGAAGTAAAAAGAGTGCGGACGTTTTGCTCGGCCGAGCTAACAAAGCGTCCGCACTCCTATTGACACACCTCACGCTGCATCAAAATCAATGACGAACGCGCACGAGCTCGATTTGTTCATCGCCGCCCTTGACTGTGACTCCGAAGATGAAGCCCACGCCTTTTGCATAGTATTTGTTTTCAACAACACCAGGTTCCAATGGGGTCCATTCTTTAGTGATCAGGACATGCTTGAAACATCCATAAGGGACACACAAAGAAGCTTTAAAGCCGATCACTTTTGCCATATCTTCGGCAACATCCGGGGCAAACTCCTGCCGGTATTTGTCGCCCTTTTTCGGATGCGCCTCCATGATAATGCCCGGCTTTGCGCCATCGACTCCGGCTTCCCAGGATCCTTCCGTGCTGATCACATTGCCGTTCTCATCCAGCTCCTTTGTGTCTTCGCCAAAGTACCAGACATTCCCCTTCTTATCCTGGGCATACCAGTCGAAGGTATCTTCCACAAGGACTCCATCTTCAAATACACGGTCATGAACGACAGTCGTCGTAATGTCGAGGATCACCTTGGTTTTGTTTGTGACGGTCATTACATCGCGGGTGGGACTACCTTCCGTCTCGCCCCGATAGGTAAAGGTTGTGCCTGGCTTGAGCGGAAAATATGGGTTGTCAATCTTTTTCACAAAGTTGCCAGGGTCCAGGGGTGATTTCGCTGTCCTTGATTTAGCCAGTACAGTGGATGTCGTAGCGAAAAGCATCACAAACACGATCGTTGCCAGGGCAAAAATTCGTTTCTTCCATTTCCTGTTCATGGTTTTTCTCCACTTGGTGAGGGATTAACGAACGCGGACGAGTTCAGTTTGCTCATCACCACCTTTGACCATGACTCCCAGGATGAAGCCTACGCCTTTTGCATAGTATTTGTTTTCCACGACACCCTTTTCCAGCGGAGTCCATTCTTTGGTTACCAGGACATTATTGAAACACCCATAACGGACGCAAACAGAGTCTTCGAAGCCGATCACTTGTGCCATGTCTTCGGCAACATCCGGGGCAAACTCCTGCTGATATTTATCGCCTTTCTTTGGGTTTGCTTCCATAACGATGCCTGGCTCTGCGCCGTTGACCCCGGCTTCCCAGGACCCTTCCGTGCTGATCACGTTGCCATTCTCGTCCAGTTCCTTCGTGTCTTCCCCAAAATACCAGACGTTGCCACTCTTATCCTGGGCGTACCAATCGAGGGTATCTTCCACAAGGACACCATCTTCATAGGCCTGGTCGCGAACGACCGTGGTCGTGACACCCAGGATTACCTTTGTGTCAGACGTTACTGTCATTACATCGCGAGTCGGAACACCTTCCGTCTCGCCCCGGTAGATAAAAGTCGTGCCCGGCTCGAGCGGAAAGTACGGGTTATCTACTTTGCTGACGAAGTTGCCGGGATCAAGCTGCAAGATGGGCGCTCTTACGCTCGATTTGGCGCCTACGGCAGACGCCAGGGCAAAAGACGCTGCAAGTACAATGGTTGCCGAAACAAGAAATCGCTGGTTCCATTTCATGTTCATGGGTTCATCTCCTTTACTGAACGAAGTTAATAGACCAGGCACTAGGTTCGATGACGGCGTTATCCTGGTAATCACCACACGCATGTGTTCAGGTTGGCGAAATAATCCGTATGCCTTTGCATGGATTATTTAGAAATGATTCTGTTGTTTGGGTAATGAGGGGAATTATGGAACGGCAAATGGGCTAATGTTCGTCCAATTTCATTATAGGGTGTCCGCGCGGTAAAACACCCCTACAAAAGTCCTATTGGAGCAGGGGAAAAGCTCCAGGAAAGCAAAAATGCGGATGTAAATTCCGCACTTTTGCGCTCTTCACCCGTTGAAGAAACGCCTTACTCGCTGCATCATCCCCATGAGACATCCAGGTGACTCGGGTGGGGGTGTCGGTTGTGGATCAGGTGTGGGCTGTGGAGTAGGTTCGGGACCCGGTTCGACCGCCAGCGCTTCGAATAACTTTCGATCTTTATTGGCATCCGAACCCTCCAATTGAGGCGTTTGGGGATAATCTTTTGACGGCAGGAATGCCCGCAGGCCTGTGTAAAACTCACGATACGTTACAGCGGGATTTTGCCTGATGACCCGCAGTGCCAGGGCGGTCATGGCTCCATTCGGACGCCCGTCAAACTCGGCATCATACGAATATTCACTATCGCTGCACCCTGAGATCAGGATCTCAGGCATATCTGCCTCTGGCAGCAGGAACGGTCTACGAGCTACCCTGCCAACAGTCGAAACAGCCGTAGGCACAAAGCGCGGGATGGCCTTTTCGCCCGCTATTCTGGTGACCGAGCCTGAAAAACAACTATCACTGATGATGACAAGCGTGGCTTGCGGATGAATGCCTGCCAGGATGATTCGCAGTTCATCGTCGATGACCGTGTCATCATAGAGGAAGATAGCTTCGTCATAAGGATCAGCCTCATCACTATTCTTATCCACCACTTGTGTTCCATGACCTGAATACGTGAAAACGGCTATGTCGCCGGCATTGGTTGTGTCTACCAATCCCTGCAAGGCGGCTTTGACGTTATGCGCTGTCGCTTGCGAATCAAGCATCAAGCTGATCTCAAATCCCAATCCCTGCAGCAAAGCAGACCAATCCCTGGCATCATTGACACAGCCTTTCAAGTCGTTGAAGATGCCGGGGTAGTTGTTAATACCAACACAGACAGCTCTTTTCATGCCTGACTCCTATCCACAATTATGGGTAATTGTTTCTATACTTAAAACGGCTGTTTTATTATCGCGCAAATAATGCAGGATACGCGTTAACTTTCTTGTGGATCTACAAGTCATCCACAGGTGTTTTCCCGGCCATCCAATTCAATTCACTGTCGAGCATGAATTGGGCGGGCCAGCTATAGGGATTATCGCTCCAGGGCTGGAAGGCTTTGACCTTCTCATAAAATGCTTCGATGTTTTCGATGGTCGGTGATTGCGCCAATGTCTGGATACAAGCCATCAAATCGGCTGGCTTGTCCTTTGCCTTTTCCAAAACCTTCAAGAACCATTTGTGGTACGGATACAGCATCTCATTATGGTTAAGGATCAAACGCCCGCCAAATAAGATCAATTTACTGACAGCTGTTCCGAGTAAATATTGATCGCCTTTTTTCAAGGCTTCGCCACAATACCAGTGCCAGGCTTCGAACTGGGCGTAAAAACGTTTGATCCGTTCGGTCTTCTCTGCAATTGGGTATTCAATCATCCTGCAAATATCCGCCTCAAAGCCTGCCACCCTGCTGAACAGAATTTGACTTCCTTCGAAGGCAAAGCGGGCGGGGTCGCTGCCCTTTTCCAGGACCTGCTTCACGAAACTCAAACTGATATATTTTCCATCTACATATCCGCCCTCGTAGGTGCATAACTCTCTGTTGAAAAAAGTGAGCTTTCCTGTTTGGAAATGCTTTTGATAATCCTCCTCCGAGACAAAGATCATGATATCAACATCGGAGGTGGGACCTTGAAATCCATGGGCGATCGACCCACTGAGCAGCAGAGCCAGCACTTCAGGGTCGCGTTCAAAATATTCTTTGACGTTCTGGATTGTTTGGATGTGATGTGGATACACAGTATTCTTTTCCTTTATCTATCAGGATATGGGTTCACAGGCACGCCTGGTTTGCCTGCTCATGTAAGCCTCTCAACATTATTTTCCGATGGCTGCGGATAAACGTGGTGTTATGCTGAACTGAATTCTGCCGCTCCCTCTCGTCAAAGTCAAATCTACCTTTCATGCGGCGGGATGATCGGCACGTCAGCCAGAATGGGGAAATGATCTGAGACGCGATATTGGGCCAGGGGTAATGGATTCGCTCTAATAGCTTGCATTGCCAAATAAGGATCTATCGAATAATAAGCAGGACCCGCAAATAAATAGTCGAGGGTGATCGTGGCTTTCTCGATTGGAACTGTTGTGCCTTTGGTGCCAGTTCCTTTGGCCGGGTTCAAATCAATAAAGTTTGCTCCCTCCAGCGCCTTGATCTCCGGCGCCGATGGCATGCAATTGAAATCTCCCCCCAACACCCAGATCGCCGGCAGTCGCTTACTCTGCTTCCGTTTTTCGGCAACCCATTCGTTATACCGTGAAACCACTCCGTGCGTGACTATTTCCAGTTGCTGCTGACGGACCTGCGAAGCCGCAATATCTTTGTTGGGCGAACCTTCTCTTTCTCCCTTTAGTGTTGTGAGATGGAGATTGATTATGAAAATATCCAGCGGCCTACCCTGAAAGTCAATAATGAAATGAGCAATCACGGCAATGCGAGGTTCCGTATCACGACTTCCAGTGAATAGCCCCGTTTCAATACGGACGATCTCTTTCTCGATATCTGGGCCGGTTTGGCCAGCAAAATCCCATGTTGCGGCATGGGTTAGCGTCTGACGCCAGAGAAGCCCGTATCCCTGGGCAAGGTATGTACCTTTTTCCCACTGACTATCGTCATAGTACTTTGTCCACTTTAGTGGATGTGATTGATTGACTGTATCAATGGCTATGGTCGGAGCGTAATAATAACCAGGAATTCTTTCAATATCGATTAGATCCTTTGGCGTATTTCCAAACCGAACGATCTCCTGGAGCAGGACAACATCCGGTTGAAAATGGTGAGTAAGACTGTTGAGAGCCTCATGTAGATCACGGCGAAAGTCTTCTCGGGTATAGGGCGATCCCTCGATTGATTTTACGGGCAAATTGAAAAACTTGGCGCCGCCAATATTCCAGGTGACCACCCGGAAAGTTGAAACATTATTGTTGGACATGGGACGCTCCTATTTTGTTCCTTAGGTTTAGAATAATCCCTTAGCCTCACCAGATAAAGCACTTACGCGCTCACGCAGTTCTTCAGGGATGATACTGATCAACCAACGAATACCTTGTATATCAGGATCTGATTTTGTCTGAGGTGGAGGATCCCACTTCCACCAATCCCCGTCAGAATCCACATAGTCAGGGCGTTCATCATCATTTGGAGATATTGGAATTAAGCTTCCCCCGACCTGGCTAGTTTTTGAGTAGCGAGAATGAATCTCATCTGCCAGAGAGTCAATCAGTCGCTGTACATCGGCGTCTGAAAGAAAGACATCTGGTGTTTGTTTGAGTACGCCGTAGACTACTAAACCCACGCTCCAGCTCTTCTCCTTTTGCAGCGTATGGATAAGTGGCTCCGTCGCCCGTTTATCACCCATACTTCCCAGGGCGGCCGCGGCATTTCGACGAACACCAAACCATTCGTCAGCGAGCGCCAGAATGAGCGGCTCTACTGCCTGCGCAGCGCCAATTTTTCCCAATGCGGCAACAACAGCCTCACGGATAAATGCCGTTTCGAACGGGAAAAGATGATAATGATCGTATCCCAGTGTCTTAATAAGCGGTTGTACCGCTCGTGCATCACCTATCATTCCCAACGCGTGAGCGGCATCTCTGCAGGCAAGCTGGTCTCTGCCATGGAGCACGGCGATAAGCGTATTTACTGCGGGCGCGCCAATCTCGACGCATTTATGCCACTGCTTTTTGGTAACGTAATATATCGCACTTGCCTCATCAGTACCGGGTTGCCAGCCCAACTCATCCAGTGAGTTGACGACAGCTTGACGAACATCCTGGCGTTCCTCCTCGAGCGCCTCGATCAGCGGCCCTACTGCCGGCGCACCAATCGCGATACATTTTTGCCACTGCTGATTGGCAATCCAATATACAGAACTTATCTCATCGGTCTGACCGGCGCCTGGTTTCCACCCTAGCTTGTATAGGGCCTGGGCAGCTGTTCGTCGGGTATGCTTGTCACTGAGGGCTGCTACCAGTGGCTCCACTGAGGGCGTACCAATTTTAACCAGTGCATCAGCAGAGAACCGGCAAACATAGTCATTGTTGAGTGCAGCAACCAGTCCATCTACCGCCTGTGCATCGCCGATCTCTCCTAATGCTCTGGCGGCAGCCTGCCCAACATACTGCAAGGACACACCGAGTTTAGCGATAAGCGGCTTTACTGCGGGCGTGCCAATCTTGACCAGTGCATCCGTGGCGGCATCGCGAATATGGGCACGCTTATCGCTAAGTGCCTCGATAAGAGGCCCTACTGAAGGTGCGCCAATCTTAACGAGTGCAGCGGCGGTCGCGCCAACATGACCTTGCATGAATGCTGTGATAAGAGGTTCTACGGCCTGCGCATCGCCAATTTCCCCAAGCGCCCCAGTAGCCTCCCAGCGTATATCCGGGTCTGAGTCATTTAACGCTCTGATTAACCCCGGCGTGTCCTTCTTTTTTAATAAGCGGCGAATGTTTGGTTTGAAAAGCCTCAATTTGTTCTCCTTTGTGATCCGTTTCAGGCAAGTATGGTTTGGTGAGACTTTTACATTTATTTTATACACAGTCAGGATTCAATCGTGAACAGACGACCGCTCTCTGAGTGTGATTTCGATGCGCACTATCGATGGACTCGGCTTGAGAGCAGTATAAACCAGATCTAACGGGGCGAGACCTGGCTGCTGAGCAGAGCCCGTTGGCTGCATATTCGAGATCAGGGCTAACCGTATGTTACTA
>DATGYJ010000650.1:0-12054 GCA_035298105.1 Anaerolineales bacterium | reverse complement strand
AAGCCCGCCGATTCCATCTCCACGGTTTTGACACCTTCCGCCTGGTATTGCAGCACTTCTTCGCGCGTCTCACGATAGGGTGCGTCTGTGGTCCAGGTGGTGCCAACCGTACATTGTGCACCCCGTTTGCGAATCGCATCCACAAGCTCATTCACCAATGCCTCGTTCGCATCGACATATTTCGCAGGAGGTAAATAATGGTGCGAGGCGCCTTCGTCACGGATGGCGCGGTTACACACGAGGATATCTCCAGGCTTGATATCCGTCTGAAGTGTGCCGCCCCAGGTCATCAGGATCATCTTCTTCGCGCCCATCACGGCAAGTTCCTCGGAGAGCTCCACGACCATGGGCGAACCACCACCAAAGCTCGTCAGCACCGCTACCCTGCCTTTCGTTCTCTTCACAGAATAGACATCGGCATTCATGGCCCCCGCCCGCTCGATGGGGATGCGCCAGCGCATCCGACGTGGCAATCCACGCTCCAAACAAAACAGCACACCCTCGGGCTTGACCTTTGGCATTCGTCCCAGCCGCGCCCGGTAGGCCACAAGTTCATCTGCGGTCAGCAACGACTTAAGTTTATATTTGTCCGGATAATTGGGGAAACTCAAAGGTTCTCTCCTGTAGTAACGGTATGTAGTAACGACTTTAGTCGTTTTGGAGAACGACTGAACCCACGGGGGTGCTCACCTGCGCTCCCCGGCACTCCCTGGCACCGCCCGCCAGGGCACACCTGTCCTGGCGGACGGTGCCAGGGGGTGTGCGCCCGGGGCAAGTGTGAGCCTTGCGTCGAGGCGCAAGGCGCAAGTGTCGCAAAGTCGTTATTACCCAGGGTAATATCTCATCGTCAGAATATAAAAATCCCCCCAGCCATACCAGGGCCAGCGTGGCGAGAGTTGATCGTCCAGCCAGCTCAAGAGGCGATACAAATGCGGATGCCATTTGGCAAAATTCTTGCTTTCCGCCGTGGGCGTGATCACCGATAGCCCTTCCAAAGCCAGCATCTCAAAGTTATTCCCAAACCATTGGATGGCTTGTCGTGGTGAAAAATAATAGACATCAAAATTCAACCCTTCGAGATTAGCGCGTACCCGGCCGCGTGCGAAGCGCCGGAAAGCGAGTGAAAAATTGCCACGAAAGACTTCAGCCGTTTCCCACAGGCAGACATGCGGCATCAGCACCCAGGTCACGATCCCCCCAACCCTTAGAATGGCTGGTAATTGTTGAACGACAGGAGTTAAGTCAGGGATGCAATTGAGCCCACCCAGATCAGAGAAGATAGCATCAAAGGGGGCGCCCTGTATATTCTCCAGCGAAAGAAAGGAACGCGCCTCCATGGTCACTTGATCCTGTAACCCCAGATTATTTACTTTATCCCGTAAACGTTCCAGCATTCCCGGCGCAATATCTGTGGCGTGGACAAGGTAACCACGCTGCGCCAGCTGCACCGCGTCCGTGCCGGTACCGGCATTGAGTTCGAGGATACGCGCTCCAGGCGGCAGGTAGCGCATCACATGTGAATAGACTTTGTTCCGCATCCGGGTGAGATGCGGGTGATCTTCGGCAAACGAGTCATATTTCTCGGCGGTGCGTGAGAAAGCTTCGGCAATGGTATCCAGAGGGGGCTGGCTCATCGGTCGTCCTGCGGAGTTGGCGTCGCGGCAGCTTCATGAGCCATATGCGGCACCGCTAATCTACCGTCCTGTACCAAAGCAAGTCTATTCAGCTGAGCGCGAGCTACAGGTAAAGTGAGCAGGTTATATCCCAGGCGTGCAACCTCACGTGCGCTCTTCAGAGACTTCCAGGCTTTGCGCGCCCGAAATTCCTTGTGGATGACAGTATGCAATTTGCGATAAAACTCCGTCGAGAACGGACCTTGATACAGCATGGCCAGGTCGTTTGAATCCTGCCAGTTTTGTTTGGCGCCTAACTGTTCTCGGACTGCCTCATAAAACTTCGTGCCGGGCATGGCATATGAAACCGAAATGCCGATGTCATCCGGCTCGCAATCACGCACCAGCTGGATGGTCTGCTCGATATCCTGGCGCGTCTCCCCAGGGTAGCCAAATTGTAGAAAGAACCCGACGTGAATTCCGGCACGTTTCAAGCGCCGGGCTGCTTCATGGATCTGTTCCACGCGCGTCCCTTTATCCATGGCATCCAGAATTTTTTGCGAACCGGACTCGGCTCCCATCCAGACTGTCTGCGCACCGGCGCGGGCCAGGGCCTCTACCTCACCTGCACGCGTCAACAAGTCCGCACGGCTGAGACACTTAAACGGGATCAGGCTGCCCTCCCGAAGAGCATCGGGACTATAGTGGGCGTGAACCGCATCCGCAAAGCGCTGCAGCCAACCCGGCTTGAGCCCCAAAATATCATCCGCAAACCAGATGTGGTCAGGGTGATAGGTCTCCTTCAACCACTTCATCTCGGCGGCAACATTTTCGGGAGAACGCGAATGGTAGCGCTGTCCCCAGATCGGTTTCGCGCACCAGTTGCAGTGGAACGGACAACCCCGCGTGGTGACCATATTCATGGAAAAATAGCCATGCCGTTTCAGCCAGATAGTACGATACTTTTCGACATCCACCAGATCCCAGGCGGGAAAAGGCAAAGCATCGAGGGTAGAGATATCAGGTCTGCGGGGATTACGATTTACGTTTTGAGATTCGAGACCGGGGCCTGGAGATTGATAGGCCAATCCGAGAATCGACTCCAATCGTAGGCCCTCCCCCTTTGATAATTGACCCAGCAGTTCGATGAGCGTTTCTTCCCCTTCCCCGATCAAGACATAATCCGCACCTTGCGCAAGATATGTTTCAGGGTGATCGGTTGCATCCGCCCCGCAAAGGATCACAGTGCAGCCGCGTGACTTTGCCATCTGGATCATTTTGAAGGCCGCTGCGCGCATTCTCAATAAGCACATCTTGGAAAGATAGTTGAAATTATCTTCATAAAGGACGGCATACTGCGGCCGGTGCTCATCCAGAGCCTGCGCCCATTCCTCTTCAGATTCAGCCAGCATCGCATCGAACAATGCGACCTGATAGCCGTGCTGGCGCAGATAACTCGCGGCATATAATGTCCCCAGTGGCGGATAAGGCTGCATCGCCTCCCAAAGTTTTTGATCAAAACGCAGGAAGTAAGATTGACCGAGAAGGATTTTTGTCATATTCAAAACTCTAAAGCAATTTGCTCTAATTTTTCCTGTATGGCATATTCTGTTTTCTGCCTGTGTCTATCGATGTGCCCTTTACATACATCAGCAGAGAAGTAAGATTCAAAACTGGAAGATTGCTCGCGGGTGAGCCGTGCCACCTTTCGATCCATTTCCCATTCTTCAAACCAACTTACAATCGGGAGACCCAATGAAACTTCCAAGATCCTTCGAAAGGCCGAGTGCTCCCGGGCCAGTCTTACGCCCTGAGGCATTTCAGGTGCCGTTAATGCGTTCGGTAGATAATCATCCATCCACTGATTCAGACGACGCAGCTCACGATAAATTTCCATGCCGGAAAGAGGAATCATTTGCGCCAATTCATGTGCCACGTATAGGGAACACTCATTCAGCTCCAACGCATTGGTTGTGACCAGGTAATTCGGACAGAGGCTGATCCCCTCGAGTTTCGCCAACCGTGTGATAAGAAGAGCTAGTGCGCGGCAGGTCCACAGATGATTCGGCGCCACAACAATCATGTAATCTATGTCTTTGCCCTCATCCGTGTTATTCATCGCCAGTGAACCTGTGATCGCTACCATTCTCACGAAGGGCAGCGAAGCGATCATCCGCCCGTAATGCGCCGCTTTCGGCCACAATCCTGCAGCAATCGCAGTGCGACGTTTTCTTGTTTCAACTATTTCTTCGCGGCCGCGCAAGGTGAAATAGCCATCTACTCTCGAAAAGAGAGTTTCCCCGCCGAGTGCCTGAGCAACGTCACCAAGGGAGGCCTTCATCGATGTGAGATAACGGTATACTTCCTGCACAGTTAATGGATAATCGAACACATCGGCATAGGCAAGTGTGTGAAAAATGGAACGTAAGAGAGTTTCGGGAGAGGCGTCTAACATCGCGAAGCAGTCCTATGGCTAAGAAATCCAGTCCGAACAAATGTACGTATTAATTAGTGAACTATACAGCGTGTAAAAGGTTCTGTCAAACTATCCCTATGCATCTTGTCATTGTCAGTCCATTTCCCCCATCCATCACGGGTATTGGACAATACGGCTATCATGTGACACGTTCCCTGGCAAATTCGGGGTTGTTTTCACGCCTTACAGTCCTGGCGGGGTCAGCACAGAACGGGAGCCATCCCAATCATCTGGGTTTAACGGAAGTTGACTACTGCTGGCAGCCAGATTCATTAAACGCACGACAGACCATTTTGTCACATGTGAAGCAATTAAATCCAGACCTGATCTGGTTCAATCTCGGAGCAAGTATTTTTGGTAAATCTCCACTTTCCAATCTATCTGGCCTTTTCACTCCCATGAGCGCCATGCGGATGTTCCCAACCGTGGTGACGTTACATGAGCTGGTCGAGCTCGCAGATTTGCGCGCCTTGAATGCACCAGGTGGAGTGTTTGCTCCGTGGGGTGCGCGTATATTGACCCGCATTGCAACGCAGGCAGATGTTGTCTGCCTGACGATGCGCCATTATGCAGATTGGCTTTCGGCACGCGGCGTAGAGTGCGCCCGCATTCCCATTGGGGCATATCACGAACCCGAACTGCTACCTGAGGTGGAAACATGTGAGTTGTTATTCTTTACGACCCTCGCGCCGTATAAAGGACTGGAATTATTGATCGAAGCTTTTACTCGCCTGCGCGCTGAGTACCCCTGCCTGCGATTGACCATTGCCGGCACGGCTCATGCCCGTTTTCCAAACTATGGTATCGATTTGAAGCGGCGCTTTGATGGAACCCAGGGTATTCAATGGCTGGGACAGGTTTCAGAAGATGAGGTCAAGGATTTGTTTCGGCGCTCACAGATTGTCGTTCTGCCTTACGCAGCCTCGACCGGGTCTTCGAGCGTGTTGTACCAGGCTGCCACCTGGGGGCGCCCGGTGGTTGCCTCTGATTTGAGTGAGATCCGCAAACTGACGCTCGAAAACAACCTCCAGGTCCAGTTCTTTGAAAGCAATAACCTGGAAAGCCTCTACAACTCGATCCGGCTGCTGCTCAACTCGCCAGCGCTCCGGCGCACACAGGCCCATTACAATTTCAACGCAATTCAACATCTGCGCCCGAAAGTCACCTGTCATCGCTACATCGAAGCATTCAATCGGGCACTCGAAAAACGGCAAAGCACAAAGCGTATTCCACTGATGGAGTCCGCTTGATGCCGCGCAATGCGCGCCTGGCCGCCCTGCTTTCTTTTACCTTTCATGGAATCTTGATTCTGGCGGGGCGCTATCGCCTGAGTTATGACGCCTACAACCACATGTTCTTCGGCGACCACTACCGCATGGACTGGTGGTCCCTGTGGGAACCGCGCTGGTATACAGGTTTCTTCATCACTTCCTATCCGCCGCTGATCCACCAACTCATCGGCGCATTGAGTCATATCATCGGACTCGACGCTGCGTTCGCCAGCCTCCTTTGGCTCGCGGTGACACTTCTTCCGCTGGCCGTCTACTCTTTTGCACGCATCTTCATCGGTAGGGCCGGCTCTGGTTATGCAGCGCTGGGCGCAGCATTCCTGCCGTCGGTCTATCTCACGGCACACATTTTCGGCCAACTCCCAACCCTCGCCGCCACAGTAACCGCCCTTTTCGGAATGGCCGCACTCGATCAATATCTGCGCGCTGGGAACAGGCTCAATGGAGTACTCGCCGTTGCTCTGCTATCGACCGTGATGGCATTTCACCACGCCACACTATTGCTTTTGCCCTGGCTGGTAATGGCGATCGCCTTCCACCTGCTCCTTACGCAACAGATCAATTGGCGGACCCTCGTGACCAGGCTCCTGATCTTCGGTCTCTTTGCCACGCTGGTAATGCTGATCGTCATCTGGCCCTTTTGGATCTGGGGACGTACACAGTCTATTCAAACGCCTATTGATCACGCTTCGCGTCACAACTTCTTCAAAGACCCCAGAGCGCTCATGCTCTTCTTTGTGCCAATGTACGGACCGCTCCTGTTCATCATTCCTGCCGCGCTCTTCCTGGCGCGCAAACGCCAACTTATTGGTCCTGGCCTGGCATTCCTGATGCTTTTTCTCCTCGGTCTCGGAGACACGACTCCCCTGCCGCGCCTGCTGTTCGGCAAAGGTTGGGAATGGCTGACGTATGACCGCTTTGCGTTTTGGGCCTCGCTCACGCTGCTTCCGTTTTTTGGGATGATCGTAATCCTGCTGCGACGGCAACGCAGGAGAGGCATCAGGAAAATAATTTTTCTCCCACTGGCCGCGACAGCCCTGCTGGTTGGACTCACCACTGCGTTTCTGCCTCTCCAACCTGGCGCCGTAGATATGCGTCAGGTAGTCGACTTCCTGCAGCAGAGGGATCATTCCGGATGGCGCTACGTGACCTTTGGATTTGGCGACCAGCTTGCGCTTCTCTCGACATTGACGACTTCTACCACCATCGATGGCAGCTACCACACTGCCCGGACCCTCCCCGAACTGCGGACCAGCGGCATTGGGCAAATTGACACAGCCTTCTGGCTCCCCCACGGACTCTCCGCACTGGATCCGATCCTGCAAAAATCCGGTGAGCACGGCGTACGCTGGGGGTTCGTAAACGTTTCGAAATATATCCCCGTTTTGCAAAGAAATGGCTGGACAAAAATCGAGACATTGAAGGGGGGGGTTCAGGTCTGGGAAAACCCGGAGGCCATCCTTCCAACGAGGACCCAGGTGCCGCCGGTCAATACACTGGCCTCGTTCTCCTGGGGGACATTGCCGGTCCTTTCCCTGGTGACCAGCCTGTCGCTGGGTTCTCTGCGCGCCTGGCCCGTGCAGGCAGAAAGGGTCCTGCGCGGGATTTACGCATTCACCGTTGGTTTGGTTCCCATGGGCTTATGCTTTTGGTATTACCGGACCATCAGCGAATTTCCTCATGCTAGTGTTTACTTCACCTACACGAACGCGCTTTTCTTCCTCGGTGATGGACTTGCATTGTTGGCTGTCATTCTCTGGTTAGCTGTGAAGGTTAAGAACGGTTTTCCTCTTTCCTCTTTCTTCTTTCTCCCTCTTACTTTTTGCCTTCTGACCCTCCTCAGCATTCTTTGGTCAAGAGACTGGCATATCTCCTTATACATCTCCCTGCACATTTTGCTGATCTTCCTTTTCATCCTTTCGCTGCGCGATTGGTCACACGCCTGGAGGTCGGTGCTGCCCGGTTTCTGCGCGGCGCTGAGCATTCAATTCATCACAGGCTTGGTCGAATTCATCCGTCAAAGCACCGCATTTCTTGCGCCCCTCCACTTGAAATGGCCGGGGATGCTCGATCCCTTCGTGCCCGGCGCGGTCATCGTGCAATTGCCAGGCGGGGAAGCATTTCTGCGTGCCTATGGCACCCTGCCGCACCCAAACATCCTCGGCGGATTTACATTGGTCCTTTTGTTGGGTCCAATTGCTTTTTTCCTGCGCAAAGAAAGACCAAATCCTCTTGCCCTGCTCTTGCTGATCCCGGGCGTGGCCCTACTAGCACTGACTTTTTCACGCTCGGCCTGGCTGGCGCTGATTGTCTTTAGCGCCGTTCTGGTCTGGAAATCAAAATACTTTGACCGCAAACGTCTGCCCCTTCTCCTGGCTATCGCCGCCCTGACTTTTGGCATGACCCTCTTGCCCTACCGGCAACTGGTGGCAGCACGGACGACCAACACGACGTCACACTCAGAAGCGTTCTCCTTTATTGGGCGGGCCTGGTTGAATGGTGGAGCGCTGCAGATGATCCGTGAGGTTCCGCTTACGGGCGTTGGGATCGGGTCGTTTATCATCGAGCTTTCCCGGCGTGCCGGTCCCGGTTATGTGATCGAGCCTGCTCATAACCTCTTTCTGCTGGCGGGCGCGGAGCTTGGAATTCCCGGGCTGCTGCTCGTTCTGCTGTTATCCATTTCATTGGCGTATCGGCTGTTCAGGGAGCAAAATCCGAATGCGATCCTGGCGGGGGCGGCGTTAACGGGGCTGGCCGTCATCGGTCTCTTTGACCATTATCTCTGGACTCTCGCCCCTGGCCGGCTGATGCTCGGATTGGTGATTGGTCTCTTTGTGGGACAAGGGATCAGCCATGAGGCCTGACATCGTGGTGAACGGACGGTTTCTCAGCCGCCGCATTACAGGCGTGGAGCGCTATGGGCGTGAGATCCTGCGCTGTATCGGGAGCAACAACCGGGTCGAATCGACGCCTCAACAAGGCTGGCCGGGTCATGCCTGGGAACAGTTGATCCTTCCCACCAGGCTGCGCCGGCATTCCATCCTATGGTC
Organism: Anaerolineales bacterium; assembly: GCA_035298105.1. Classification (GTDB taxonomy): domain Bacteria; phylum Chloroflexota; class Anaerolineae; order Anaerolineales; family Villigracilaceae; genus Defluviilinea. The sequence continues at coordinate 3,626 of DATGYJ010000650.1, read as the reverse complement.
ACCGGCGAACACTGGTCCCCTCATGATCAGCCATCAAGTATTGACCATCCATGACCTCAGTCCGCTGGAACACCCTGAGTGGTTCAGAGCCAGTTTCGCGGCTTGGTATCGTTTGTTTCTGCCCATACTGGCAAAGCGTGTTCGCAAGGTTCTCACGCCTTCCGAATATGTGAAGCAGAAAGTGATGAAACGGTTTGGGATCGAGAATGTGACCGTCACACCCAATGCTGTAGATCATTCCATCTTCCAGCCTGGTGCAAAACAAACCCGGTTTGATCTACCTGGCTGTTATGTTTTATTTGTCGGGACCCTTGAGCCGCGCAAAAATTTGAATATGCTGCTGCAAGCCTGGAATGAAATCAAGGCTGGTTTCAACGACACCTGGTTGATTGTGGTGGGTGCGACCCGCAATGTATTTAGCCCAGTCAATCTACCGTGCGAAATGGAGCGCGTCCGTTTTCTTGGCTACGTGGAAGACGAGACGTTAGCCGGATTGTATGCAAATGCCACGCTGTTCGTGCTTCCCTCGCAGGAGGAAGGTTTCGGCTTACCTGCATTGGAAGCCATGGCCAGCGGAACACCTGTGATCGTTTCAGACGGCGGAGCATTGCCAGAAGTCGTCGGCGAGGCAGGCATAAGTTTTTGCTTGTCGAACCCTAATGGGCTGACCAATGCAATGAAAGAATGTCTGAGTAACATGGATCTTCGTCGGGCATTGAAGGAAAAGGGATTGAGGCAGGCTAAGAAGTTTTCATGGCAGGCGACGGCGGAATTGGTCTGGAAGGATTTGAATGACTGATCCACGGATCGCCTTTATCGTCGATGCACTGCCTGCCATTGGCGGCGGTGAAAAGACACTTTTTGCGGCGCTGGAAGTCTTTCCACAGGCAGAGCTATTCACACTGATCTACAACAAACCTGCCTTTGCAAATACCCCGGTTTCCGGTAAAGCAATCCTCACTTCCTATTTGGACAGGTTGCCGTTGGCGAAAACCCATCATCGTTTGCTGTTGCCCTTCATGCCTGCTGCAATTGAGCGGTTTGATCTGTGCCATTATGATGTGGTTGTCTCGTTCAGTTATGCGGTCGCACACGGCGTAAAGGTGGAAAACGGTGCCCGACACCTTTCCTATACCTACACTCCCATGCGCTATGCCTGGAGCGACCTCAACCTGGATGGCACTCACTCGCACAAAAACCCGCTGGTCAATTTAGCAATGGAACGATTCCGAACGTGGGATAAGGCCGCCGCAGCGCGTGTGCATGAGTTTGCCGCCATCTCGCACGGTATTGCCGCACGGATCCAGTCTGCCTATGACCGTGAGGCCCGGGTGATCTATCCGCCGGTGGAGATCGAGCGGTTTGCAGCCCCTGGAGCGCGCGGGGATTATTTTGTCACTCTGTCGCGGCTCGTCCCCCATAAGCGCATTGATCTGATCATCGAAGCATTTTCCCGCCTTCAGCTGCCGCTAAAAATCATCGGAGAGGGTCCTCAGAAGGAAAGATTGCAGAGGCAAGCCACGCCGAACATCGAGTTTTTGGGCTACCAGACCGAAGAGACGGTTGCCCGGCTGCTGGGCAGTGCCCGGGGCTTTGTCTCTGCAGCGGAGGAGGATTTCGGGATCGCCATCGTTGAGGCACAGGCAGCCGGTTGCCCTGTCATCACTTACCAGGGGGGAGGCGCCTTGGAGACCGTCATCGACGGAGTGACAGGAGTGTTCTTCCCTGAACAATCCGCGGCGAGCTTGCGTGAGGCGATCGGACACTTTGAGGATAGCGTCCATTGCTTTCGCAGCCGCGAACTGGTGGACAACGCCCAAAGGTTTAGCAAAGCGCGCTTCAAGGAAGCCTTTCGGGAGTTCGTGAACTCGGTCAGGCGCTAAATTACTGCTCGGCGATTGGCCGCCTCTTCCTATGAGTGACGGTCATTTCCCTGTGGCTGCGGGCGTTGTAATGCCCGCAGCCACGGGTTTTGTGTAAATTTATCTTATCTTTTTAATGAACAACCAGGTTTCCACCTCCGAGCAATTGCTCCAGCGTCTTCGCTCCCGTCCATTCAGACGAGAACAAGAGCTTGCTGCCATCCCAGAGCGTGACGCCAATCGTGTCATTTGAGCCAGGCTCGCCTGCATCGGTCATCGTCACCTGCAGGGTCAGGTTCCCCCCCAGGGAAATGGGAGCGAGCGGGTCTGTCACATCGCTTAGGCTGGCCTTCGAGCGGAAATTGGCAATCCCGGAGGAGGCATCGATGCCGAGCGAGTTGATCGCCGTGCTCTTGATCTGATAGGTCTTGCCGTCTTTCCGGAAGATTACGCTAACGTGACCCTGGAAATTCTTCAGGTTCTTATATTTGACGTTAAACGCGAAGTTCATTTGCGATCCACTGTCAGCCGCGTAGGCGCCGCCGGAGGTGCCAATCACCTGGTAGCCGCCACCCGTAATGAAGCTGCCATTCGGCTCGGTGACCTCCACCAGTCCCGATGTCGTACCGGTATAGTAGTTGTTGACATAAACATCGATCTGATGCGCGCCGAGGCTGAGTGCGGCAGTGCAGCTTGCCGTTCCGTTCGTGGCCTGGTCATCCAGCAGGTCAATGGGCAGCGGCCCACACAACACTGTGGCTCCCTCCCTAAAACTCACCGTCCCATTGCGGATGTCTCCCGGCTCTGCATCTCCGAAGCTGGGAACGACCGAGCTATCCAGGACCGTTGCCCGGAGCAACACACTGGCAGATGAATCGCCCTGTGACGTAAATGCGAGCATATCCCCTGTATAGGTAACTCCGGCGTCCTCTGCGGTAACGTTGAGCGTAAATGAGGTGGAAGCGTGACGGCCATCGCCAACCGTCACAGTGACGGTAACGGGATAGGCGCCCGGGGCTGCCGTTGTCGCGCCCGTGACTGTCCAGGTCCGAGTGCCGGGTAACGTTGAATCATCTGATATGGAGTCGACCGCCAGCGCTAAACCTGCCGGTAACCCAGTGGCTACGGCAGTGAATGTCGAGCCGAGTGCCGCATCATCGCTCGCGCTGATGGTGACGGTCGGATTGAGAGAATCACTATATTGGACCGAGGCAACGCCACCGGGTGCATCGTTGGTCACGCCTGGACCGATCACAAACATCTGAGCAACCGGTAAAGCGGGCCTGAAGACGAGATCCCCGGCCTGCGAGGCCGTAATCGTACAAGTTCCCGCCCCCGTGAGGTGTACCGTGGCACCCGAGACCGTGCACTGGCCGCTGGCAGCCAACGATACCGGTAACCCAGAGTCCGAAGTGGCGCTCACAGCGAAGTCGGGATCACTCGGAGAGCGGTTCGGCAAAGGATCGAATGTGATCGTCTGATCAGCCCGCGGGCAGGCCCCATTATCGTCATAGAAATGATCGGGGCCATTTATGCCAGGTCCGGTGATCTGCGGCTTGTTGGTGGCGTTATTGGGAGTGGGATACGCAGTGTCGAACCACTGTGTGAAGAACTGGTCGAGTTTCGTGTGGCAGGCGGGATTCTGGTTCGGCAGCCACTGGTGGAAGACATTCTCCAGCCCACTCTTTTTGGACTGCGACAAACTCGGAACGAGAACCACGACGCCTGTCAGTGCGCCAATCAAAACCAACTGGGCGAGGAGTC
>DATGYJ010000649.1:0-9593 GCA_035298105.1 Anaerolineales bacterium | reverse complement strand
CTCAAAGAATGTCCCACCAGGAGAACCTTGATCAGCGACGCGTTTTCCCTGAATGCGGATGATTGCAGTGAAATTATACACTCGCATAAAGTCAGACCACTTTGGCTTACAAAATTGACAGTTGACTACGCTTGTGCGTGTTTGCCGGGAACCTCCCCCGATTTATGTCATAGGCAGCCATGCTTTAAAATCAAAAAGCCCAGAGTTCTAAACTTAGGCTTTTTAGTGATTCCGGTGGGACTTGAACCCACAACCTTGGCATTAAGAGTGCCCTGCTCTGCCAATTGAGCTACGGAACCAATCATGCGGACGGTATTATACCCGATGCAGAATACATGTCAATAATGACAAAAGCAATATCATTGCGTCTGCTTGCAGAGCGGATTCCGTCCCGGTAGAATATTATGCTCCTTGCTGCAGCGGATGAATGGCGAGAGAGAAGTACGGGATCAGTACAGGATGAGTACAGGATCAGCACAGGATTGTCGAGTTGCTTATGGCGGGAGTAAGGGGGAGAATGATACGAGTTGCCTGCAAGCGTCGAAAAGAAAGTAGCAGACTCGCGTTTATAGTCTCGACGCCGGAGGATCCATTATGTTCCCCAGTCTCTTCTAAAATCCACTATCCCTAACCCTCTAGGACTTCTTACTTCTTACCTCTTTCTTACACCAGGATTTCTCTTGTCCGTGTCCTTGATTCCACGTTGACCTGTGCCAGCATCCGCCACGCCTTAGAAGCTCGCGGTTCATCAGCCAGCAGCTTGACCAGAATTCGACCACACTGCTTGGCAAAGGATTTGAAGAGCACTGCGCCATTAACGGTAAGTGAGAGGAAACTAAACCTTCTCCAGGGCATTTATCCTTGTATAATTGAACAAGTGATTGAAATTAGCATTCCTGGGCGTGGAATATTGCAATTAGGACATCTTGTGACAGACGTCAACGGAACCCTGGCAGTAGATGGCCAGCTAATTGCAGGAGTCGCTCAACGCCTGGGCCTGTTGAAAGAGCGCGTCACGATTCATTTGCTGACGGCTGATACGCACGGCCGGCAGTCGGTGATTGACGAACAACTCGGTCTGACCGCAGTCCGGATCCAACCTGGGAACGAAGCCGCACAAAAAGCCGAATACGTCCGCAGGCTGGGCGCAGAGACCGTCATTGCTATTGGGCAGGGAGCAAACGACGCGGCCATGCTTGAAGAGGCCGCCCTTGGAATTTGCGTCATGTCACCAGAAGGCGTCGCAGTGGAAACACTCCTATCCGCCGACCTCCTGCTGCCAGATATCCTCGCCGCGTTGGAATTGCTGGAGCAGCCTCTGCGTATTGTTGCAAGTTTGAGAAGATAAATACGCGGTAAGATTGAAACACAACAATTTCATCATACCTTGAATGAATTATTCAGAACCTACCTCCCAATCTAACCCTGAAGCGACACCTGAGTTTGTCTCGTCACGTGCACGCCGGCGACGCGCGCAGCGACGTGCTTACTTCCCAACCGATGAAGCAGGACGCGCCGAACTCTTCACGCATCTCAGCCGCCGGGCTTTTCCGTCCTACGAACTCTTTGTATTCTCTCTGGTTGCGGGTGCAATTCTGGGCCTGGGTTATTTGTTCAATGCACAGGCGCTGCTGATCTTCGGCATTCTCGTCGCCCCGTTGTTAACTCCCTGGATTGGAACGGCTCTCTCCATTGTCGCGGGTGCGCTGCGTCTCTTTGCACAAACCCTCACAGCACTCTTTGTCAGTTCATTGATCATCTTCGGCGGTGGATTACTCGCAGGCTTTGCTTCGCGTCCTTTTCAACCTCTCACATTTACTGAAGCATTCACGCACAGCCGCTTATGGTGGCCTGATCTGGCGGCCCTCACTATAGCGGCCATCCTCATCACCATTTCATTTGTGCGCTCAGAGGATCGTCCCTATCTTCCAAGTGCCTTGCTGGCCTATGAGCTATTCCTTCCGCTTTGCGCGGCAGGCTTCGGGTTGGGGAGTGGGATAGGCCTGGGCGAGATCTGGCCTCAGGGGCTATTCGTATTCTTCGTTCATCTTGCCTGGGCGACTTTCTTTGGTCTCATCACACTTTTCTTCCTGCACTTCTATCCCACTTCATTGGGCGGATTAATCTTTACCGGATTCACTTTTGTGGTTCTGATCGCAATCGTAACGGTTTATACCGGCTTCGGAAAATGGATGCTGCGAGCGACGGGGCTCTCTGCGCCGGAGCCTGTTACCGTGATCGAACCGACTGCCACACTTTCAGCGATGACCGCTATCACACCATCGCCGGGGCTTGCTCAGGGGACCGCAGTGATTGGCGTCCCGATCAGTACACCCTCGCGAACTCCCAAAGTCACTAATACTTCAGTTACTCTTGCTGCCACCGAAACGTCCACCACTACAGTAACAGCCGAACCGACGCCGATCCTGGCAGTCATTCGAGCAGCAGAAGGAGGCGGCGCGTTCATCCGAGAAAAACCGGGCGGACTGGTCCTGGTCACGCTTGCGAACGGCTCGACCGTCACGATCATCCCGAATGACTTTCAGGATGTTAAAGGTGTGATCTGGGTCCATGTCTTTGCATTGGTGCATGATGTGCGCGTGGAAGGCTGGATGATCCAGGCAGTCTTACAAACTGCCACTCCCGTTGCCGATTGGCAACCTTCACCTACACCATAAATTAAACGCTCTCGGCACCGTCCTTCGTGCAGCATCTTTTCCAAAGCACATTCGCAGGCTGCGCAGGAGGACGGCGGCTCGAGCAAACTTTGTTATCGAGGAAGGTTATGGCTATTCACTTTGGAACCGACGGCTGGCGAGCCGTCATATCAGACACATTCACATTCGACAATTTACGCATCCTGACCCAGGCGATTGCAGATGCGGTTGCCTCAGATCATTGGGACAAATCCGGAAACGGTGGGCAGCGACCCGATCCAAAAAAGATCGTGGTTGGCTTTGATACCCGTTTCCTTTCCGACCGTTACGCCGGTGAGGTCGCACGTGTCCTTGCCGCAAACGGATTCACCGTCCTACTGGCGCAATCCGATGCGCCCACGCCGGCGATCTCTTATGCGATTAAACATCAGCATGCCATTGCCGGGGTGATGATCACTGCCTCTCACAACGCGCCCCGTTACAATGGCGTCAAGCTTAAAGCTGCCTTCGGCGGTTCTGCCTTGCCCGACCAATGTCATCGGGTAGAGGTGTACATCTACGATAACGAACGACAGGCACGCGGTCCGAACTTGATGGATTTCATCAAAGCGCGTGAAGCCGGTCTGATCCAAAAGTTCAACCCCCTGCCTGCTTATTTCGATCATTTAAGGACCTTGATCAACACGGATATCATCGCGGATAACCCGCAGTGCTTTGTCGTCGATGCCATGTATGGGTCAGGACGGGGCGTTATCAAATCCTTTTTACAGGGCACAGGTTGCGAGATCGCAGAAATCCGTGGCGAAATGAACCCTGGCTTCGGAAGCGTGCATCCTGAACCCATTGCCAAGTACCTCGGTGCGCTCGCATCTGCGATCAGTTCAGGGATTGGCAACTTCGGCGTAGTGACGGATGGCGATGCCGACCGTATCGGCGCCATGGATGAACGGGCTACATTCGTTGATCCGCACAAGATCATGGCTCTGTCCTTGAAATATCTGGTTGAAAAACGCGGCTGGACAGGTTCGATCGTGCGGACAGTTTCGACTACTCGTATGATTGACCGCCTGGCAAAGCGCTACGGCCTGCCCCTGCACGAAACGCCGGTTGGCTTCAACCATATCGCCGACCACATGATGACGGAAGATGTGTTGATCGGAGGCGAAGAATCAGGTGGCATTTCTTTCAAGGGCCACATCCCCGAGGGTGATGGTCCAATTATGGGATTATTACTGGTCGAGATGATCGCGGCTTCGGGGAAGACACTCCAGGCCTTAGTGGAGGATTTGCTTGATGACGTGGGTCCCGCCTTCTACGAGCGGGTAGACCTGCGTCTGAGCAGACCAGTCGCCAAGGCGGAGATGACCGAATTCCTCACCAGGCAGGCTCCCTCTGAAATCGGAGGTGAGCAGGTCTGCGAGATCAGTCAGCGCGATGGCGTCAAATACATCATGTCTGATGATTCCTGGTTATTGATCCGCCCCTCCGGGACTGAGCCTGTCCTGCGTGTCTACGCAGAGGGCCGCACACAACAGATGGTCAAGGCCTTGTTGGGTTACGGAGAACAAGTGGCAAGAAGTGTGGTGTAGCAACGATTACTTTTAGAGAAGAGATATAGCCATTCAGAACGGGCAGACGGAAGACCTTCGTCCGCCTGTTTTATTATTTCAAACCGCAAAAGGAAGCAGCCAGGGTTTTTGTTATTGAGCCGCAGAGAACAGGCTGCGTGGGGCGGCATTCAGAAGGTTTGGTCTGTTGGCAAGGCGTGCCGAGCGACTTCCAGTTCAGAATTTTCTGCGGTTTGTAGATTCGCAGCAGCGCCGGGCAATATTCGCATACTCCCTTGGGGTGAAAACTTCGTCTCAAAGATAAACTCGAATATTTCAGCCGCCACAACTTTGATTCCAACCCACATGGACGAGCGCATGATTTGGAGGTAGCGCTGATCTTTTCCCACCAACAAGCGTTGCCACGCTCTTGGTCGCAGGTGGAATAGGATCTCTGTCAATTTGACACCCAAAAACAGCTCCATTGGTTTTAGGTAACGGGTAGCAAGCACCTGGTTCCGATAGGACCATTTATCAAGATCAGTTTGAATTACCTGAAAGGGGTCAGTAGACTTTCCCTGTGCGGTCCAAAAATGCGGGGTGAGATACATGGCGTTGAGAATATCGGAGTCGAGCTTGCGCAAGCCTTTGAATTTTTCAAAGAGCGTCTTCCAATTTTCTTCCTCCAATCCGTAAATGATATTTGTCAGGCTGATGATGTGGTTTTCCCGTAGAAGTCTCACCGCCTCTTTTGAAACCTGAAACGGATTGTTCTTGCGGATATTGGTAACCACCTCGTCTTTCAAAGTTTCAATTCCCATCACGATGTAATCCACCCCTGCCCGCTTAAAGAGTGGGATCAGGTCCGCATCGCGCACAACGTCCGCGGCGGTCATGTTGAGGTTGAGCGACAGATCCAGGTCTGCTTCCACAATCAACTCCAGGATGCGTTTGGCAACTTCTCGATCGGCCGCAAAGTTCTCGTCCGCGAACCAGACAATTCTCACACCGTATTGATTTACCAGTATTTTCAACTGCTCAAGGACATTTTCCGGACTGCGATGCCGCCACTTCTTCCAAAACATCCACTGACCGCAATATGTGCAGGTCAAGGTACAGCCCCGGCTGAATTGCAGCCCGGCGGCATGCCTGAACCCGAACATGGAATAGCGCGGCCAATCCACCAGTTCCCAGCCGGGTCGATATTCATCCAGGTTTTTGATCGGCGTACGCGAGCGGTTCACATTGATCTCATTCCCATTTCGCCAGGTCACCCCATCGACAGAACTGAGATCCTCCGTTTGCTCCCAGGTGCGGATCAAGCTCACGATGGTCTGCTCCCCCTCTCCGCGCACAATTACATCGATCTCTGGACATTCCCTCATGACAGCCCGATCTGCATAAGACGGATATACCCCTCCATACACCACCCGGATCTGTGGAAGTTTTTCGTGGATTGCTTTGATTGTTTTGATCGCAGTCTTGTGCGCAGCCGTTGAGCCTGAATGCCCTAACAGGAGATAGTCCGCCTTGAAATCAGAAATTTCTTTGATCAATCTTTGATAGGCCCACCCATATAGATCATGATCGATTAACTTCACGGTAAAACCTGCATCTATCAATGGTCCGCCGACAGCGACCAGCCCGAGCGGAATGAGGTAACCTAATCCATGTGCGTTAGCAATAAAATGCCTCGCAGGGTTGATCAACACAACTCTTCCTGCCATCTCGGCTCCTCTCAAATTGGACTATTTAAGTAATATATTGTGAGTATTATCACTATGTCAAGTTTTGTCAAGGATAGCCAAAACAAATAGACCCTAAAGATTTTGCAACCTTTAGGGTCTATGCCTTTTGAATCGTAATTTATCGCGAGGGTGAGGCTCTTAGCCTTCTTACCAGGAAGATCACGACAACCAGAGCGATTGCGATCAACATCAAACCCGGCGCGCCCAAATCCTCCGCAATCCCTGTAGCCGGCAAGGCTGTGGAGGTCGGAATGATGGTCTGCGTGGAGACGGCAATTTGGGTGAAAGCCGCGCCTACGGTAGCAGTAGCAGGATTTGCCGTTGCAGTGGCTGTTGTTGTCGCCTGGGCAATGACAGGGGTATTCGTTGGAGGAACAGTATTTGTCACCGCCGCAGTTCGCGTCAGAGCTTGCGCAATCGATGTTTGTGTTAGTCCAACTTGAATAGTAGCCTGTTGTAGCGTGGCTTGCGCTATGGCCGTCTGTGTATTCTGTTGAGCAGCACCCCTCGCGAAGAAGATATAACCTGCAAGACATAAGAGAGCCAGGAGAACAAGCCCCCCCAGCACGCCAGCTACGATCAAGAATGTGCGATTATTTGATTCTTCAGGTGGATTGGGCTCATCGAAATTCGCATTATCATCATCAAACGTTGTCATGTTGCACTCTCCTCAATCTTACGTTTATGAAACGTTCTGCCTGTCGTATAAATCACTAATTCTTCTGAATAATTTATGGGCCAACAACAAACTCCGCATCTAATGATCTATGCGACACTCGTGTATTATCCCACAACTTCCAAATTTACCAAAGGCACAAGCATTGTCTCACCGTTTTCGAGCTTAACCTCTGCTGCCGGCGCACGTAATCCACTGGGTAATGTGCGCAACCCTGTCGGCAAAATTGATAGCGTACCGATCATTCCGGCATTCGGAGGACGGCGGAGACGCACGGTTTGTCCAACCGCAAATGTTTCGTAGTTGTTGGGTTCAGCAGGTTCTGTTGAGACGGGCAATGGAATAATCACTTCAGGATGGTTTCCGCTATAACGATCGAAATGCTCGGCGTTCACGGTCACTTCTCGTTTATTGTTGGTCGTCAAAAGTCTGAATGCAGCTGAATTCATTGGCATTGCGCCAAAGCCATCCGTTACGATAATCGGATAACGCATCTGATACGCAGAGACAATCAATGGTGAGAGCAGGCTTGAAAGGATCAAGCCGCGTACCGGTAATTCAGCCGCGGCGCGCAATGTTTCTAAATCACGAACATGCCCGCCTAGGATGACGGAACCGCGTAAGCTCACATCGAGTCGTTCTGCAGTGAGGACCTCATCCGGCTTTTCCAACAGGTTCACCATCAAACCGTTATCAATCCGGCCGTTCCCCCAGACGCCCTGGATGAGCGCGCCTGCCGTACGAATGATGACGCCGCGTTCGGGCAAAACCTGCGTCACTATGCCGGGTAGACCCGCCCGCAGCTCAATCCGCGTATCACCGACTTCCATTAGGACCTGACCACTACCAGCAATCATCACACGCCCCGCACGTGGAGCCTTGATTGAACGCGAGAGCAGCCCTCGGTTCTCTGCCACCAGGGCACCCTGTATCAGCCGGTCGCCTTCTTTCACTCGGATCATTTTATCTGCGGCATTTGGAGTAACGCCAAATGTCCGTGCTATGTCTAGTAAAACATGTTCACGGGCAAAGCTTGCCTCTGCAATCACATCCGTTGGATTGACATGTTGGTTGACATGTACATTCACTTTACCGGCAACAGGCAGGGTTCGTTCGCGTATGATCGTGGCAAGCGGTAAAACATGAAGCACCGGGGCGAGCATCTTAACCTCCCACCGCGTAAGACCATCTCTTCATGAGTTCACGCCTGCGGACCGGATCGCTAGGGATTTGCAACGGGCGTCCACGCGCGTCAATCACGACTCCCAATGCGCCGCCTGTCACCGGGACAACACCGCTTTTTCCAGGGCCCAGGCCTGCGTCTGCACGATGAAGGGGCTGTAAGCTCAGACGCGCAGTTTGGCCGCTTGGAAGGGGCAGAATCTCCAACCCACCAAATTTGACTTCCGCGCGTGCTTCTGTTCCATCGCTGTAAGACAATCTTGCGCGCAAAACCTGATCGCCATAATTCGCCGAAGCGATTACGGACACGACTGTGCCCAAACCAATGAATGCTCCTGACTCGATCACTTGCACCGGCAGGTAATGACTGCGCGAGGCAGCAACGCCAAGCAAGGGCAGCAAATTATTTTGATCGAGCAAGATAGGCATAATGCCAACGGGCTGAATGGCATCGAGCAACAATAGCAAACTCTGACCGAGAGATGTGCCATCGCTGATCGCTCCACCACCGCCAATGATCAAATCCAGCGGAGGCATTACTCCCGTGCGGGTTGGACGGGCGTGAGCAGGAAAATCTTTTTGCGCCGTACGTACGGCGAGATACAGAGCCTGCCGCGCAATTGCCTGTGATAGAGCTTGTTCATCCTTTGTAGCCGGGATGGAAGAAGGATATAACGATTTCTGAAATAAGTACTCGCGCAACATATTTGGCGAAATATCCAGCTGTAACCAGCGCATAATGTCATCAATTTCCGTTTGCTGCAGCAAGCCAGCCAGGTTTTCGCCCAATCCATATTGCGGATATACGCCCAAGGTCATGTCACCATTAAACCCGGCCGCCACCGACGTGGCTGAGGCCCCTACATTGATACATAACAAACCACGGGTAGATTCATATAACTTGCTCAAAAAGCGGATGATTCGGCCTCGTGCATAGGCAGTGGGCAAAAGGTTTCCAGCCGTCCAGAGATTGAGTTCCTCCACTCCTTTGATCTGTCGCTCGCGCAGTTTCGTCATGAGCAAAGCAAGTTCATGCCGCCCAGGATCGAGATCTTCTGTTTCAAGAGACGGACGAACGTTATAACTGATCTCAAGCTTCCCAACATGTCCCCCCAACAATTCCTTGACATCGTCCGCAAGATGTTGATTGCCAGCATACAATACCATTGGACGCTTTTCCAAAGGCATCAAATAACACGCCAGGCCAATCGCTTCCAGCATTTTTTGGATCGAACGGGATGCGCCGCCATTTGTCCCACCGGCCAGCACAACCAGGTCGGGACGTGAGCGCACAATACTGTCCATTTGCTGGTCGGGTCTGCGGCGATCTGAAAGATCAAGCGTATCTATAATGCGGCTATACGTCGATTCGGCCAGGCGCCGCGCGCTTTGCAGGGAGACATCGGAAAGCAGTCCTGCTACAACCGTCTTTACCGCGGGACCAGCAGAAATTGTTGCGACTACCGCATCTACCCCGGAACCATCAGGTTGTGTCGGAGCGATCAAATTGTTATCATGCAGACCAAGCAGCGTTGCGCCAGTAATCTTTTGTAGATTCGTGACGGCTTCACGCACGCCAATCCCAATATCCTTGAATGGCGCTTCTGCGGTGGAAGGAGCTTGTCCCGCAGCGACGAAACGGTATTGCCCCTCAACCACGTCGAACAACACCGCGCGCGTGACTGCCGCGCCGACATCAATTGCAAGTATGGATTCGTTTTGAACTAGCGATGCAGGCATAAACTAGATCCCAATCAACTGTCGGATGAAATTAATCGTGGAA
>DATGYJ010000648.1:0-2385 GCA_035298105.1 Anaerolineales bacterium | reverse complement strand
GGAGTGGCAGGCATCGGCTCCTTGCTTAAGCCAATGCTTGATCCCATTTCACGGATCACTTTCACACCCAGGGCGTACGCGGTATCGGCGGCTTCATGCGTGAGAATATCAGCGTCTCCAAGCACGAGGGTTTCTGTTTTCTCGCGCGCGAGCCGACGGATATCTTCAGCTGTGAACAATTGACGCGGCATGAGGAGGCAGACAGGTATACACGTAAACAGGTAAACACATAGGCTGTGCTTCCTTGTCTACTTGGTACTTGTTTACGTTTTTACTTACTTCCGCGTCCGCCGAAGGAGCCCTTTGTGTTCTGCGGCAGGATCATCTCCACATCGGTATGGGGTCTGGGGATCACATGGACCGATGCCAGTTCACCGACGCGCTTAGCGGCGGCGGCACCTGCATCTGTCGCGGCTTTGACCGCGCCAACGTCACCGCGCACCATCACGGTTACGTAACCACCACCGACGTATTCACTGCCAATCAGCGTTACATTCGCGGCTTTGACCATCGCGTCAGCGGCTTCGATCGCGCCGATCAGACCTTTGGTCTCAACCATTCCAAGGGCAATCATGGAAACATCTACGGGCATAGTCGTACTCTCCTTTTGGTATAAAGTTTCCGATTAGACATCGGAGGTCAAGATTGAAAATTTCAATCCTGAAATCTGAGTTCTAATTCTTCATTTCTGTCATTGCGAGAGAGCACAGCGACCGAAGCAATCTCAAACCAAGTATGAAAAGTGAGACACTGGCACCGCACGTGATTTGCTAGGCAAATCATGCAGGTGTTGCTTCGCCTATGGCTCGCAATGACGGGAACAGTATTATTTTTTCAATTCCAACAATACTCTTCTCACAATCTCTTCTACTTGCGCATCCATATTGCTGGATGGCGCGGAGGCAGGTGCAGAATACGAACCGCCGCTAAACAAACGTTTCTGTGCTGGATCATCCGTCGAGCCGGGTGCAAATGCAGCATCTGGCGCAACGCGTGTTTCATACGCAAGCTTCTTGACATTATACAAATGATGCACAGTGATGTTGTCCCCTGTAATTGCACCACCCACACCGCCGGAGCCAAGCGTCATCGAAGGCATTACGCCAGTCGTATAACCTGTGGTTCCGAGAGTCCCAAAGGTGTTGACCACAATCCGAAAAACAGGCTTCTGCAAGCCAAACTGCATAATGACGTTTTCATCCAGCGCGTGGATGACGAGTGAGTGACCGCGTCCACCATAGTTGATCAACTCAATGCAGCGATCGCAGCCCGCTTCCCAACCATCGGCTTCATACCAGCCGAGAACCGTCGTCAGTTTTTCGCCGGAGAGTGGTTCTTCTCTTCCCACACCATTCAACTTCACAACCAGAATCCGCGCCCAATCCGGCACACTGAATCCATACATCTGGGCAAGCTGCTGGGGGCTCTTCCCCACGGCCTTCGGATTTGGCAAATGACCAACAAATAGATTCTTCGCTAGGATCTTCTTGATATCTTCACCGACAAAGTAGGCGCCCTCGGCCTTCACCAATTCTTCAAGCTTCGCCGCAGTCGGACGATCCGCGACGACTGCTTGTTCCGTCGCGCAAATTACCGAGTGATCAAAGGCTTTTGAGGCGACGATATATTTCGCAGCGCGCAGTAGATCAGCCGAACGGTCTACATACGCAGGAACATTACCAGGACCAACTCCATACGCGGGTTTACCTACGGAATGTGCGGCACGCACCATATCAGAGCCACCGGTGGCAAGGATCAACGCGACGTATTTATGTTTCATCAATTCCTGTGTGCCAGGCAATGTGATCTTGCTCATGCAGGATACAAGTCCTTTGGGCATGCCCGCCTGCTCTCCTGCTTCTGCCATAATCCGAGCCGTTTCAACGCAGCATTTTGCCGCGAACGGATGTGGCGCGACCACGATTGCATTCTTCGCTTTCACGGCGATCAACGTCTTATACATCGTCGTCGAAGTTGGGTTTGTGCTTGGAGTAAGAGCAGCAACGACACCCATGGGCCAGGCAATATCGTAAGTCTTCTTGACGGGATCGCTGCGAATCACGCCGACCGTTGGAATATCCTTGATGGCTTCCCACAATAATTGGGATGACAATAAATTTTTCAATGTCTTGTGCTCAGGAACCCCATAGCCTGTCTCTTCGGTTGCCATTTTCCCAAGCATCACCGCGGCATCCGCAACGGCCTGAGCCATTGCGGCGCAGACCCGATCTACCTCGGCCTGTGTGGCAGTTAGGAATTTTCGCTGCGCGTCCCGCGCCTGCACCGCAAGCGTGCGGGCTTCTTGAATAGATTGAAGATCGTTGTCAAATTCGGTCATAACTTATTTCCATTCGTCATTGCGAGGAGCAAAGCAACGAAGCAATC
>DATGYJ010000647.1:0-4656 GCA_035298105.1 Anaerolineales bacterium | reverse complement strand
GGCGGAGGTGCATGGTCCCTACTGCAATATTTTCCGTCAGGTTTTGCAGTTGGTCCCCGGCGATGTCGCCTGTGCCTGCTTCAAAGATACCTCTCAAGCTCAAGCGAGTGAGCATGGCATGGCAATCGGACATTTCGAGGGAGTCATGAATCTCGACTATGAGGAGATCCGGGCTCTCGGGGCGAGGTTTGCGCGGCCAAAGGCTTGTGAAAACTGTTTTCTTGGATACCATTGCACCTACAATTGTCCGAATGCCTGCCTTTTGCGAGGCGAACTGGAGACAACTATTCTCTGCCAGTTGCTTAAACGCGTTTTCGGCCGGCGTTTGCTTGAACTTGCAGGCGAACTCAGCCGAATACCTGGACCCATTGCCGGTACGGTCGTAAGCAGCGTTTGAGGATTTGTCGATGAGACGGTTGAAACCCTATCTGTTCTCATTGGTCAGCATTTGCGCGGCGTTCGTTCTATTTGCTGCTATTGCGTTACTCCCGATTCCCGGCTGGAGTGGCGCAGCCTTGCGCTATGGGTTTGGATTCTGGGTGGCTGGCCTGGCGATCTTGTTGTTTTTTTCCTACAAATCCACAAGACGCTGGACAGCCGTGCCCCTCCTCCTGTTCTGTTGTGCACTGAGTTTATCGGGCCTGTGGAGGAATGCCTCCAATGAACTACAAGTGCTAAGTGGATTTGTATTTTTTAGTGATGCAGCCCAATATTACTCGGATGCGCTGCGGCTGCTCGCAGGTTTTCCAATTTCCGCTTTCAGTAGCCACCATCCCCTGGCCACTCTTTTTCTGGGAACTTCGCTCTGGCTGGTGAACGGCAATCTTCAAGTGGCGCTCCTTATTCTTGCGTTTATCGTATGCCTTTGTATCTGCGCCGCAGCAGATTCTCTCGCGCGGGTAGCAGGTCCGCTTGCGGCTGCCCTGTTGGCAACCGGCCTTTTTCTCTTTTACCGCCGCTTCACAGGTCTGCCAAACAGTGAGCAACTGGGCCTGGCATTGGGTTGCCTGTCTCTGGTTTTCCTGCTCCAGGCTGCGGAGGGGAGTGCCTGGAAAGGGTTGTTCGGATTGCTATTCCTGGGACTGGGTCTGGCAGCACGCCCGGGCGCCTTTCTGATCGTTGTCCCCGCTCTCATCTGGGTTACAAAGGAAGTACCGATTTTCCCCAAAAAGGAATTTGCCAGTCTGTGTCTCGGGTTGGTGGCTGTTGTGCTAGGGGCCACATTGACATTTTTGTGCAACTCATGGCTGGCACAAAAGGGAGCGGTAGCATTTTCCAACTATTCTTTCAGTCTCTACGGGATCGCTCGCGGGAACCTGGGTTGGGAACAATTTACCGTTGATCACCCGGAGGCTCTGGACCTGCCCACTGCACAGGCAGAAGCCATGGCGTTTCGTGAGGCAATTCTGGCTTTCCAGGTTAACCCTGGGCGTGGGTTCCGAGGCTGGTTGGATGCTTTCCTGGAATATTTCTGGATTGGGCCTGTGTCACTCTTCGGGTTCATATCAGGCGGAGAGGTGGCCTCACTGGGAATGCCCGAATCTGCATCTCTACAATCAACCTATGTTGTGATACGCCTGCTCCTCGTTGCTTTGACAATCGTGGGAATGTGGATCCTCTGGCATGAACGGGTCCAGCCTGTGAACTCCATATTGTTTTGGGCTGGAGCCGCTGCCCTGCTGGGGCTGTCCCTTATACCTGCCCGCGATGCCGGGATGATGCGCATCCAGGCCGTCTCTCTTCCGTACCTGCTGTGCCTGCCCTCGGTGGGTTTAACATCAGTTTTTCAGAAAAACGATTCATCAGTGGATCAAGAAGGCTCCTGGCAGGAGTTGCCGGATCTCTCCGCAGCCTGTCTGCTCCTGATCCTTGCCCTGAGTTTTCCGTTATTTGCTTTATTCGCCCGGAAAGTAAATTTCTCCGGCTATGGTTCAAGCTGCCAAGCGAATCAGGAATCGGTAGTTGTCAGGATGGATCGGGGAGGTTATTTGAGAATTATCGATGCGATAGGACCGGATACCGCCACCTCTCTTTCTGTGCAATATCCCGTTTTTCTGGACAGGGTTCATACGTTTTACCGCACAGACCTTTTGGCCGATCTGGCGCAAATCCCTCCCAACACAGCGTTGATGACCTTTGTGGATTTGCGCACCGGCGAATCGGCCTGGCTGATCATGCCGTTCACTGAAGACTTGCTCTCAGGCAGTATTGTGGATGTTTGCGGAAAGTGGCACCCGGGCCTATTGGCAAAGGGCCTGGGCTTTCTCCAGGCAGAGCACTTCCATACCATTGCATCAAAGTAGGAAGGGTCATCGCATGGCGCAGTCTATTTATCCAACTTATTTTACTGCCCCGGTTCTGGACCAGTATCTGGTTTACGCGCCGCTGCAAGGATTTTCGGTGATCCTCAATGAGAATAGGTTGAGACAGTTAGAAAGCCTCCGCTTTGGAACCCACGAAGAAATTGAACCGGTGATTTCCGAGATCGCTCAGCGACTTGATTGCCCGGCTGTTGCTCCGGAGAGGCCCGAAGGAAAAATCAAAGCGCCGTTGTTCCTGGGCTTAATCACTACACGGGGCTGCAACATGAGCTGCCGGTATTGTGATTTTAACGCGCCCGAAGATTCACATAATGACATGGAGCTGGGTCTGGCTCGTGCCAGTATAGATGCATATTTGCAT
This sequence comes from Anaerolineales bacterium, assembly GCA_035298105.1. GTDB lineage: Bacteria > Chloroflexota > Anaerolineae > Anaerolineales > Villigracilaceae > Defluviilinea. The sequence goes on along the minus strand of DATGYJ010000647.1, from coordinate 1,974 downwards.
CTGCTGGCAGAACATGGGGTTTCCCAGGGCGAGGTCCAGTTTTTTGGCGGGGAACCATTCTTTCGTTCCAGTGTGGTCGAGTTTGCGCTTTCGCACGCGCATAACAGAGCCGGGCAGATGGGGATTGCCATCAAATTCAATGTCACAACGAATGGCCTGATGACCGAAAGAAGGGCAGCCTGGGTCGCAGATAATTTCGATACAGTGGTTTTATCGCTGGACGGTATTACTTTTCAGGATCACCAGCGGCCATCGAGGAATGGCGGCGCCAGCTATCCTATTGTCCACCGGACTGCAAAAATACTTTCAGAAGGCAGAACCGACCTGACCATCCGTGCCTGCATAACAGACGAGTCTACGGCTCAGATGCCGGCCCTGGCATATGAATTCGCTCGTACGTACATTCTCAGCGCAGTATGCTTTGAACCGCTGACCGAATCCAGGCTTTCCAGAGCAAATGGCTTGCTTCCACCAGATCCGGTACAGTTTGCCAGGGAATTTTGCCAGGCAGAAGACGTACTGAAACCCTATGGGATAGATGCGATCTCCTCCGGGACGGATATCGATTCACTGCAAGCCAGTTTTTGCCCGGTCGGGAAAGATGCCCTCCTGGTATCTCCCTCCGGATCTATCTGTGCATGTTATCTGATGGAATCCGACTGGATGAGGGCTGGCCTTGACCTGAAATTTGGCAGGATTTCCAGGAGCTCGCCGGAATTTTTTCTTGAGCTGGAAAAACTGGAGGCCATTCGGAGGCTTGCTCGTCATACGGCTCCATTGTGCGAGAGGTGTCTCTGTCGTTATCATTGCGCAGGAGGTTGTTACGTAAATCATCGCTCCATTCAGCGAGCCAGCCAGTATGACTCTGTTTGTATCCGGACGCGTCTCATCACGATCGGGAAACTGCTGAAACGGATGGAGGCGCTGGAGCTCTACCATCGTTGGCTGGATAGTCTATAAAGATTTCACGCCTTCAGCGTTCTTGAAATGCACACAGTTACATGGATAGTGCCACCTCGGGTAGAAGTACTTCCAGTGCAGCGAGCAGGGTGTCAATATCTTCCCGGGTGTTGTACCCCTGGACTGAGATCCGGACAAATTGCTTGTCCTGCCATTCGGTCAGCGGCACTTCGATCTTATATTCATCATACAGGCGGCTTTTCAGAAGCAAGAGGTCAGAGTGCGGCAATGGAGCAATGCCCATTTGGCTGTAAAAACCTGAATCGAGAGGATAGAGCGGCGGCATCCCGGTCAGATCACAAATCTGCTCAATCGCCGAACGAAGCAGGGCATGGCATTGGCCACGTACATTATCCCAATCGTGGTCCTTCATGAATTGGATAGCATCAGGAACTGTGAGTGCTGCAGTAGGATCTTTCGTTCCTGTCCATTGCAGGATGTCAATAAAGCGTGAACCCGTGGCGCTTTCGGGAGTGGGGTGATATCCCCAGCTGACAACCAACGGGTCGATCAGATTTTGCAGAGCGCGGCGCACGTAGAGAAATCCTGCACCTTTGGGGGAGAGCATCCATTTGTGGCAATTTCCAAAGATGATATCTGCATTCAACAACTGCAAATCAACTGGGATCTGTCCAGGCGAGTGGGCAGCATCCACAATGGAAAGAATCCCGGCTTGTCTGGCGCGCTGGCAAATCTTTTCCACCGGAAGCCGCAAGGCCGTGGAAGAACTGATATGGCTGAGGTAGATGGCTTTCGTCCGTGAGGAAACGCCCCGCCAGAATTCCTCAACCACTTCTGCCTCGGACGCGACCGGCAGTGAAATGGATTGATGAAGATAATGCGCGCTCATCTTGCCGCAGATGAAATCCCAGGTGTAATCACAGGCGCCATACTCATGGTCGCTGGTCAAGATCTCATCGCCAGGTTGGAGTTGGAGAGAGTGAGCGACAATGTTCACGCCATGAGTGGCATTCGGGATATACACCAATTCATCGACAGCCGCGTTTAGATATT
>DATGYJ010000646.1:0-7969 GCA_035298105.1 Anaerolineales bacterium | reverse complement strand
TTCCACGGCGCCAGCACAACCGCAAGGTCCGACTGACCGCGCCGAAATGGAAGCGTTCATGGATGGTTTGCTAAAAAAACAAATGGAGGAATATCACATCGCCGGTGCGGCCATCTCGGTCGTCAAAGACGGCAAGCTGTTTTTTGCAAAAGGGTATGGCTACGCCGACTTGGAGAATAAGATCCCGGTTGATCCCGAACAGACCATCTTTCGTATTGGCTCGGTCGGCAAAACCATCACCTGGACGGCGGTGATGCAGCTCGTCGAGCAGGGAAAGCTGGATCTTGACGCAGATATCAATACCTATCTCGACTTCCACATCCCGGACACCTTTCCACAACCGATCACCCTGAAGCACCTGATGACTCACACATCCGGAATCGAAGACCGCTGGCTCGAAAGTTTGACGCCGGACGCCAGTGAACTGGTCCCTGCGCGCCAATGGCTGATCGCGAATTTCCCGGGGCGGGTGCGTCCACCCGGCGAAGCGGCGGGGTACTCGAACTACAATGCCATGCTGGGAGGATACATTGTGGCGCGGGTATCGGGCGAGCCTTATGACCAGTATATCCAGAAACATATCTTTGACCCCCTGGGCATGGCGCACTCCACTGTCTATCCGCAAATGCCGACGGACCTGCGCCCATTTGCATCCAAGAGCTACACCTATGTGGATGGCGCCTTCCAGGCGTTCCCCGATTATCTGGCTCAGCCAGCGGGACTGCCATCCGGCTTTCACCAGGCCAGCGTCACCGACATGGCGCGTTTCATGATCGCGCGCCTTGAAGGCGGCTTCTACGGCGACGCATCCACCGAGATACGCATCCTGGAAGAAAGCACGGCTCAAAAAATGTTGACCACCTTATATACTCCCGACCCTCGTCTGCACGGCACCGCTTACGGCTTGTTCGATTTCAGCGAAAACGGCCAGTTGGTTTTTGGGCATGAAGGGTATGCGCCAGTGATGTTTAGTCAGTTGTTACTTCTGCCCGATCAGAATTTGGGCGTATTTGTGGTCTATAACAGCCTGGGAGCCAGATATGGAGGGCTGGTTCCTCATCATGGCGCATTCCAGAGAGCGTTTTTTGAGCATTATTATCAGACCCCTGTGGTTGCTCCAATCCAACCCCCGCCAGATTTTGCTCAGCGTGCGGGACAGTTCGCGGGCTTTTATAAATCTGTTAACAACCACTCTACCACCCCTGAAAAAGTAGCCCGGCTTTTCGGCGAATTCACATTAGAAATCCGCGATGCAGGCGACGGTACGCTGGTTATTCCAATGGGAGAAGGGCGCGCGATGCGATTTGTGGAGGTGGAGCCGCTCTATTTCCGCCAGGTGGATGGTCCGTTCTCGATGTTCTTTCGCGAGGACGATCAGGGACGTATCACCGACATGTTTACCGACTTCGTGCCTGAATCTGGTTACATAAAAATGAACTGGTATGAAACGCCCGGTTTCAACATGCTGTTGGCTCTGGTTTGCGTCTTGATTTTCCTATCCTTGCTTCCCGTAGCATTGATCCGCTTTATTTGGAATCGCCGTTCGAGTGGTGACCAAAATCCCGTTTTGCGCGGCGAACGCGTGGCCGACCAGATCGTCCTTGCCATCAGCCTTCTGAACCTGCTGTTTCTGGTCGGCATCGCGCTGTGGTTCCGTCCAATGCACCCGTCGGAATTGCACGGCATCCCATTGATCGTTGAGATCGCGATGGGGCTGGGTGTTTTGGCTGCCGTGCCGACGGCCGGCGCGTTGGTCTATGGTGTGCTGGCTTGGAAGGATCGTTACTGGGGCGTCGCCTACCGCGTCTACTACACGCTGGTGACGATCGCTGCAGTCGCTTTTGTATGGTTCTTGAACTACTGGAACTGGTTGGGCTGGCGATACTAATGCGCAAATGTTTCAAGGCTGGCCGGCACAGGCATCGTTCCCGCCAGCCAATTACAGAAAGGAGAAATCTTATGTCAACGCAGGAATTAACCTCAACAAATAATTTGCAGGAGTTTTCTGTTGATAACAGGAAAGGTCAGTACACACTCTGGCAAACACTTGGAATCTGGCTGGCGGCTGGAGTTCCCATGTGGCTGCTGAGTTGGGTGGCTTACCCGGCGATGAGTGCGGGGCTGCCTCCATTCGAGGCTGGTCTGCTGCGCGTGAAGTTGTTCACGGTCGGACTGATCTGGGAGTTTTTGCTGGCGATGATCATCCTCTATCATGAAGAGGGCGACATCCGGCTCAACACGATCCGCCGCCGTTTCTGGCTGAACCATCCGGTTTCGGCTCGCACTGGAGAAACACAGAAATCCTTATGGTGGTGGATCATTCCATTGATCGCGCTGGTTGGCTTTCTGGAAATAGGGCTTCGGTCCACGGTTGTTCAGGCGTGGACGGCGATCTTTCCTTTTTTCGCCGAGCCAAAAGGCTACGATATGTCTGCAATGTTTGCGCCCGAGCTGCGCGCCCAGATGGTTGGAGATTGGGGTCTATTTGGACTGTTCTTTGTGGAGGCAGCCTTCAACACGATCCTGGGCGAGGAATTCATATTCCGCGGCGTACTATTGCCGAAGATGAAAGGAGCGTTTGGCAAATGGGACTGGGTCGCCAATGGCGTGATCTTTGGGTTCTACCATTTTCACCAACCGTGGGGCATTCTATCATCTGTCCTGAGCGGTTTGATCTACGCCTTTTCAGCCAAACATTTTCGCAGTACCTGGTACTCTATCATTTTGCATTCCGGACAGAGCGTATTCCAGATGTTTTTGATCCTGGGACTCGTTCTTGGTCTGGCATGATGCTTTGGAATTGTCCTCGGACTGACGTGACTTGCCATCAAGGAACTACTATGTCGCAATCTATGAATCTGAATTCGCTGAATAAATATGAGATCAAAATCTCTGGTCTGTTAGACGCCTCATGGTTGGTCTGGTTTGGGGACGCGAAAACTTCCATAGATGTCCTGGCCGATAACAGCGAGGTAACCACAATGTCTAACATCGTGATGGATCAGGCGGGAATGGTCGGCCTGATTCGGCGGCTGCATGGCCTTGGGGTCGTGTTGATATCCATTCGGCAGACCTGGGGCTAAATTGGAGTTCTAAAGAGAGAAGGACCCGTAAAGTGACTGACACAATTTCAATCGATCAAAAACCTGCGACGACTGATATCGTTCGCACACATGTTTTCCAAATTCGCAACTTCCGCATGTTGTGGATCGGCGAAGGAATCTCGCTTCTCGGCGATCAGTTTTACATGATCGCGCTTCCCTGGCTAGTTCTTTCCTTGACGGGAAACGCGCTGGCAGTTGGCACGGTGATGGCGATGGCGGGAATTCCGCGCGCATTGTTCATGCTTGTAGGGGGCGCGCTGACCGATCGCTTTACGCCGCGCAGGTTGATGATCAGTTCCAATTTGGTCCGCATGGCATTGACTGGTTTGCTCGCCGCGCTGGTTGCGACGAACCTGATCCAGCTGTGGATGCTTTACGCGCTTGCCTTGCTCTTCGGTCTGGCAGATGCATTCTTCTTCCCCGCACAGACTTCCATCGTGCCGCAGATCGTTGATAAGGATCACTTACAGCAAGGCAATGCGCTGATCCAGGGAACGGCAACGTTAAGTCTTTTGATTGGTCCGATCCTGGCGGGCGCGATGATCTCCTGGCTTGACCGGGGCGCGACTCATTCCACAGCGGGCATTGCACTCGCGTTTGCACTGGATGCACTTTCCTTCATCGCGTCCATCACCATGCTCAGCCTGATGCGAATCGAAAAGGGAAATGCGCCCACCGAAAAAGCCGGGAGTGGCGTCCTCGCTTCCATTCGCGAAGGATTACTCTACGTCTGGAATGACGCGGTGTTGAAGATCGTCTTCCCGATCACACTGGGACTTAACATATTGATCAATGGTCCTTTTGCAGTTGGTATCCCGGTCGTGGCACGGACGAGATTGCCCGAAGGTGCGGCCGCATTTGGCTTGATCATGTCCGTATTTGGAGGCGGCGCGCTGCTGGGAACTATCCTGGCGGGCGTACTGCCAAAGCCATCGAAGAAATTGCTCGGCACCATTTCATTGAGCGTGATCAGCCTGATGGGAATCGGGCTGGCTGTGATTGGTTTGGCACCGACTACATACGTTGCAACCATTGCCGCCTCTGTAATGGGAATCGCCAATGGGTATGCAAACACGATGCTGATCACCTGGCTGCAACAAAAAGTCGCGCCGGAAATGATGGGGCGCGTCATGAGTCTGGTCATGTTCGCGGCGATCGGGCTCAATCCAATTTCGACGGCTCTGGCCGGCGCCTTGATCGGACTCAATGTGACCGTGTTGCTGGTTTGTTCGGGAATTTTGATGACGGTCTTCACTCTCTCCGCCGCGTTCAGTCCCACTGTTCGGGCGGGCATGGAATGATGGCCAGGAAAGTGATGGAGAAGAAAAAGAATGATTCAGACGCCCAGCCATCGATATGGATTAGTTCACCACTCCTCCAATCTCTGAATATCCGCCTGCCATATTTGGGGGTCGTTTTTATCTCAAAGAGATGAGCGAAGGATCAGCGAAGGAATACCGAAGGAATAGCGAGGGATTATTTTCGCAGAAAACAGGCTTATGCGCAATTTTTGACCACCATATGTGGGGGGTGGTCACAGAAGGAGAACTCTATGAAAACGATCAATGAATTTCTAAAACGCCATTCACTCGTTGCCGGCATCCTGTTGATGTTCCTGTTCACGTGGCCCTTTGACCTGGCTATGGCAGGCTTGCTGCCTTTCAAAGTCCCTTACGTCATTTCCATCACCTTCGGCTGGGGAATCAGTATTGCAGCATTGCTCATAACAGGTTTGACCCTCGGAAGACGCGGCATCATTCAGCTGCTCAGGCGTTTCTTGATCTGGCGCGTAGGATGGAAATGGGTTTTCGCAGCGCTTTTTTTGTATCCCGTTGTTTTCTCTTTGGCGGTGCTACTCCACTCGGTATGGATCGGAGTCCCAATTGATTTCAGTGGTGTCTTTGCCCACAAAATTTTTGGCGCATCTGCCAATTTGCCAATGTTTATCCTGCCCTTCTTTATTTACGACTTTCTTACTAATGGAGAGGAGCTGGGCTGGCGAGGGTATGTCCTTCCACGACTTCAGGCGAAACACGGTGCTCTGGTATCGAGTTTGATCGTCGGCGTGATTTGGGGATTCTGGCACTTTCCCAGATTCTTGGCGCCTGGAAATACGGGCTCGTTTGCGCTAATGATGATCAAGGTTCTTGCGGACGCTGTGATCTACACCTGGGTCTACAACAACACCCAAGGCAGTTTATTGCTCACAACCGTTCTTCATGCGGCAGGGAATACCGCCGGCGTTTTTCTTCCGGTGGCAAACACCCAGTCGGGAGAACATCTGGATGTTTACATCCTCGCGACGGTATTTTTGATCATCATTGCGATCGCTGTGACTTTTTTCAGCGGTTCCAAGCAGCTCTCGCGCGTCGAAACGGTGCAGGTACAAAGTTGATCGTCCTGTCATAAGCGAAGTGGCTTTCGACTGCAAAGAAAATTTTCCACCAAGGAGCTCGAATGAAATTCGTTGCCAGAAGATTACTCCCTAGACGTTCATCGATCTTGTTGCTGATACTTGGATTGGTCGCCTGCAGCCCGGCTGCACCGGCAACCCCTGCCCCCACTGCCCTTGCTTCGACAACACCGGTGCCGACTCTTGTAAACCGCGAAGCGCAGGTGCAAACTGTTGAAGTTCAAATATCGCAATCCAATCCGCCGCAGGTCAGCGTGGTGGTGCATGGTAACTTGACCGAGTCTTGTGCCTCGCTTGGCGAAAGCCAAGTGCAATATGTATCGAACAGCTTCCAGATCACCGTCTATGTCAACAGCCCGGCAGATATCGGCTGCCTGCAAGCGACAACTCCGTTTGAGACGACGATCCCGCTCAATGTAAAGGATCTGCCCGCCGGCAATTACACCGTCATGGCAAATGGCGTGAGCACAGTTTTTACGTTGCCTGTAGAGATCTCTACACTAACACTGGAGCCGACTTCAGCTCCCGCACCCACAAGTTCAGCCTGTATGGACTCAGCGGCGTTTGTCGCGGACGTAACGATTCCAGATAACACCATCCTTGATTCCAACATCGCTTTCACAAAAACATGGCGGCTCAAAAACACAGGTTCGTGTACCTGGGACAATAGTTACCTGGTGGCATATATCTCGGGCGCAACTATGAGCCAGCAGCCAGGTTATTGGATCGTGAAACAGGGACAAACCGTCACGCCGGGTCAAACGGTTGACGTCAGTGTTGGGATGACATCACCGGTTGACAACGGAGAGTATGTCTCTTACTGGGGCATTAAGAAAGTGGACGGTCCTTTTATACCGATTACGGGTGGCGCCAGCGGGGATTCGTTCTACGTCAAGATCAAGGTGAAAAACGGTCAGGTGGATGGAAACGTCACAGCGGCATCCATTGCCATTCAACCGGAGCAAGGCTCAGGTCCGGCATGCACGTCCGGTTCCACCTATTTGGTTCATGCCAGCATGACCACCGATGGAGCCGCTTCGGTAACCTACGAGATCGACTCCAGCGCCGGACAAACAACCGCGGGATACTTTCAGTCGTCTCCTATGGGACCGGTCTCACCTTCCGTAACAGGCACATTCGTATTCGATCAAGAGGATACAAAAACAATCGATCTGCGTTTCGTGGGTCCTTATCCGTATCCCGATAACATTACCGTGCTGCTCTGGGTCAATCATAGCGATTGGTATCAAGCCAAACTGTCGTGTGATTCCAACTGAACAAAACGGAAAAACCATGGACACCCTACATCTAATGGCTCACACGGGTTGGTTACTGTTTGCCATCGGCGGCATCCTCCGCGAGAGGATCAGGTCTTCTGGGGCACTGACATAACGATCCATTGAAATCTATAGCATAAACTCACAGGGAAAACAATCGCCAGCAATACCCTGGCAAAATGTCACCTCCTTTTGTGACAAAAGTCACATTTTGGGCGCAAGACCGAGTGTATCATTTACACTGATCTTATAGATGATTTGACAATTTTCAGTCCTCAGGAGTTTGCGAAAGCCATGATAAACCGTAGCAGCATACTTAATCGGTGGATTGCTCTCTTACTCGCTATGTTACTCGCCATTCCTTTGTTGGGTTGGAACGCTCTTCCGAAACTCGTGAGCCGGGGCGCCATTGAAGACCGCGGCGCATTCACAAACGTAACAACGCAATCCATCTCGTCTCAAGCAGCCTCTGCCGGCAACATAGAAACAGGGCAAAAGCTGTTTATGGGCTATGTTCATTTCCAAAATGGTGGACCTCCCTGCATGGGCTGTCATAGTGTGGGTCAAAACGGGCTTCTTGGCGGCGGGGCGATGGGACCGGACCTGACCAATGTGTCCACCCGGCGCGGCGACCTAGAGATCCTGGGCATTCTGTCCAATACGGGGGAAATCATCTCTCCTGTTATGCAACCAATCTATAAAGATTTTCCCCTGACGGCTCAGGAACAAGCCGATCTACTTGCGTTCGTGAAATCCTCCGCCGGGCAGCCGGAATCAAACAAGGAACTCCTGGTCCTTGGTATCAGTCTGGCTGGTTTTGTGGCAGCAGTTGTTGTGCTGGGATTTATATACCGCGGTCGTCTCCGGGGTGTCCGCAAGGCATTGGTTAGGAAAGCGCAAGCGAAAAAATAATGATTGAATCTATCAAACTTGACCGGTTGTTCGCTTCACTGAAACCGGTCACCTATGCCTGAAGGCAAGGAGGCACCTGTGAGTTGGATTGAAGAGATCGCGAACCCGCAAGCCCGCCAGTGGGAAGAGTTTTACCGCAATCGCTGGCAGCACGACCGAGTGGTGAGAAGCACACACGGGGTCAACTGCACTGGCAGCTGCTCCTGGATGATTTACGTCAAGGATGGAATCGTTACCTGGGAGTTACAAGCCCTGGACTATCC
>DATGYJ010000645.1:0-4863 GCA_035298105.1 Anaerolineales bacterium | reverse complement strand
ATCACCGAGAGTTATATTGCCATAACTGATTTATTCTCATCAAGACATCACTATTTGTTTCGTTGCCTTTATTTCTTCGGTTTCTTAATTGCACGCTTTCCCATTGTCTCATGTTCATTTCTACCTTCTGTCTCAGTCGCTGATGCTTCCTCCTTGGTAGCGTGAATGACAGATGCTGTGGCATCCAGTCGTTGTTCCATAGTCTCCATTCGTTGAAGTAATCCATCCACTTTAGTGTTCAACTCCCTGACAGCTTCAACGACTAGTGCCTCGAACCCTCGGATGGTCAAATTTTTAGTTCCATCCGGATTCGTGCCGACCCATCCAGGAAAAACACTTTCAACCTCTTGAGCAACCATACCCATCTGCGTGCCCGTCAGATTTCCCTGCTTCTCAGGTTCCTTCCATTCGAAACTCACACCTCTAAGTTGGAGCAGCACGTCTAATGCATCCTCCAGAGATTTAACATTCTTTTTCAATTTTAGATCCGATACAGAGGTCCAGGAGCCACCTCCGGGTTTAGCCGCCTCTCCTGCAACTTCCAACTTTACGCTTGGCGTTGCTGTTCCGATCCCAACATTGCCACTATTTGTAATTCGCATTCTCTCCATAATACTGGCAAATTTTGCTTCACGTGTTTGAAAGACTAGATCTCCTCCCCCGTCTTGAGGAACAACTGTCTTAATGATGGCTGTGTGAGCTCCAGTGCCACCCGGCTCCGTCGTTGCAAATCCAAGCCGCGCTTCGGATAACGGCGCCGTTCCGTGGAGCGCCAGTTGATTTCGCCAAATATCGTTCGATAATATATCGCTGCCAATCACTGCTGTATGACCGCTTTGTCCGGTCTGATCAAGAATCGAGAGCCTATTACTTGGATTGGCTGTCCCAATGCCAACCTTGCCATTCAGGGCAGTATCCCCGGTGACACTCAGGCTCCCGCCCACATCCAAATTATGCACCTGCAAGTCGCTGTCAGGACCGATACCACTGGTGAATTTGTGGCGGCAGTCATCCACCGCCAACCCTCCTGCGCCAGAACTAGTGATGAGGGCAAGAGGGGCGTAGTGATGTTCCACTCCGTGCGGCGCGAGTGGCATCGGATCGTCCTTGGGGCCGGGCCATTCTACATCGCCAGCGGCAACACGCGCAGGTATTAACCAATAATCGCCGGCACGATAGGAATGAGCATTTCCCTGCATGGGCAGGGCAAAAGAAATCTTGATACCATTTTCTAGCGTTAACCATTTATCACTTGTCAGATTGGGAGATTCGTCGACGAAGCATGTGCCCATCGAATCATCAAAGCGCGGCGCGCCGATATCGGAGGCAGGCAATTTCTGATGATCCCAGCGACGCAGCAAAACATGCTTGGATTGGTATTCCTCCACGCTGTAGGCTGGGAACTTCGGAGCGGTTGGCCAATCAACGGTAATGGTCATTTCGTCACGATCCACCGCTGTAATCTTTCCCAATGGATTGACCTCTCTTTCTCTCCAATCCATCACTGCTATATTGTCATCCACCAACTCCACCCACTGCCCCGGCTCCAAGCTGGAATGTTGATCACGACCTAGGGTTGCCAGTGTGATCGTTGCTCCTGTAAAGTTGGTGACCGGAAATAGGATAGAGCCGTTATCGCGCGACCACTTGAACGTTGCTGTGCCCGCATTGCCACTCTTGTGAATCTCCACGCGGTACAACTGGTTCTCCGCACCCCGGTAACGCGACTTGGGCGGCGTGATACAGGAATTCTCCAAATCAGGTGAGGTGGATTGGACCGCGGTTGATTTCAACAAGCCGCGATTCTTTGGTTGCCAGCCTTCTACTAAACTCTTCCATTTGTTCTCATCGGGACAGGCATCAATGCCTGATTTCACCTTCACCTGCCAGACCACCTTCGCCCGGGTCGCGGTATCCGGTCCATTCAGCGCGCTTTCGCGGATACTGATGACGCGACCATCCGCATCCTCCACTTCCAGATAGGTGAGGTGACGCTCCCATACATCCAAATAGGCTAAAGCCGGGAGCGGGGGTAGATCAGGAGTTGGAGGATGATAATCAGGTTGCATCGTGTACGGAACGTCATAAAAAATCCCGTCCACATCTTTTAAACCTTCGTTTTCGCACAAGATGCCATCCACATAGTAATGTCCTTTTCCTATCATAAAATCGGTGGTGCCACCAGGCATCGTAATCAGGAATCCATCAGAATCCGTTACCCCAACTTTAGGCGGAGCTCCGTGTGAACCAATCAGATCCGCGGCTAACGTCTGTTGACGATGCAGCAGGATCGCTGCCTGTTCATTGAAGTCTGCATCCAACTGGGGACGCCCCTGCTGCGCAAGAACGCGGCTGAAATGTCTGCTCTGATCGAATGTATCGCGTGTAATATCAGCTTTCATCTCTATCTCCTAACTGGCGTAAATGATGCCTGCATCCGTGCTGGCAGGAGTGTATTCAGCGAGACGCGCGCGCAAATTAGCCTCTCGCTGCGGGTTGAACAAATCGTGGAACACGCCCATTTCTGACTCATCGTCGGCGCCGCGCTGGATTTCAACTGCGCAAGTCTCAGCCAAGTGACAATAGGCTGGCTCGCCATAACGCACACTGTTGAATTGCGGACGAACCCGAATACGCTCAAACAATCTGGCAAACTCGATATCTGCTTTCAATGTATCGTTATCCGGTTGTGGCGTTGTCTTTTTTGCTTTGGCGCGCACGCTGGCTTCGGCAGCCTGCTCAACCATATCGGGTTGGCCGTTATAACGACGCGGTGTGCGGCAGCCTGGCGGAACATAGCAGAATCGCATGCAACCCAGCTGTCGCCGCGCCACGTTCAGGCAGCTGGTGAAAATGCAATTCTCTGCCAACTCAATCGCATGGACTTCCACGATGCCGAAAACCGTACTGCGCTTAATCGTCAACATGACATACGCTGGTTTGTAACCCGGGGCGCCCAGGGCCTCACCCTTATCACTGGTCGCGTCGAGTATGCTGTCGATGATCTGAACGGGAATGGGATCAGCCATCACCTGGTTTTCATGTACCTGAATTGATCCGATGATGCTGTGTTCGATACGGACACGGGCGCGCACATTGAACAATTCCAGACTTGGTTTGGAAGGCAGTTTGGGATTGCAATCGGCGTCGAGTCCCCAGCCAGGCACCAGCGTGCAGTGGCGGATGATGACTTCCGCCGGGCACGTCTCAGCCTGGGCTTGCATCTCCTCAGTTGCCTTGATCTGCACCGAACGACCAGCGATCAACAAACCATCCAGCGTGAAGCGACTATCGCGTCCCATCGTTACACTCAACGCGTCGGATAATCCAGCCCGCCGATCGGGCAGGCGGATCACAGGCCGTTTGCGATTCGCAGCGCGGATCTGCAACCGACAGCCTTCGTTAAGTTTGATGCGAAACGGCTGCTCATACAACCCGCTGTTGGTGATCTCAATCACTGCGGATCGCGGCTGTGACGACAGCGGATCATCTCCGGTTTTCGGCGTCCAGGGCGCTATCGCTTCCTGCAACTGATTTGGATCGCTTACCCGAATTAGTTCAGTTGCCGCCGGGCGGCTCAGTGATCGATCATATTCGCCGCCGCCGATATCTGCGCTGAAGCCATAATAATAGGAGACATGAACTTCTGTCTCTGCTTTGGGCAACTGGCTCGGTGGAAAAACAATACGTCCCAGCGCCGGATCCACCGCGACATAACCCTCTTTTGGCTGATATGCCTCCCAGTCACTCAAATCGACGGCAATGATGTGATTGAGAGGGATCGGTTTCGCAGGGTCAAGATTCGCCCAATCCGCAAAGATGGAGATACTCTTGCCCTCGCCATAGTAATCGACAATGTGTTGCTCGAACTCGCGCCGCCGAATTGGCACAGGTAAGTTCAACTCTTCCGCGATGTGTGCCGGCTCATCTTCAGACTGCGGGTGAACATGAAGCGGTGTGTTATTGCCTAACACGCTGAAGGTATAGCAGTACGGACCGATCTCTTCCAGATGGCAGGCAGGTGTTTGCGTTACCGAATAGACTTTATTCCGCCAGACGAACAGCCCAACACTAGGGATGTTGTAGTGTCCGATCGTGCGAGGTGAATTGATACGCCTTATATCAACGGTATGGGCAATACTATCGAATGGGCTATCAAGCAAATCGAGTGCGTCCCCGTTCCGCAGATCAACGGTTTGAGCACGGTCGAGGTGCAGGTGATTGATGTTCTGCGTCCAGGCGAGCAGCTTGAAGAATTCGACGGCGCGCGTGGACCAGCCGGTCACATCCGCAGCCAACTCTTCCAGCAATGCCAGTGTGCCTTTGCGGCGGCGATTATGAATCGCATCTGCCACATCGCGGCGCGGGATCAAAATCTTGTTGCGCGCCAGGCCCTGAACCGTGTTGACATCTCCCGGCTCGCCAGCCTCATGGATCAGTTGATATCCGATCAACTCACCAATATAAGGCACGACCCAATCCTGGCAGGTTTCGATGAACCAGTTCTCGTAGAGTTGGCTGATGTCGTCTTCGATCAGGTTCACCTGTTCCGCGATGACGCCGAGCAGCGCCCGCAGCGGGTAGCCGCGTTCGGCATCCCTTATGCGATGGATAGCGGGCAAGAGTTTGTAGAGGCGATCCACTGTTTTGTTCATGACGTTACCTCGTTCAGTATCAAAGTTGCTTCCACTTCCGAGGAGAGGAACGCCAGTTGCGCAGGATGATTCATTTCAGCCATATTCACCGGGATGCGCGGCTCAGGAACTTTTGTCTTTTCGCTCTGTTTCACCATATCCTGAATCTTATTGGCGATTTCCTGGGGTGTGCGCAATGTTCCGGACTCGTTCTTCTCTGACACGCCTC
>DATGYJ010000644.1:0-24189 GCA_035298105.1 Anaerolineales bacterium | reverse complement strand
CAGCAGCACCGTCTCGCGCTGGTTGGTGATCCCGATCGCCGTGACGTCGTCACCGCCCTTGGCCCTGTGCGCGGCGAGGGCGTCCCGGGTGGCCTCGATGGTGGCCTGCCAGATCTCCTCCGGCGAGTGCTCGACCCAACCCGGCTTGGGGAAGTGCTGGGCGAACTCCTGGTAGCCCCGGGCTGCGATCTTCCCCGCGGTGGTGACCACCAGCGCGGTGACGCCGGTGGTGCCTGCATCGATGGCCAAGACGCTCATGGGCTGCATCCTCGCACTGCCGCCACGACGGCAGGACGCCATTCAGGTTCTTGGAATGGCTGGATGAATATCCTCATTTGTTGTTCGTAGGATTCTTTTCCACCCTGGCCCTTTTTGTGCATCTGATCATCATGTGGACCGGTCCCTGGGGGGTGCAGGTTCAGGGTCTGTTTTACCACGCGCCCCAGCATGATATTCCGGCACTGTTTGCCTTTGCTACCAGTCTTGTCACGACAGTTAATTTTGTCACCTCTGTAGAGGTAAACTTTTATCCAAAATACCGTCTCTATTTTGGCCTGCTGAACGGAGAAGGCTCGTTGGGTGATATAGAAAAAGCCTATGAAGATATGTTGGCTGTCCTCAAGCAGGAGCTTTTCTACCTGGCCATTCAACAAGTTTTTGTAACCATATTTGCAGTCGTTGTAATTGGGGAAGTACTGGTTTATTTTCCTCTGGGCTTTACCTCGGTAATGATCGGGACATTTCGTGTTTTAGCTGTCGGATACGGAGCTTATGCAATCGGAAATAGCCTGATGTTATTCCTGCTGTACTTTGCAAGCAATGAGGATGCCCTGCTGTCGGTGATACCATTTTTAGTGATTAATATACTTGGCACTTTTTATACGCTTACTCTGCCAGAATCCTATTATGGTTTTGGTTTTGTACTAGCCAGCGTAATCTATTATCTGGTCGCCGAAGCGCGTTTGTTTGCTTATACAGCCCATTTAGATTTCTTTATTCTGACCAAGCAACCGGTGTTTATTGCAAAAAGAAAGGGCTTCTTTACTCGATTTGTCGGCAGGCTACAAGGCTAATTTAGAAATATTTCTAAGAAAAACTAAAAAACGCACGGCATACTGTTGGTATGAGTACCTTTTCGCACTGCCAATTGGCATTGTGGCAGTACCAAAGGCTATTCTTGAAAAAGGATTTGACACAGGTTGTGTCAGCGAGGTGTGCAATGAAAAACATCTTCAGAGCAATATTGATAAGTGTGATCAGTTTGTTCTTACTTTCAATTACTTTAATCAGCCTTGCATCCCCTGAAAAGGTCGATCAAAAATTAAAGGTTTCGACTCTTATTGCCGCCAGCCCGGTGGTAAAGGAAATTATTCCTGAAATAGATAACGCCCCCTTTCGAGATAATCCGGATCTTTACCAGGATGATGACCCCTCTTCAGTTGT
Organism: Anaerolineales bacterium; assembly: GCA_035298105.1. Lineage (GTDB taxonomy): Bacteria > Chloroflexota > Anaerolineae > Anaerolineales > Villigracilaceae > Defluviilinea. The sequence goes on along the minus strand of DATGYJ010000644.1, from coordinate 22,746 downwards.
ATACATGTACGTGACGGTCAGAGTTGGGAATTCCTCAGATAATACGGCGCATACCTGGCAGGAGGTGAATGACTTTGTCAAATGGACCGATAAGGGCCCGACCTATATTGTTGTAGGGAAAGCGGAAGCGATCCTCCAGGTTGGAGATGAAAACGGTCCTTTGCCGGGCGAGCTGGGTTATGGAGAAACCGTGCCGAACGCAACCATCCAATTGCGTGGGAATTCCACGTCGGCAAAAGCGCAAAAATCGTATAAGATCGAGCTCCGGTCCAGGGCGGGAACATGGCGGGGCCAGTCGACGATCAATCTGAATAAACACGTATTTGATATTACCCGAGCGCGGAATAAGCTGAGCTTCGACTTGATCAAGCAAATCCCAAATATGGTGAGTCTGCGCACGCAATATGTCCGTTTATTTGTGAAAGACGAGACCGCGGATCCTGCAAAAGTCACTTTTGTTGACTATGGACTGTATACGCAGGTCGAACAGCCGAACACTAAATTCCTGCGGAGTCACCTTTTAGACCCAGACGGGCAATTATACAAAGCTACGTTCTTTGAATTCTTCAGATATCCGGACCAAATCCGGCTGGCCGACGATCCCCTCTATGATGAAGAGGCCTTTTCAAAGATACTGGAGGTCAAAGGTAACAAGGATCATTCCAAACTCATTAGAATGCTTGACGATGTAAACGATCCAACGATACCCATTGAACAAACTTTCGAAAAATATTTCAATGCAGATAATTATTTCACGTGGATGGCATTTAATATCCTCATGGGCAATTTGGATACGCAAAGCCAAAACTTCTTCCTTTATAGCCCGCGCAATGGGAATAAATGGTATTTTATTCCCTGGGATTATGACGGAGATTTAGCCAGACAGTTCGGTTTTTATATCTATGATGATTTTGAGTCGGGCGTTGCGAATTACTGGGGCGTCCCGTTGCATAAGAGAGTATTGAAGATTGCGCGCTATCGCCAAATGCTCGATGAAAAAGTCAATGAATTAATGGACTTCCTGAGTTCCGACCGCATGGAAGGCATGTTAAAGGAATACAAAAAGGTAACCGATGTTTATTCTTTGCAGATGCCGGATTTATATTATCTACGTGGGTCGGTAAACGATTATGAGAACGAATATGCGCTCATTCCGAAGGAAATAAAACTTAATTACGATTTATATCTTAAATCCTTGAAATCCCCCATGCCTATTTTCCTGGGCACGCCTAAAGTATCTGAAAATTCGTTGGTTTTTACCTGGGATGAATCCTATGATTTTAATGCCCAGGATATCAGCTACCACTTTATTCTCAGCAAGGATTGGGAATTCCACAACATCGTTTTTGAAGAGACACTAATCAATACAACGACCCTCAAGATCGATGCATTGGAACCCGGAACTTACTTTTGGCAGGTGAGTGCCACAAATGAGGAAGGAAACACGCAATATCCGTTTAATACCTACTGGGATGCCGAGGCGATTATCCACCGTGGCCTGAAGTATCTGTATATCACCTCCGACGGAAAGGTTTTGGAAGAATGAAATACCGAAATGAGCTGAAGTATCTGGTCAATTATTACGATTATACATTCATCAAATTACGGCTCAACCATCTGTTAGCGGTGGATTCAAATGCAGATCCTGATGGCTCCTACATGGTTCGCAGTCTGTATTTCGATGATTATTGCAACCATGCCTACAATGAAAAAATGGCGGGGGCAATGAGCCGATGTAAGTACCGAATTCGCCTCTATAACCATGCCGAGTCTACGGTTCACCTCGAAAAAAAGATTAAAGTCGGGCTATATAACCATAAATTGTCTGCTGCGCTGACCAGGGATCAGGTCTGCCAGATCCTGGACGGCAATTACAGTTTTCTCCTGGAAAGCAGCAATCGTCTGCTACAGATCTTTTACTACGAGTGTGTCTCAAAATTCATGCGACCCAGGGTGATAGTCGATTATGAGCGCGAGGCATACGTGATGGAGGCTGGAGACGTTCGGGTCACATTTGATAAGAATGTCCGAGCGGGGGTGGAGGGATTCGATATTTTCAATAGAGAGATGTCTACGGTAGCGATCCTGGATCCCGGGTTGCTCATTATGGAAGTAAAGTTTACGGAATTCCTGCCTGGTATTGTTCGGAGAATTCTACCTTTCAACGCCGCCGATTATGTGGCTTCTTCGAAGTACATATCCTGTTGTGATAAAACGCCGCATAAACAAATTTCCAATACATAGCTGCCTATTAGGAGAATAAAATGGATAAAATTCTTGGATTTTTAAATTTCGACCTTGCAGGAGCCTTGACCGTTCTGGGGCCAATCTTTATGGCTCTGCTGGTGTCATTTGCCCTCGGGACAGTGATTCACTATGTATACCAAAGATCCTTCAGAGGGGTCGTTTATAACCAGGCTTTTTCCGTATCTTTGGCCGTACTGACCATCTTAACCTCGATGATCACCCTGGCGATTAGCTCGAACATAGCGCTTTCGCTCGGTATGGTTGGCGCACTTAGCATCGTGCGCTACCGGACCGCGATCAAGGATCCCGCGGATCTCATCTTCCTTTTTTGGGCAGTGGGTACCGGGATTACCATTGGCGCGAAGCTGCATTATTTAGCGATCGTTGGAGCTCTGGTCGTAATTCTTATGCTGATGACCATTGGCAAAAAAACAATCGCCAGCGATATATTTATCCTGATCGTTCATTATACAGGAGAGGATATTGGAGATGAGCTACGCCGTATCTTGCATGGTAAACGATTCCAGATCAAATCGAAAACAATTAGAAAGGATTGTGTTGAACTTGCTGTAGAAATCGAAGTGAAAAACGGTAATACCGCTTTTATGGATAGAATCAAAAGTTTGGCAACGGTCAGTGATGTTTCACTGATCCAGTTTGCTGGAGAATATAATTAAGTTCGAGATATTCAATGCAATTTACAGTTGGTCATGTCCGCCGGAAAGGCCCAATAATCATATCGTTATTGGGCCTTTTGCTCCTGGTAAGCCTTGCGGCTGCCATTATTTATTATCAAGAAATGAATCTTCAAACAATAAAGTATCAGGAGTTATCCGGGTCCCTTTCAAATCCATTAATGGGATGGGCGCCATGGGCTACCCTCCAGCAAAGTAATCAACCCTTCACCCTTGTCTATGCCGACCTGACATGGCGTGACTTTGAACCGCAGGAGGGTTCATACGACTTTGATCGTTTCGAGATGGAAAAGCAACTGATGCGCTGGCGCCGGGAAGGAAAGCGAGTGGTTTTCCGATTCGTTGCCGATATGCCGGGCAAAGAGACTCATCTGGATATCCCTGACTGGCTGTTTAACAAGATAAACGGAAGGGGAGAGTATTACGATAACGAATATGGTAAGGGGTTTAGCCCTGATTATTCAAATCCGGTTTTTATTGACTCCCATAGGAAGGCAATCAAGGCTTTAGGGGACAGATATGGACAGGATGGTTTTTTTGCATTTATTGAGTTGGGCAGCCTCGGGCATTGGGGGGAATGGCATACTCATCCCGGCCTGACACCACTGCCTCCCGAAGATATCAGGAACTTATATGTAGATCATTATATTGAGGCCTTTCCAGGAACCTATCTATTAATGAGACGCCCTTTTTCCATCGCTCAAAGACTCGGCCTCGGTTTATATAACGATATGACTGCTGATGTCACTCAAACAAACATATGGCTGGGCTGGATCGAAAATGGCGGAGAGTATCTACCGCAAGAAGTAGACGGCCTATCAGCCATGCCAAATGGATGGCAAAAATCTCCGGTGGGGGGCGAGCAAACTTCCGATTTGAGTGACGAACAAATTTATGGCACCCATTTGGATCAGACTTTAGAATTGCTCAAGAAATCTCACACAACATTCATCGGGCCGAATAGTCCTTATCTGCGGGAAAAGGGAGGTCCACTACAGGCCGGTCTCGACCAGATCATGGCAACCATTGGATATCGGATAAGCATCAACCAGGTGCAGATGCCACGTTGGGTTCTTTATGAGCAGTATATAAATATCAACTTCACTTTTTCCAACCACGGTATTGCCCCAATGTATTACAACTGGCCATCCCAAATTTATCTTCTAGATGAAAAAGGAAATCCGATCTCTACCCATTTGCTGTCGATGGATTGGAGAAAAGTACTTCCAGGGTCATCTTACGAAATTACTTTCAAAATGCCAGTTAATCATCTCAAAAATGGGAACTACTCTATTGGCATCGCCATTCTTGATCCCGTCACAGGTCAGCCCGCTGTGCAATTCGCCAACGAAAATGCTCGCCAGGATCTAATACAGTATATCGGTGCGTTTGAAGTAAGAAGATATTTAAATTCAACCCATACTCAATGAAATAAACCGGGGCATCAGGCTTGAGCATGTTTCCCGAACCACAATACCCATGCCCAGTATTTGAATCGCGCGGTTATCTCTACCTGGCAACTGACACCGTGAAAGCAAATGTGCTGCCCTGCCCCTCCCCGGTCGACTCTACCCAGATGCGTCCGCCATGCGCTTCCACGAGAGCACGGGCAATCGTCAAACCGATCCCGCTTCCGCCGCCGGTCCGTCGTGAGCGCGATTTGTCCACACGGTAGAAACGATCGAAGATGTGTGGTAAATGTTCAGGCGAGATACCAATGCCAGTATCATGAACAGAGAACTGAACTTCATTGTTCATTCGTTTTGCGGCAATATTGACTTTGCCATTTTCAGGTGTGTATTGCAGCGCGTTCCCTACCAGATTGGTCAGGACCTGCACAACGCGGTCCTCATCTGCAAGGATACGCGGAAGGTCAGAAGCCAGTTCGAAGTCCAGAGAGATCCGTTTCGATCCAGCTTGAGCTGCCAGCCGTTTCGACACCGTCTGCACAAGCGCAGAAACAGCCACAGGTTGCAGATCCAATTCATAGGCGTGGGCTTCAATACGGCTGAGTTCCTGTAAATCGTCTACCAGGCGATTCAATCGATCCGCCTCGGTATGAATTTGTTGATAGGTCTCCAGAGTGGCAGGCAGAACTCCATCCATCAATCCTTCCATGGAGCCTTTGATCGCCGTGAGCGGTGTCCGCAATTCATGGCTGACATCTCCGATCAGACGCCGCCGCATTGATTCCACTTGATCTAATTTTTCAGCCATTTGGTTGAAGCGCGCGGCGAGCTGGGCAAGCTCATCCTCACCATGTACTTGAATGCGCTCAGCATAGCGCCCATCGGCAATCCGCTGAGTAGCCAGCGACATGGCACGCAAGGGCGCGATCACACTTCGACTCAGATATAGACTGAGAGCCACTGCCGCAATCATCGCCGCGAGCGCGGCGTATCTTAATGCCTCGTTGAAACTGGCGCGGAAATCCAAATAAAGTTGTGGCATCGCGCCAAAGCCTTGTCCGCCCATCATCCCGTTGCCATTATTATTCATCATCGTGCCCATCCCAGCCATATGATGATTAAACGAGGCTGGCAGAGTAAACTGGCTGGCCGCGATCAGCACCAGCACGCCTACCAGGATGATCGCCAGATAAGAAAGCAAGAGTTTTGCACCCAAATGACGGCGGAAATAATCGATCATCATTCCTCACTTAGAGCAATTCGTCTTCGAACCGGTAGCCCACACCGCGCACTGTAACAATCAAATCCTCGCGACCCAGCTTCTGACGGACATGCCCAAGATGTACATCCACGACGCGCTGTTCGCCGAAATATTCACCACCCCAAACTTTCTCCAGCAACTGCTCGCGTGATAAAACACGCCCTCGATTTTCGACCAGGGCCTTCAATAGATCGAATTCAATGGCGGTTAAGTCGATCAATTTCTCATCCACGCGAACCGTACGGGCGCCCATATCCATTCGCAGATGACGGAAGGAATACACACTCGTCTCGGAGGTGGAACCTGCTCCCGTTTGAAGCCGTCTCAGGGCAGCTTTGATACGTGCCGTTAACTCGCGCGGACTAAAGGGTTTCGTCACATAATCGTCCGCGCCCACAGAAAGACCAATCACTTTGTCGGTCTCTTCTGTTTTTGCCGTGAGCAGGATTACGTACACCTGTGATTCACGCCGCAAACGCGCAAGCAGCTCAATGCCATCCATGCCTGGCAGCATGATATCGAGGATGATCAGATCCGGCTTGAAGGCACGCGCAGCTTTCAGCCCTGAGGGTCCATCCAAGGCAGTATGGACTTCGTAGCCTTCAGGTTTCAGATAGGCCGTGATCAGATTTACGATCGAGGGTTCGTCGTCGATGACGAGGATTTTAGGCATTAGCGATTTACGATTTACGATTGACGATTGACGATTGATGATTAGCAATATTGTAACTGCAAATATCAGGTAAGCAGAACGCGCCGAGCTGGATAGGATCGGCGCGTTCTCAACATTGAACTGATTGATATTATTCCGCTTCTTCGATAAACGTTCCGTGCCAGGTATGCAGAAAGACCTGTCCGCTATAGCCATTGACACTTAACATCCCGATGACCTTGCCATTCTTCTCGAAGTCCAGGGTGTAGTAACCGTAAAATTGCGTAGGATCTGTGGCAGCGGTTGCGCCTGAATTGTTCGCATCGAGGTATTTCTGGGCGTATTGGATAGCTTGTTCAGGGGTGACGGTCATTTCAGCAGAGACGTTCGCAGGGATCGTTCCATCCCAGGCGTTAATATTCATCATACCGCCTTGTCCCATCATTCCACCCATCATACCGCCGTTACCTCTCAACATAGACTGGTGATTGAGCCCACCATATTTGAGATTCCACATCATGTTCGGTCCATGTTCAGGGTAAGCAATTTTTGAGACGGGGTCGACAAGCAGCTCGAACGCGCCCAAGCCCGTCTCAGTTTCCTTGACAACGACATAGGCGTTGTTATCAAACACCATGACTTCACCGGTCTCCAGCCCATTGAGGTTGAGTGATTTGACGTATGCGTCGGCGGCTTGCCTGGCCTGGTCCAGGGTCAGGGGTATCAGGTTGGCGCCATTATAGCTATAGCCATTGCCGCCCATCATACCGTAGCCACCACGTCCATTGCCCATCATGCCTGGACCCATGCCATTGCCGCGGTTCATCATGCCTGGGCCATAAACGTTATTATTGTTCCGGCCGAACATCATGGAATATCCAAAAGTGTTTGCACGAGCATACATGCTTCCGGCGAAAAAGATCCCGCCTGCCACGGCTAAAACAGCGATAACAATGAGGATTGTGACGAGAGTTTTGTTCATTTTGTCTCCTATTTGAAAAGCGATTCACACGCTTGTGTGTTGTTTTATGCTGCCAGTATAGATGAGCATCTTGAAGTGGCTGTAAAGCAAATTTAAAGATTTGGTAAAGGTTTTCGTTTGTATTTCCCCTGATCTTGCGCCAGAACGCGGTAAGCTGCAAGAGGGCCTTCGACAAAGATCCTGAGAAGTATATCGATCACACTGAACACGATCACTAAACCTCCCCACATGGATTTAGTTTTCCCGAACAAAATCGCCCCATCACTTGTCAGATGGAGCGAAATTTTATTTAAGGAGCACCGGGTAGTCGGCTACTTTATTTCGTAATGCCCAGATAACTTTCCATGACTCGCTCATCATGCAGCAGATCTGAGCCGCGCCCCTCCATGCGGATTTGACCCGTTTCCAGTACATAGGCGCGGTCGCACATTTCCAGCGCCAGGGTCGCATTTTGTTCAACGATCAGAATGGTCAGGCCGAATTCACGGTTGAGGCGGCGGATGGTCTCGAACATATTGTCGATCACAATGGGCGCTAGCCCCAGGGAGGGTTCGTCGAGCAGCAATATCTCCGGTTTGGACATCAATGCCCGGCTGACTGCCAGCATTTGTTGTTCGCCGCCTGAGAGTGTGCCGCCGCGCTGATACAAGCGTTCCTGGAGACGCGGGAAAAGCTGAAAGACTTCTTCCATTGTTTCAAGGATCTCTTTTTTATCCGTACGGGTATAAGCTCCCAGCATCAGATTTTCGTGAACACTGAGTGGAGCGAAGATGCGCCGTCCTTCAGGGACCAGGGTCATCCCCTGCCGGACAACATGCGAGGCATCTTTCTTCAGCGCCTGGCCTTTGAATTTGATCTCGCCGGATGTAAAAGCTTTCACTGCGCAGATCGTGCGCATCAAGGTGGATTTGCCTGCACCATTCGCACCGATCACCGAGACGATCTCACCCTGCTCGACATGTAGGCTAACGTGATCCAGTGCGCAAATACCGCCGTAATGCACCACTATTTGAGAGACTTCGAGCATGGGTGTGTTAGTGGCCATTTTTTCTCTCTCCCAGATAAGCTTTGATCACATCCGGATTGGCTTGAATTTCTTCCGGGCTGCCTACCGCCAAAAAGCTGCCCAGGCTGAGCACATAGATGCGCGACCCGGTACATAAATCCATGACAACCTTCATATGATGTTCGATCATGATCATGGTGTACTTCATTTCATTGTGGACACGGCGAATGAGCTGGATGAGTTCTTCACATTCGTCTTCGTTCATGCCGGCCGCCGGTTCGTCCAGGAGTAATAAGTCGGGTCTGGCAGCCATCGCACGCGCCATCTCCAGGCGGCGCTGCAACCCGTAGGGCAGGCTGGAGGCACGTTTGTCGGCATGGGCTTCCAAATTCACCATTTCCAGCAGTTCATGAGCTTTTCGCCGTGTATCAGCTTCTATCCTTTGAGCGCGCGGCGTACGGATAAACGCTTCCGCCAATGAATAGCGCGGTGTATTGTGCAGCCCCAGTTCCACATTTTCGTAAGCCGTCATTTGTGGAAAAAGCCGAATATTTTGGAATGTCCGGCTGATCCCCAGTCGGCAAATTTTGTCCGGGCTTTGCCCAAGGACACTTTTCCCTTTGAATAAGATCTCACCGGAGGTGGCGCGGATGGAGTTGGTGATCAAGTTGAAGACCGTGGTTTTCCCTGCACCATTCGGACCGATCAGGCCAACGAACTCACCGGGCTGCAGGCAAAAAGAAATATTGTTGACCGCCCGAACGCCGCCAAAATCAACCGTGAGGTTTTGGACATCTAAGATGGGGGCGTCCATTAGTTCACTGCCTTCCCGTGGCTGGTTCTTCCCGCCGTGAGCCGGTTCCAGCCTGCCTTTAGGAAATTGAAGTTCATATCAACGTACCCAAGCAAACCCTGCGGGCGGAAGACCATCACCAGCACAAACAAGAAACCGTAAGCAATCAAACGCCAGCTTTCGAACACCAACAGCATTTGCGGCGCGGCGACTAATACGAAGGCAGTAATAAATGGTCCGATGAGTGATTGGATGCCGCCAAAGACCACCGCGGCCAGAAGATTGGATGATTGTGTGATGCTGTAGAACGATGGACTTTGATAGGCAAAGAAGAGACCCATGAGACCACCTGCTACGCCTGCATAAAAAGCACTGATGAACAATGCAATCAATTTGGTGCGGAGCAGATTAACACCCATCATCTCTGCCGCGACCTCATCCTGAGCAATCGCGATGCAATTCTTGCCGTGTTGTGAGGTAACAAACATGTGGGCGAAAAACATAGCCAGTAACAACGCGATCAGGACCACCGGAACGGTAGCGATGCCGGATGGAATGCTGTATCCAAACGAACCACCGATATTGAGGGAACCAAGTTGCTTCACATTGTTCAGTAGCAAGCGGATCGCCTCTGAGAATCCCAGGGTGGCAATGGCAAAATAATCGCCGCGCAGTTTGCTGCGAAAGGAAGGGTAACCGATGATCAGGCTGGATATTCCCGCAAAAAGACCACCAATGAGCAGCGCCGGAACAAAGTGAACATTATATTCCTTGATCAAAATGGCACTCAGATACCCTCCCAGGGCCATAAATCCGGCATGACCGATGGTGAACAGTCCGGTATAGCCCGTCAGGATGGAAACACCCAGGGCTGCAATGACGTTGATGCCTCCCAGGATGAGAATTGTGTTTATATAACCCATCATTTACCTCTTTGGCTTACAGTTTTTCCTCACTGCTCTTGCCCATCAACCCATTCGGAAAGAAGAGCAGGATGACGATCAGGAACAGGAAGGAAAACAGGTCGCGATAGGCTGATGAAATGTAGCCGGACACCAGGGTTTCCAGGACCCCCAGCAGCATGCTGCCTACAATCGCTGCAGGCAGATTCCCCAGGCCGCCGATAATACTGGCGATCATGGCTTTGATCGTAATGGTGCCCATCATGGGGAACACCGCATATTTAATGCCGTAGAACACACCTGCTACTGTGGAAAGGATGCCGGTCAGGCCAAAAATAATCACCGCAACAGCATCGTTGTTGATACCCATGAGCGAGGCAGTCTGGATGTCAATACTGCTGGCACGAATGGCCAACCCCCATTTCGAACGGTATAGAAATATCCAGAGCAGAGCCAGCACACCAAAGGAAATCGCCCCAGCCAGCAAGTCCATGCGCCCAACGGAAACATCGCCGATAAAGATCGGTTGGACATGCTCCACCGGGAATTTGCGGAAGGTACCGCCGAAGAACTTGTTCATCAGTTGTACGATGGTCAGGTTGACTCCCATCGCCGAGATCATCATGAACAAGCGTGGAGCCTTGCGCATGCGCAGTGGCTTATATGCCAGTTTTTCTGTGCCGACCGCAAGAATGATCGTGAGAACAATTGCAAGGATGGCTGCCAGCCAGAATGGCATCGCCAACGAAGCAATGGCGACAAAAGCCATGATGGCGCCGAAAGCCATGAAGGCATCAAATGCCCAGTTTGTGAAGTTGTAAATGCTGTAGACCAGGGCGTAGCCCACAGCCAGGAGGGCATAAATTGCGCCGATCGAGATACCGCTCACAAGTTGTTGGAGAAACAAATCCATAACCATCTCCCGGAGAAAGAATCAGTAGGGGTGTCTGCGAAATCTCGCAAACACCCCTGTAGTGTCCTACGTCAGGTCAGTCTTCCGGTTGGAAGGTTTCCAGCAATTCCCAGTTGCCATTCTTGATGGTCATAATCAGTAATGGCTTATTGTGGGGGTTGTGGGTATCTGGTTCCATGGTCACGACACTGGTGAAAAGCTGCTGATCTTTCATGGTTTCCAGTGCGTCTCGGATGGCTGTCGGCGTTGGATCCCCCTTGGCAACGGCAATGCGAATGCCGTATTCGATCGCATAGAGGGCATCCAGGCCATAGTAGGTGTAGACATTGGCTTTGACGCCGTGAGTTTTCTCATAACTGGCGTTGAAATCAGCAAATTCCGGTGCGTTTTCGGAAACGCCGGTCGTCACGATGGCCCCTTCCAGTTGTGGCCCAGCCATATCGAGCAGGTCAGGGACGAAAACGCCATCACCGGCCATGATTTGCATCTTCATGCCAAGCGCTTCCATTTGCTGGCTGATCAAGCCAACATCCTTATAGGTGTAGGCTGCTGAGACCAGCAAGTCGGCGCCGGAATCTTTGATCTTGGCAAGTTGAGCGCGGAATTCTGTATCACCCTGGGTATAGCCTTCTTTGGCAACCACTTCGCCACCCAGTTCCACAAAGTGACTCTCAAAGAACTTGTGGACACCCACCGTATAAGGCGAAGCAACATCGGTTAGGAAGGCAACCTTGCGCAAGCCAAGCTTATTATAGGCAAAGTCAGCCAAGGCGTAGCCCTGATAGGGATCGATGAAGCACACACGGAACATATACGGATGTAATTTCCCATCTTCCGTCACAGTCACGTTCACATTTGACGCAGTCGTACCAATCATCGGTACTTTGGCTGTATCGGCGATTTCTGCCAGCGGGATACCAGCTGCCGACCAGGAGGGCCCGATGATGGCAACGGCACCGTCCTGATCCATCAGGCGTTTGGATACCGCTACAGCATCGGTCACTTCGGAGCGAGTGTCATAAACAATCAGCTTTAGTTTGTATCCACCAATTCCGCCCTCGGCGTTGATCTTATCAATATGATCTTGTAGGGCAGGAATGGAGGCCTGGCCGATGTAGGCTTCTACACCGGTCTGTTCGGTCACGTAGCCAATCTTGAGTACCTTCTCTTTGGGCGCGCAGCTTGCCAGGCTGGTGACAAGCAAAACGCCTATCATCAGTACAGCGAACCACTTACAGAAAGATCGTGCGGGCTTTTTCATGTTCCTTTTTTCTCCTTGAATTTGTTTCGAACAAAATTGAGGCACGAATCACAAAAGCTGAAGCATCTTCAGCGTAATGCCTGATGGATTAAAAGGTAAACAGGAAAGGTAAACGAGGAAAATGGATAAAGAATCGCCCCTTTAGCAAGGATATCACTGGAATGCATACGGTAGTGTCTCTACGTTGAGAGGATAGCCCAGACTGATTTATTGTAGTGTTTTTCTACTCGCATTATGAGTGCTTTTTGTCAACTTTATTCTCGTGATTCATCCTCTTCACCAGCAGAGCAGTGAGAAAACATTTTTTGGGTTGCCGCGATCCTTCACTGCACCATTCGGATTCTCTTACAGATCAAGTCGAACTTGTCTACATCCTTATTATGTGAACGATAATAACCTTTCCCCTTCAGATATTCCTCGCTCCTCCCTCACACGTCTATCGTTCTGCCTAAATCCTGCCCATATCCTGCCTATATGGTGCCTATATCCTGTCTATAGGCTCCTTTCGATTCTCTTCCGTTGCAAGTTGCTATTCGCTTGCTGTTTTTGTTTGTGATGCAGGGAAGTCGACCCGATTACTCACAAATTGCGGGCCTTTGCCACACCTGCCGGGTTGAATTGCCTACACGGAAATCTCGCGCGAAAAACAATTTGCCGACCTACCCTGGCATGATAGGTCGGCGAATTCTGTAGAAGCCGGTGAGTATTGAATTTTGAGCTCAATCTATGATTCGGGTTTTTCCGCATGAACCTCAACAAATATCTGCTGGGCAGAGGCAAAACCTAATGTGACCAATTGCCCATGAATTTCAAGTGTAATGGTCTGATTGAACGGCAGCACTTCTCGGACCATGACCTTCGCTCCCGGCATAAGCCCCTTGCTTTCCAAAAACACCAGCAGCTCTGCGTTATATTCGGCAAGTTCATGTATGCGCTTGATAATTGCTCTGTCATTGGGAGAGGTCTCAGTGAGGGGTATCCAGGTAGAGACTGCTTCTTCACATCCAGGCAAGGGATTGCCATGCGGACAAGTCTGAGGGTGCCCCAAATCCTCAAATAGTGCAGTTTCCACTTCCGATGAGATCGCGTGTTCGAGATTATGTGCTTCCTGATGCAGCTTTGACCATGGCAACATGCGCGCCATCATCCATTCGGTCAACATGTGACGGCGCAGCACGGTCCGTGCAGATTGCTTTCCGGGCCGGGTTAGATGGGTCCCGTTTTTGTCCATGGTGATCAGCCCATCGCGGACCATGCGCTTAAGAGTATTGGTTACTGTAGGAGGGGTGACACTGAGAAGTTCGGCCAAACGGACGCCGACAACAGGTTCTTTATCCCGCTCGAGGATGTACATCAGAGAAAGATAATTCTCGATCGTGGTGCTAGGTTTTTCCATAGGTTTTGTCCAAATTCAGGATATTTGTCACCGAGAAACCAGTTCTTTTTCATTATACTAACTGTTCATATTAGCATATACTAATCATACTTTCATTTTGAAAGCCGATCGGATCAAAGCCAACAAGGACAGATCATGGACTATACAAATGCCATCTCCCTAACCGAACTCCTGGCTGATCACCATGCAACCATTTTAGCCTTTAATATTGGAACTGTCGAAACCACGCGCCTGGCTTCGCTGGGATTCACGCCCGGTACAGAAGTAAGCATGACTCAAAACTACGGTCGCGGCCCATTGCTTGTGACCGTCCGCGGTACCAGTGTGGCGCTGGGCCGTATGGAGGCGGCTAAGATCTTCGTCGAGCGGAGAGTGGAATGAGTGATTGTCATTCCACGTCGGTTCCCCTCCAGCCGGTTATCCTGCGGGAACGCATGCCGTTACTGGCGCTTGCAGGACAACCGAACGTTGGGAAATCCACGCTATTTAATTTTTTGACCGGTTTGAACCAACATGTGGGGAATTGGCCCGGCAAAACTGTCGAACGAAAAGAAGGCAGCTTTGCCATCGATGGCCATGAGTATGGCATTGTCGATTTACCCGGCACTTACAGCTTAACGGCAAATTCACCCGAAGAGGTCATCACTCGCGAATTTATCCTGCGTGAACAACCAGACCTGGTGATTGCGATCGTCAACGCGGCCAACCTGGAACGCAGCCTTTATCTGGTCGCTGAATTGATCTCACTCTCTGCGCCTCTCGCAATCATCCTGAACATGATGGATGTAGCCAAACAGGAAGGCATCAGCATTGAGCCAGAGGTATTAGAGGCTGCGCTCGGCGTACCGGTCATACCGATGACCGCCACGCGGGCCGCCGGGGTGCAGGACTTTTATCGAGTTGTGCAAGATATCCTGGATAATAACCACGTTCTGACACCACGCCTGCCCGAAATCCGGGCTGACCATCGCACTACACTCGACCAAATCTTAAACCATATACAGGGATACGTTCCGGCTCCTTATCCCGAGGATTGGGTCGCACTCAAATTGCTGGAGGGGGATACAGAGATCACACGTGCGATGCAAAGTGTTTTGCCGGTGGAAAATTGGGATAGTACCTACAACCTATTGCGACAGCACGATGACGCGCTATTGGCCATTGCCTCCGGGCGTTATGAATGGATCGGTCGCATGGTACGTGCAGCAGTTGTGCATCCCAAAATTGGGCAAATCTCCCTCACGAAACAACTGGATCGCTGGGCAGTTCATCCCTTCTGGGGACTAGTGATCCTGGCAGGGATTCTGGGGCTTGTGTTCTGGCTGACATTTACGATTGGCTCGCCCGTTCAAGGGTGGCTGGATGTACAAGTGGTTGGCGGTCTCGCCAGCCTGGCGAACCAACTCCTGGCAAGTGCGCCGTTCTGGATCAGAAGCCTGATCGTAGATGGTGTGATCGGCGGCGTGGGCGCGGTCGTTACATTCCTGCCGATCATGGTCATCTTCTTTGCGGTTTTTGGCTTGCTGGAAGATATGGGATATATGGCGCGGGCTGCCTTTGTCATGGACAACTTTATGCACATGATGGGTCTGCATGGCAAATCATTCCTGCCGCTGTTTCTCGGTTTCGGATGCAATGTGCCATCCATTCTCGGCACGCGCGTCATCGACTCAAAGCCCGCCCGCTTTTTGACGATCCTGATCGCGCCCCTGGTACCCTGTACCGCCCGCATGGCCGTGGTGGCCTTCCTGGCTCCGGCGTTCTTTGGGTCGAAAGCCCTCTTTGTCTCCTGGGGCTTGATCCTGCTTTCAATGCTCACTCTCGTATTAAGCGGTTCCCTATTGAACAGGGTCATTTTCAAAGGACAGCGTTCAGCCTTTATCATGGAAATGCCGCTTTACCATATCCCCAACGGGCGGACGATCGGTTTATTGGTCTGGCAGCGCTCCTTATCGTTCCTCAAGAAAGCAGGCACGACGATCCTGACCATGGCATTGGTGATTTGGGCGCTTTCTGTACTGCCCAATGGCGATCTGAATCAAAGTTATCTTGTAAGGTTCGGAAAATGGATTGAACCCATCGGGCGCTGGATGGGTATGGATTGGCGTTTGACTGTGGCGCTCATTACCAGCTTCCCAGCCAAGGAAAACGCGGTTGCCACGCTCGGTGTGCTCTTCGGCAGTACTCCTGGTGCGGGGCTGGCACAAACCCTCACCTCCAATTTCTCCACGGCCTCCGCACTTTCGTTCCTGGTAGTGACGATGCTCTTTATCCCCTGTATGGCGACCGTTGCAGTGATCCGCCAGGAAACAAACTCATGGGGCTGGACCCTGCTGAATATCGCGCTGCTGTTGGGTATTTCCATTGCCGCGGGTGCGGTTGTATATCATCTCGCGCTTGCCATAGGGTTGTAAGCATGCTTGAGCAACTTGTTAACGAAATCCGTGCCGGCGGTACTCTGGAGGTGGGAGCCTTAGCGGCTCGTCTCGGCACAACACCCCAGCTCATCGAAGCCATGCTCGAGCACTTACAACAGAGTGGTTTGATCCAGGCCTATGTCAGCTGCAGCGATGGCTGCCAGGGATGCAACTTGCAAGACGCTTGTAGGAAACCAGACCGGGATACGATCCGCTTATGGCAGAGCAAATAAGTGCATGGCACCAGGTTTAACGAGCTTGCCTCAAGCGAGACAAATCCCATTTAAGCGGTTTAGAGTCAAAAGGCAGGTGCGACGCATCACTTGATAGATAAAGTCAATTTAACGGTGAACGGCTTACGGTCCAGTCTGAAGCGGGGAAATTCGTTTTTGAAAGTTCCTACGACATTCGTCATAAGCCATTTCGCCTATATCCATCGCCGCCATTTCACGCTGTGCGTGATTTTGCGAAAGCCGTATGATCGAATAACTGGAGAACTACATGAGAACTTCGCGCAAACTTTTTTTCGGTTTCATCATTGGTCTGCTTGCTTTGGCCAGTTTGCCAGCCTGCTCAACACAGTCTGAAACTGGACTTCATATGCAGCCCATGGATCAAATGCCAATGGAGGTCCAATCGGCGCCGGTGAGCGTACAGCAGGCGTATCAGTTCGCTGCTGCCAACCCGGAGGTCATGAAAGAGATCCCCTGTTACTGCGGCTGTGGAAACATCGGGCATACCTCTAATTATTCCTGCTATGTCTCTCATGTAGATGATAAAGGGAAGATCACCTTCGATAATCATGCGCTGGGTTGTTCCATCTGTGTGGATATCACGCAGGATGTGATGCGCTTGTTACGAGAGGGAAAGAGTCCCGGGGAAGCCAGAGTCTACATCGATGCGACCTACTCCAAGTATGGTCCCTCAAATATCCCTTAGAAATGCGTTCTCGTTTCTCTCTTCTCCTCTTTGTTATGGCTGGACTGGTGGTGGCTTTCGCCCCACTGCCAGTTCAACCGGTCACACCTCAGGAACGAACCTTCCGGATCGAAGCGCGCCAATTTGCCTATTCTCCCTCAGAGCTTAAGGTCAATCCTGGGGACCAGGTCACGATTCAACTCGTCAGCACAGACGTGGTTCATGGTTTGTATATCGATGGCTATGGTATTTCGACTGAAGCCGACCCTGGCCAACCTGCCACTCTGACCTTTATTGCCAGCAAACCGGGTTCTTTTCGTTTACGCTGCAACGTCACCTGCGGCGCCATGCATCCATTCATGATCGGGAAGCTAACGGTCGGCACGAATGATTGGCTATACCGCTCGGTCGGACTCGCCTTTCTTGGGGTGATTGGCTTCTTTTGTCCCTTCGGCTCTGCTCAGGGCAGGCTTG
Source organism: Anaerolineales bacterium (assembly GCA_035298105.1). Taxonomy (GTDB): domain Bacteria; phylum Chloroflexota; class Anaerolineae; order Anaerolineales; family Villigracilaceae; genus Defluviilinea. The sequence continues at coordinate 5,420 of DATGYJ010000644.1, read as the reverse complement.
CTTCTTTCCTCCCTCAAAGAAAGACAAAAGAAGAAAGAAGCGAGACCGGAGATTGACGACTCACTATGTCTCGCATTGAACTTACCGGTAACTCCTTCATCAAGAGTATGCTGAAAAACCGCTGGCCTCAACTGGCGGTCTTTATCGTGATGCTCGCCGGTTATCTCTTTGCCATCCTTGCCGGGCTGGTGGGTACCCCGGTTGGAAGCCACAACTTCAGCATTGTCTTCGTCTGGATTGCCTGGTGGGCGATCCTGATTCTGGTGGCAGTTCCTTTCTTCGGGCGCGGTTGGTGTGCGGTCTGCCCCATCCCGCTTCCCGGGGAATGGCTGCAACGCGGGGCGGTGCTCGCCCCAAGGGGACCGGATAAAAAACCGAAGTGGCTCAATCTACGCTGGCCCAGAGCGCTACGAAATATCTGGCTGCAAAATATTTCCTTCCTTCTGCTGGCTCTGTTCAGCAGTGTCCTTCTCACGACACCGAATATTACGGGAATTGTTTTGGCGGGCATGTTACTCGCCGCCATTGGACTGAGCACCGTCTTCGAGCGCCGTTCCTTCTGCCGCTATCTCTGCCCGGTCGGCGGGTTTATTGGTCTTTACTCACAAACGGCGCCGCTTGAATTGCGAATCAAAGAAAAACAGGTTTGTGTGACGTGCGAAGGCAAGCCCTGCTACAACGGCTCAACCAACGGATATGGCTGCCCATGGGATGTCTTTCCGGGCGGCCTCACGAAGAACACCTATTGCGGCCTGTGCCTGGAATGTATCCGCACCTGCCCGCACGATAACATCGCGGTCAATCTGCGCCCATTCTCTGCAGATCTTGCCAAGCCCTCCGCACGCCTGGATGAGGCCTTCAAAGCCTTTATCATGCTTGGCTCAGCCATGATTTATGCGGGTGTGCTGCTTGGCCCGTGGGGTGCACTCAAGGATGCGGCTTATCAGGTCGGTACCACGGGATGGTTTATTTATGCCGCCGTTTTTCTGGGGATCATCTTCCTCGTATTGCCAGGTTTATTTTGGGTGGCAACATCCCTTGCATCCTACCCCTCATTGCGAAGTGCTTGGCAATTGCGCCGCTTCGTCTCCGTGGCACCGCCCGCCAGGGCAGGTGTGCGCCCGGTGCAAGTGTCGACTGCGGGACAGAAGAGCACTGTCCCTCCGCTCAGCGCGATACCGCCTACTCGACCAACGGCCACTCCGCTCTCCCCTGCGGGGATGATAAGCGCGAAGACTTTCTCTACTTCCTCCACAGCCTTGATTCCCCTGGGTCTAATGTTCTGGGTCGCGTTCAGCTTATCGTTTGTGCTCACCAACGCCAGCTACATCCTGGCTGCGCTCTCCGATCCACTCGGCTTTGGCTGGAATCTTTTCGGCACAGCCAATGCTGCCTGGCAACCTATGCTGACAGCTGTCCTGGCGCCCGGACAGACCTTAGCACTGGTCGGCGGATTGATCTGGTCGGCACGTACAGCACAAAAGGCCGCGAACGAAACCAGGACCTCCTCCATTCCTGTCATTGCATTTTGCTTCGTCGCCACACTCGTCATGCTTTGGTTACTGGTATGAAACGTTCAGAACTTCTCGCGCGTACTTTGATCGCAGCAGGAATTCTCCTTAGCGTAGGAGCGCCCCTGTACTTTTCGAGGCAGACACCATTGATCCACGCCCAGATGGCTGAGGCTGGTGGTTGGAGTCCGGATGTCATTCAAGCGGAAGTTGGCAGGCCGCTTCGATTGCGCCTCACCTCTGATGACGTCCTGCATGGGTTTGCAGTTGGTCAGATGAAGATGGAGGCAGTGGATGTAGAACCCGGGAAAGTCTCTGAGGTCACTTTGACTTTTGATAAGCCCGGAATCTATACCTTTTTCTGCACGCGCTGGTGTGGTCTTAATCACTGGCGGATGCGCGGCACGATCGAGGTCAGCGGCTCATCTCCGAACTCGGAGCCTGTTCCCGTTATCCCGCTCTACGTTACTCTCCAGCTGGACATCGACGCCCTCCATGAGTCACCTGTTGTGCCTGGCACTCAGCCATCCGCGGTTAGAGGTCAGCTACTCGCAACCAATTTTCCAATTTCCCAATTCACGGAGCCTGCTTTCTATCGCGCGAATTCGCCGTATCAGGTATTCCGGAAATTGGACTCCACTAAGCTGAGCGATCCTGAAAAATGGGACATGGTCAGCTATATCTGGCAATCCAATACCGCACCTGCAGCACTGGCCGAAGGGCAACAGCTCTATACACAAAACTGTGCGGCTTGTCATGGGGAGAACGGCGCGGGGAATGGCATCTTTGCCGATGACTTGCAGGCTGCCGGAGATTTAGCTTCCCAGAGCATGGCAGGTGACAGTAACATGACGATGCAAGCCCCTGCGAACTTCACCGACCCGAAACGTATGCTGGGAGCCAGTCCGGCCATTTTACAAGGCAAGATCCTGCGGGGTGGGATGGGCACAGGCATGCCGATGTGGGGCTCGATCTTTACCGAAGAACAAATCTGGAACCTGATCGCCTATATCTACTCATTTCAATTTGAATATCAAGGAGAGCTTCAATGAGCAAGAACAAGCAAAAACACAAGACCCAAAAACAGAGACAGAATTTCCCCTGGCTATTTATCGCGCTGGGCGGGGCGCTGTTACTGGTTGTGGCATTTCTGCTTGCCAATCGAAGCGGTGGAGATGGTGGTGGAACACCTGCCATTGCAGTCGACCAACAGAAAATTGACTATGGATATGTTAAGTATGGGGAGGACCGCCAGTTCGTCATCAAAGTCAGTAACACAGGCGACGGCACATTACGATTCAAAGAAGATCCTTCTATTGAAATCGTCGAGGGGTGCTGACCGCCTCAACTGACCATCGGTTCGATGGTACTCAAACCCGGTGAAAGCACAACAATTGAATCTGCTGTCTTTATGATGCATGAAGGCATGGACGGACCGCATAACTTTGCAGTCCATCTCAAGACGAACGATCCCAACAACCCTGATTTGGTTGTAAATGTGATATCAGACTGGGGACCTTAGTTAAAGTTAGAATGTAGAATGATCTGAATGCTGCAACAGGAACAAATATCCTGCTGCAGCATTTTCTTATGCAAGAACAATCTGAATACCGGCCTTTGAGATATCCAAGCGGCTGCTGGGGGGCAGAGCATCGTCCGTGATCAACCTATGGACCGTCTTTAATGGTGCAACTTGAATACCCACCTCAGCTCCAAAAGCAGTATGATCTGCTAATACAATCACCTCGCGCGCCGAACGGATCATCGCTTGCTTGATCGTAACCTCAGAAATCGTATGATGCGACAAACCAAAATCAAGTGAAATCCCACTGACCATTAAGAACAACTTATCTGCTCGCAATTCTTTCAGCGCACTCTCGGCGGTTGGACCAACCAGTACCTGGGTATTATAGCGAACTGCCCCTCCTGTGGAAATCAAAGTGATCCCTCGTGTGCGATTCAATATATCAAACACGATCACGGAATTAGTGATCACAGTAATTTCTTTTTTTTGTTTCAACTCTTCAGCGAGGTAAATCGCGATCGGTCCACCATCTACCAGTACCACATCACCAGGCTCAACCAATGCGGCTGCTTTACTGGCAATTTGTCGACGACGCACCTCGATTTCATCGCGTACGTTCTGGTCGGCATCGATCACCTGTAAACTGATGCCGTACTGGTCCGCATAATCCTTCAGCAAAGCTGTCAGATTTTTATACCATTCGTGTTCAATGAAGGGGACAATCAATCCAATTCGCTGAGGCAGATTTGTGACCGACTGATACTTTTCGCGCTCGATTTGAATCGGGATCGTTAAATGATTACGAACTGTTTCCCAATCCAATGCCCAGCCTGTGGAGGTTCTTTTGTAATATTCCGGCAGCGTCACCGCGCTCAAGACAATATGGGGAGTGATGTAATTTTCAGGCTGGGGCTGTTTGTTGAAGGCCGCAATTGCCGCTTCCACACACGTCAGACTGACAATTTCCGGGAACATCGCCAAGCCCGCCTTGCAATAGCTGGTTGGCATCATCAATTCGTTCTTAAGGGTATCGCCTTCCAGGCCAAAGGTAATCACGGTCATATCGGAAGGATCGAGGTTCAGATCATGACAGGCCTGGATTGCGCCTGAGGCAGTGATGTCATTAATCGCAAAGATCAGATTGATCTGCGGGTACACTGTTAGAGCATCGCGTGTAAGTTGATAGGCTGTGATGTAGCGAGACTGAGAATTAATGGAAAGAACTGTCTCGTACGAAAGGTTGGTCTGGTTGAGACCATCAGCAAAGCCCCGGCTCCGGTTTTGTGTATTCGGTTGGTGAAACGTTAAGTCCAGCAGGTTGGCTTTTTTTATTCCCCGCTGTTGGAGATCATTCCCGACCCAACATCCCAAATCAAATCCGGCTCGATAATTATCAACAGCGACAACTGTACGCTGATTGGGCATCTCAATCGACTCGGCAATGATCGGGATACCTTTTTTTGTTACTCTATCGATCAGCAAGCTATCTAAATAGGGGTTCACCGAAGTCGCGATTAATACATCCACTTCATCCACCCGCAACACATCCACACGCCGATCCGGCGAGTCTGTGCCGACCTCATCGAGATCAGCAGTCCCGTTGCGCAGGGAAACTGCGCCCCCATATGTGCGTTGAATACGCTTCTGAGCATGAAGCTGCTCAAGATCGCGACGAATGGTCATCTCTGAGACATCGCATAAATGACTGAGTTCGCTGACCGTCAGGAAAGAGTGTTCATCAATCAAGGCAGCAATTTGATCATGACGAGAGTTAGTTTTCACAATTCATCCTCTTCGTAAGAATGTTCTCCCTATTATATAACGCCGAATGTTAAAAGTCAACCACAGAATGTTATTATAGTCGAACAATTTAACTTGACACAGAGTTTTGATTGTGATAATATGAACAATATCTGAGCAATTTCGGGGTTATTCTTTTATAGGTTTCGGGTTTTTGATGCTCTGCAAACACTTAGCGGTACAGTTTTGTTCGACTTGTTTCAGGATTCTATATCTATTTAAGCCTCGCTGGAAAAGGAGTTGAAAAACAGAACGATTCTCACCTTCAGTCTCAATTAAATGTCCATCCATTTCATACCAATTCAAGGAGAAGAAAAATGTACAGCAAACGAATTTTTGCAATTGTGAGCCTAATGGCCGTCTTAGCAATGCTGATGACCGCCTGTGGTGGTGCTGCAAAAGCTCCCACCGGAGGCAACAAGGAACTCACGATTGCAGGTGTAGTATTCCAGGATGATCAATTCATGAAGAGCATGACCCAGGGCTATGAAGATGCCGGTGCCAAGTACGGGATCAAGGTCCTGACTGCCAACACCAGCAATGACCAGGCCAAGGAAGCCGAGCTGATCCAGACCTACATCGCT
>DATGYJ010000643.1:0-6265 GCA_035298105.1 Anaerolineales bacterium | reverse complement strand
CATGGCCTGGATCTGTTCGGCACGGGTGTAATACCAGCCCGGCTGATCGAACAAGTCCGGGTCCGAGAACCAGTCCTGCAAGCGGGTCTTCTTGCCCTGTGCCAGGGCAGCTTCCAGGGTGATTTGATACTGGGATTTGGCGGTGGTGAGGGCATTTTGAGCGCTCTGCACGCCCGCTTTGGCAGAATCCAACTGGGAAGCGGCGACCGCCCGTTGAGCCTTCAGGACGCTATCGTCGAGCACCAGCAGCGGATCGCCGGTCTTCACGGCTTGTCCTTCCTCGACCAGCACTTGAGCCACTTTACCAGACGTCTCCGGTGAGACATCCACTTCAACGGCTTCGATGGTGCCGGAGGCGTGAAGTTTTCCATCATCCCTGTTTGTGAGGACGCGAAAACCAAAATAAACTGCGGCGCCGAGAAATACTACGATCATGATGATCTGAACACGAGAAAGTTTAGGCATAGAGAAAGACTCCTGAGTTGATTAATCCAATGTTTTTTTGAAACGCATGGCCGCCAGGCCAAGCAGAACGATCGCGAAAATGGTCAACGCAACAATTTGCGGGATGATCATGTCCATCCCGACCCCTTTGACGAGAACGCTGCGCAAAATGTAAATGAAATACGTGAGAGGCATGAGGTTGCCCACAAATTGCAGGAAGATGGGCAGGGATGAAATTGGAAAGAAGACACCTGATAACATCATGGATGGCAGCATGATGGGCATGGTCATGAGCTGGGCCTGCTGCTGTGTTTTTGCCGCCGTGGAGATCAAGAGCCCAAGCCCAAGTGTTGGGAGCAAATACAGACCTACCAGCCCAAACAACAGGATCAGGCTACCCCGCAATGGAACGCCAAAGAGGAATGTCCCGACTGCCATGATCAGAACTGTATTTGCAAACGACACCAGGATATACGGAATGATTTTTGCAACGACCAGCTCCCAACTGCGGATGGGGGTGACGATCAACTGCTCGATCGTGCCGCGCTCACGTTCCTTGACGATGGCAAGCGCGGTCAGACTCGTCGCCGTTTGGAACAGGATCATCGCAATCAAACCTGGCACGAGGTTGTAACTCCCCCGGAGATCAGGATTGTATAAAACGCGCGTGCGCACATCCACAGGCGAGGCGCCGCCTCCCGTTGGACCCTGGAGGGAAAGCTGCTGTGAGCGCACGCTTACTCCATGAGCCTGACCCGCCAGGGCGGCTGCAGACATGACTGCACTTGCGATGGTTGGGTCTGCGCCATCCAGCAGTACCAACACATCCCCGGTTTTGCGCGTAGCGATGCTCTGACTGTAATCGGGCGGAATGATGATACCGACTTTTGCCTTGCCCGCATCGATCAATCGGTACACTTCCTGCTGGCTGTAAACGGCATAATCAAATGAAAAATAATCCGTCGCCTGAAACGAATCCAGCAGGGCGCGACTGGCTTTGCTGTTATCCTGGTTAAAGACCACCGTGGGCACGTGCTTGATCTCATTGTTGTTGGCGTAACCCAGCAGGACCAGTTGCAGGATGGGCATCATGAAGATAAAGACCAGAGTGCGCGGATCGCGCAACATGTGGATCATTTCCTTTTTTATCAAGGCTCTAAAACGTCTCATGGAAAACGCTCCTTCTTGTATTCGAAATAAAGGTCAACTTACAGAGTACCGCAGAATTAATAAACTTGAATTTTAACCTGCCAAACCATTCAGAAAGTCTATCTACGCATGTGGAACATGCGTGAGACAAGCGGTAGAAGCGATGCACAGGTTATTTCTCATCTAAAAGCGCATCGAATAATTTGTTCATTAGCTTGAGTAGTTGGGTTTGCTCCTCCGCCGTAAAGGTCTTCAATAATTTTGCGATACGCTGTTTGTTGTAGGCAATTCCGGTTTCATAGAGTTCGCGTCCGTTCCTGCTCATCCCGACGCGTACTATGCGCCGGTCGTTGGAGTCGTTGACCCGCTCTGCCATTCCACCTCGCACCAATCCATCCACAATACGGGTGGCAGTGCTCATGGGCACGTTCAATTCTGAGCTGAGTTCGCCCATGGTGATCGGTTCCGCATTTTGCGATAACAGCATGAGGATGCGAAACACAAACGCGTGATCTTCAGAACTGTAGCCGGAACTTCTGAAGGATGCCATTTTTTTCTTGAATTCGATAACGTGTTCGGGCAGAATCAATTTTGGGCGCAGACTGATGTATTTCTGAATCAGTTCTATGAATTGTTCGGCAGTACTTCCTGTAGACATTCAAAATCCTTCCGTGCTGGAATATTTCCAAAACGGAAGGATTTTACACTCTTCCCCTGGTCTGTCAAGCCAAATATAGCTTTCAATTTCCTTTCCAGTCAACTGACACATTCAAATCTCGACCAGTGCTACATTGTCGAAAGTTAAACTCTCAGGTGACTAATCTACTTTTACGCGTTCGAGCGAATATAATGAACGTCAAAACAGATACTTCATCACATGAATAAGGAAATCCACATGACCTCTTCCAGGTATTTAGACCCCTCCATTGCGCTTGAAATGCGTGTTGCCGACCTGCTCATACAGATGACCCTGACCGAAAAGTGCGCCCAGTTGATGGGTCCCTTCGGGTTGGATCGAGACGATGGAAAGTTTTCGCTCGATTTTGCACGCCAGCATTTCAAGGACGGGATCTCCTACATCAACACACACCACGCCAGGCGCAATACGCGCCAGACCGTTGCCTACCTGAATGCCATGCAGAAATTTTTACGCGAGGAAACTCGCCTGGGCATTCCCGCCCTGGGAATTGGCGAAGGTCTGCATGGCTATATGGCTCACGAGGCGACCAGTTTTCCTCAAGCGATTGGGTTGGCCAGCACCTGGGACCGGGATCTGCATGAACGAGTCTTTACTGTGATAGCGCGTGAGATGAGGGCCCGCGGCGCACACTATGTACTTTCACCGGTATTGGATCTGGCTCGTGACCCACGCTGGGGGCGCACAGAAGAGACCTATGGGGAGGATCCCTATCTTGTCTCGCGCCTGGGCGTCGCTGCAGTTCGGGGTTTGCAGGGTGAACGCTTTACCGGAGACCCAGAGCATGTACTGGCCACGGCCAAGCATTTTGCGGCGCACGGTCAGCCCGAGGCTGGGACAAACTGCGGTCCGGCCAATTATGCGGAGCGGATATTACGAGAAGAATTGTTTGCGCCTTTTGAAGCCGTTGTGCGTGAGGGCCAGATCGGTGCCGTGATGGCCTCCTATAACGAAATCAACGGTGTGCCCTCGCATGTAAACCGCTGGCTGTTGAAGTACTTGCTGCGCGAGGAGTGGGGCTTTGAAGGCTTTGTGGTTTCGGACGGCTGGGGTGTGGATGACCTGTATCGTCTGCATTTTGTGGCTGCGGATGAAACGGAGGCCGCGGAGAAGGCTTTTTCCAGCGGTGTGGATGTGGAACTGGGACGCTGCTTCCGCCATTTGGAGCAGTCCGTGAAAGCTGGAAAAATCTCTGAAGAGACGCTGAATGCGGCAGTTGCCAGGATCTTGCGAGTAAAGTTCCATTTAGGGCTCTTTGAGAATCCGTTTGTGGATGAAGAAACGGCTGTTTCCATCACAAATTGTAGTGAGCACAAGGACCTGGCATTGGAAGCAGCATACAAATCCATGGTCCTGCTCAAGAATGAGGGAGGTCTTCTGCCTCTGGATAAGTCCAGGCTCCGCTCGCTGGCTGTGATCGGTCCCAATGCAGTACCGGTGCGTCTGGGTGGGTACAGCGGCAACCCGGGTTGTGGCGTGTCGATCCTGGAAGGGATCCGCCAAAAGGTTGGCAACCAGATCGAAATCCTGTATGCGGAGGGTTGCGGCATTACTCAATCTACCAACGATGCCGGACAGATGTGGTGGGATGATGATGTTCTTTTGCCCGACCCTGCTCAGGATACCGAGCTCATCATTCAGGCAACGCAAACGGCTCAAAAAGCGGATGTCACGTTGCTGGTGTTGGGTGATAACGAACAAACCTGCCGCGAAGGCTGGTCAACCTCACACTTGGGTGACCGTGACAGCCTGGATTTGCCCGGTAAGCAGAAGCAGCTGGTGCAGGCAGTCTCTGCTACCGGCAAACCGGTGATTCTCCTCCTTATTCAGGGACGTCCAGCCAGCATTAATTTTGCCGCAGAACATGTGCCGGCGATCCTTGAAGGTTGGTATCTCGGCCAGGCTGCAGGGACGGCGGTTGCGGACGTGCTGTTCGGGGATCTGAACCCGGGCGGCAAACTGCCCATCACCTTCCCTCGCTCCGTAGGACAGATACCGGCTTATTACTATCACAAGCCATCTGCGCGGCGCGGCTATTTGTTTTCTAAAGCGGAGCCGCTCTTTCCATTTGGGTATGGATTAAGCTACACCACGTTTGCATACAACAACCTGCGTTTGAGCGCCGAAAGGATCACTGCCGATGAGACCGCGCTTCTTTCGGTGGAGGTGACCAATACGGGAGAGCGGATTGGAGATGAAGTCGTACAGTTCTATGTGCATGACCTGCTCAGTGAACGTGTTACGCGCCCGGTGAAATTGCTCAAAGGCTTTGAGCGGATTACTCTCCAGCCGGGTGAAACCCGCACGGTGAGCTTCGCGGTTGGACGCGCACAACTCCAGTATTTGGATGAGTCGATGCACCAAATGGTAGAGCCAGGACAATTTGAATTGATGGTCGGCGGGAGCTCGCAAAAGGTGATGCCAATCGTGTTGACTGTGATCAACTGAATTGTTTCCGCCCTGTAGCCCGTTGGTTGAGTATTTATTCCTGACACCCTACGCCCAGCCCAACTCGACCAGCGATTACCCCCTAAACTCACGAACCAGTTGTCTCACTTCCGCACTGGTCTTGCACTGGAGCGCCCGGGATGCCAGCGAACGGGCCGTATCCATGGTCAAGCCGCGAATGATGGACTTGATGCGCGGAATCCCAGCCGGGTTGAGACTTAATTCATCCACACCCAGTCCGACCAGCAACGCCGTCGCCTCCGGATCTCCCCCTAACTCGCCGCAAATCCCGGTCCATTTGCCGGTTTGGTGGGAGGCTTCAACCACCTGATTGATCAACTTTAGCACGGAAGGATGCAATCCATCTGCGAGATGAGAAAGTGCCGGGTTGCCTCGTTCTGCCGCCAGAGTATATTGGGTTAGATCATTGGTGCCAATGCTGAAGAAATCGACCTCATCCGCCAGGACCGGACTAAGCAGGGCAGCTGAGGGGATTTCCACCATGATGCCCAATTCAATGGGCCAGGCGTGTGGCTGATTCTCCTGGCTAAGCTCATGATGTGCTTTGTCCACCCAGGTGCGAGCTTTACGTATTTCTTCCACATCTGCAACCATCGGGAACATGATCCGGCAGGGATATCCATCTGCCGCGCGCAGGATGGCACGGAGCTGAGTCAGGAACAAATCGGGCCGGGTCAGCGAAAGCCGCAGAGCGCGCACTCCCAGAAACGGGTTGGGCTCTTCGGGTAGCTGGATAAATGGCAATTCCTTGTCGCCGCCTACATCCAGTGTGCGCGCGGTGACAGGACGTTTATCGCCCAGCAGCTCGAAGATCTCGTGCAAAAGCAGGAATTGCTCTTCTTCAGAGGGCGCGGTCTCACGTGTCAGGAACAGGAATTCGGTCCGCAATAACCCGACACCCTCCGCACCGTTCCTGACTGCCGCGCGCGCATCGTTCACCCCACCGATATTGGCAAATACTTCCACCCGGTGATTATCCTTTGTCAACGCTAATTGCTGACTGGTTTGAAGCAATTTCTCGCGTCCGGTCAACCAATCTGCACGAGAGACCTGCAGCTTTGACTGGACCTCCGCTGATGGCTCAAGCCAAATTTCGCCCGTAAATCCGTTAATAGCTGTCAGCGTACCGTTGGGTTGTCGCTCGAGCAATGTCCCAACCCCGGCAACCGCCGGAATGCCGAGGGCACGCGACAAGATGGCGCTATGGGAAGTTGGCCCGCCGCCCGCCGTGATGATGCCAAGCACCCTCTGCATATCCAACTGTGAGGTCTCAGAGGGCGTCAGATCAGCGGCATACAGGATCACAGGCTGCTCGAAGGTGAGAGGTGTGCGCGCGGATTGATCTGCCATGGCAAACAATACCTGTGTGCCCACATCTTCCACGTCTGCGGCGCGGGCCTGCAAGTATGGATCGTCGAGCGCACGGTAACTTTCCGCCGCGGCAGTAATCGCCTCATTCCAGGCCAAGGCTGCGTTCTCATGTCGTTCGTCAATTCCAGCGCGAGC
>DATGYJ010000642.1:0-5134 GCA_035298105.1 Anaerolineales bacterium | reverse complement strand
CAGGCCTTTGCGCGTCACCTACGACCAGACGGTGTGCGGCGCGGAACTACCGGATCAGTCGATCGTTGTCGACCCTGCCGGTCACCTGGCCAACGTCGTTGTCACGCTCGTGGGGGTGAAGGCGCGGACACCGCAGCGCGAAGTGAAAGTCGTGAACGAGAAATGCGCCTTTGTCCCGGGGACGCAAAGCCATGGGTCTACCATCCCGTCAAGCGGGATCAGGATCGCCAGGTTGCCGAAGACGAAATCATTCTGAAACTTCGTGAGCCTGGCTATTTGCCAGGCTCGTTTTTTTGGAACCTTATCAATTGTTCGTTCGATAAAGGCAAACCCGTCGAAAGGCGGGGACGCAAAGCCATGGGTCTACCGTCACGCCAGGCGTGACCAGGATTGCCAGGTTGCCGAAAACGGATCCATCCGTTCGTTGGTTCTGTTTGAGCACCTTTATCGAAAAGGAGAAACCTATGATGCTCACCACCAGGACCCGTCGAACTTCCCTGAATGCAAGCCTTCTCCTTGCAATCTTCATATCTCTTTTCCTCAACTCCATCCCTGTGATGGCCCTGGGGAATGGTGAATCGCCACTTCCTAGTTTCGCAGAATTTGCAAAAGCAGTTCAAAACAATCAGGCAGGCGTATTACGTGGTGTATACGTTTCCGATGTACTAGCCTTACCCATTGTTCAGCAGCCTGCCAGCAATGCTGCTTACGTTTCCTTCACCGACGGCGAGCTTACTCAATTTCGGATGGCTTCCCAATTCGGGAACGTGGGCTTACTGGCGCACAATCACTTGTCTGGAAGACTATTCTCAGAGCTTGCAGCCGGACAGGAAGTCCGTTTGGTGTACGGCGATGGGAAAGTGGAAACTTTTGTGATCACGCAGGTATTGAGCTTTCAGGCGCTCCAACCCACCAGCCCCTACAGTTCCTTTCGTGATTTGAACAATAATGATAACCTGACCGCTGAACAATTATTCAATAAGGTTTATCGGGGCGCTTATCATGTCACTTTTCAGACCTGTATCGCAGCCAATGGGAATTCAAGCTGGGGACGTTTATTTGTAATCGCAGTACCGAAACCCCAATATTCCGTGTCTGCCCGCTATCAGGAGTGATGGCTGAAATTTTAATAACAAGACAGCCCCTCTCATTTGTGAGGGGCTGTCTTGTTTTCTAACTATACCTATACCCTACCGGTCACACCCCCCCCTGACACCGTCCGCCACGCCGCACGGTCCCCTTTGGCGGCGGGCGGCAGTCCCCCAAGCGTAGCGAGCGGGAGGACAGATGCGCCGATGCCCCTTAGCATCAATCATGGCAAATCCCAGAAAATCTCTGAATAAAAAACACCAATTTAGTTATAATTATGAGATAATCAGTTCTTTGATGAATTCTATTAAACCTTCCCTTGCAGACAAGCTCAAATCACTTGGCATCGAGATAGGGGCAGCGCATCTCCCCCCACCGGAACCGAAATCCCCTTATGAGATTGATTCGGTGGTGGCTGGGGCGTTCCACCCTACACCTCACGGGGATGTATTCATCGTCGAGCAGACGTATACGCCTGACTATTGTCATGGCGCAGCGCCCATCCTTTGCACTTCGCCCCTCACGCTGATCTCTCAGTGGGCGAATGATCCCCGCATGGCCAACTTGTCGCTGTCGGAATTTGCCTTCCTCGACACGGAGACCTCCGGGCTCTCGGGGGGCACAGGCACCTATGCCTTCCTGGTCGGCATCGCACGCTTTGTGGAGGATCGATTCGTTTTGCGGCAGTTCTTTATGCGTGATCCGGCTGAAGAGCCTGCTATGCTGGAAGCGATTGCTCAATTCCTTGCGCCGGCGCAGGCTCTGGTCACGTTCAATGGCAAAGCTTTCGACGCACCTTTGCTCACTACCCGCTTTCGCTTAAACGATATTCCGGTTCCTTATAAGGGCTACTCGCACCTCGACTTACTGCCCCTGGCACGCAGACTCTGGCGGGACAGGCTTGAATCGCGGGCATTGAAGTACCTTGAGCAGCATGTCCTTGGTCTGACACGCTCCGTGGAGGAAGTACAAGGCTATGAGATCCCATGGCTGTATTTCGATTATTTGAGAACAGGGGACGCGCGTCCACTGGCAGGCGTGTTCTATCACAATGCGATGGACGTGGTCGCCATGGCCGCCTTACTCACCCATGTCAATGAGATCATGCAGAATCCTTATTGTGGGCGCGTGGAATATGGTCTCGATTTCATTGCATTAGGCAAATTATTCGAAGATCTCAGTCACTGGGAGGAGGCCGCCCGTTTATTTGAGCATGGCCTCCAGCTTGGCTTAACGGAATCGGATTTCGGCCTGGCCGTGAAGCGCCTGGCTATCCTTCAAAAAAGACGTGGGGATATAAACGAAGCGCTCCGGTTGTGGGAAGCTGCCGCAGCAGAGGGTCACATCTATGCCCATATCGAACTGGCGAAATATTATGAGCATAAGCGCCGCGACATAAAGACTGCACTCCAATGGACTCGCTCGGCTCTCGAGCATGTGGAACGCGCTGACCTGCCCGCCTACGTGCGAAAGCACTGGCTGGATGAAATTGCTCACCGCCTGGCGCGTCTTGAACGAAAAGACAGTATATAATGTGAGCATTCAATTCATCGGAGGAGAGCCATGAATATTTCTGTTTCGCAGGCACAGGGAAATGTTCCAGTGACCGTCATCAAACTTGACGGGGAATTGGACGGTCAGAACTACCAGCAATTGATTGCGAAGGCCCAGGAACTATACAATTCAGGAACACGCGATTTTCTGCTCGATCTAAGCGACCTGACTTATATCAGCAGCGCCGGGCTGGTAGCCTTGCATAGTGTGGCTTTGCTGACGCGAGGCGAGGCATTGCCGGATACAGAAGGCGGCTGGTCTGCCTATCGCTCGCTGGGACGTTCCACTGAGGCGGGTGTTCAAAAGCACGTCAAATTGTTCAACCCGCGTTCTGAAGTGATGAGCGTACTGGACATGGTGGGGTTTGGGAATGTATTTGAGGTGTACACGAATCTCGATGAAGCAGTCAGATCGTTTTAGTGGAGTAAGCGATATGGGTTTGAACCATATCGCTTTTTGATTTAAGCAACTTTGCTGTTCATCGAGAAAATTCGACGACAAGTTAATGGAGAGCAACATGAAGCGTAATATCGGTAATCTAACCATCATTGCCCTGGTCATACTCAACATCGTCGTCTGGCTTGTCTTTCCTCCTGTGAACGATGGTCGCCCAAACTTTCTCCGGCAGTACGCAGGTGAGGTGATTGGCTCGAACAACATCATTTTGATGGCATGTTCGCTTTTCCTGTCTACCCGGCCGAAGGGGCTGGAGAAATATTTCGGTGGGCTCGACAAAATGTACCTGACCCACCGGCATACTGGCACAGCCGCCTTTTTGTTGATCCTGGTCCATGTGCTGACCGTACCCATTACTACCACTGGGTGGCGGCTTGGCAATTATCTGGCCGTCATTGCATTCACAGGGATTGTCAGCATCGTACTGATCACATTGGCGCCGCGCATCCCATATCTAAACCGGCTCACCGGCGGTGATTACGAGGACTGGAAGAAACTCAAACGCTTCATTGGGATCTTCTTCATCCTGGGCTTTCTCCATGCCCTGACAATTGGTAATCCACTCAATGCGTTGATCGCCATTACATGGGTGCAGGTTTTTTTCATCATTGGCACAGTTTCGTATCTTTATACTGAAATCTTCGGAGGCATCTTCAAAAAGTTCCTGCCGTACAAGGTGGAGACAGTCAGGCACCCCAACAATCTGAGCACTGAAGTCACCCTGCGCGCCAAGAAAGCACCCATCAAAAAACACCGTGCAGGACAATTTCTGTTTGTACGCTTTCCCGGTGACAAAGACTTAAATGAATCCCACCCATTCACGATCTCAAGTGCGCCTGCAGAGGATGTACTGCGCCTTACGATCAAAGCCAGCGGCAACTTCACACGTGATCTGTTCGCCAGGCTGCAAGAAGGCACGGACGCGATCATCGAAGGCGCCTATGGCATGTTCGACTATAAGACTGGCGGCCAGAAACAGATCTGGATTGCGGGCGGAATTGGGCTAACGCCCTTCCTGTCTTTTATCCGCGATATGGACGGCAATCTGACTCAGAATGTGGATTTTTACTATGCGGTCCGCCACCCGGAGGAAGCACTGTTTGTAGATGAATTCAGGGCCGCAGCAGAAAAGAATCCATATCTCAAAGTGCACATCCGTTCCACGGCAAAAGAGGGTTCGTTGGTCATCGAAGATATTGTGAAAAACGCGGGCGGAGATGTAAGCGACCACGATGTATACTTATGCGGTCCATTGCCTATGATGCAGGCCTTCGAGCAAAAATTTTTGGCATTGGGTCTGCCCAGGAATCATATTCATTATGAAGAGTTCAATTTCCGCTAGAAGCTGTGAATGAGGTAAAAGAAAATGAATATCACTGTTAATACTCAACAGGCGCGGGAACCTATCGCAGTGATGCGCTTGCAAGGCAGTATCGATGCATCGAATTTCGTCCAGATCGTGGATAAGGCCCGGGAGATTTATCAAAACCCGGCGAGCAATCTCGTCATTGATCTGAGTGAGGTCCCCAGCATTAGCAGTACCGGTCTCGCGGCCATTCACAAGATTGCTTTGCTATTTAGTGGCGTTCCGGAAGAGAAGACTCATCCTGACCTGACCCACAACAGCAATGCACGGAAACATGTTAAACTCCTCAGCCCACAGCCTGCCGTCGATAAGGCACTTGAAACAGCCGGTTTGAAACTCTTTTTCAAAGTGTTCCATGATCTCGAAAGCGCGCTTAATTCATTCTGACAATTAAGAGGTAACCGTGTATAGAAGATATCGAGAACGCCGGCGGCATCGCCACAACTATCGGGACCGTTCCCGCACCCGCTGGAGTTTTTTCACCTCTGCCTTTCGCCGCCCGGGCGCACAGATCGCCTTTCTGCTCGTTGTCGCGTTGATAATCTTCCTCATCCTGCAAAGCGCCGGAAGGTAGCAAAGAATCTGCATAAACAATCACTCCCTCTTCTCGGAGGGAGTGATTTATTCTGCTACGACCCGGTTTCGTCCGGCTTCCTTGGCTTTATACAT
>DATGYJ010000641.1:0-2334 GCA_035298105.1 Anaerolineales bacterium | reverse complement strand
GATAGGGTTATTTTCTCGAGGTGACCAGCCCGATCCATTCACTCTCTGGCGTGTAAGCAGTTCCGGTCAGGTCCCCCCACAGGCTTTCGATTGAGAAACCAGCCTGTGATAACTCGGCAGTGATTGTTTCAGGCGTGTAATCCTGAAACCAATTTCGGTAGACAGAGATTTTCCCATCCGCCTCAATGATCGTATATTGATCGAGCCAAAGGGACTGCTCTGGGTAATCGAAGCCTTCCTCCAATACGAGGTGCAGACCCGGTTTCCAGAATCCGCTTTCCAGTGCATACCATCTGTTTTTGTTCCCGTGTTTCTTGCGATCTTCGCGCGTGGTGACATCCAACACAAATTTTCCACCGGGTTTCAGTGCACGATGAACGTTACGCAACAGTCTTGAACGCTGTTCCGGGTTGAGCGGACAGAAATCGCCGTAGATCAAGAATGCTGCCTCGTACTGGTTTTCATCGTTCAGTTCCAGGTAGTTTTGGTAGCGATAATTGATGTTCAGCTTGTTTTCATTGGCATCCTTCATGGCATATTCAATGGAGCGGTGGGAATAGTCCATACCGGTGACCTGCATCCCGGCGCGGGCGAAGCGCGATGCATATAGCCCGGGACCACACCCGAGGTCCAGAATAGAATCGCCAGTCTTCAGTCCCAATGTTTTCACCAGCCATTTCACGTAACGATCTATGGTCTCCGGGCGGCGACTGGCGGCATCAATATCTGGATTCAAATGCGCCTCAAGCATTTGCGACGAGATGTGCGGATCATCCCAAAACAAGGCTTCGCCGGGAGTAAATGGAGCGGGCTTCTGCTGAAGTTGCATCAACTGAAAGATCACTTGCTCTATCGAGGTGTTGACAGTGATATGTGTATTCATGGCTTCCGTACCTTGCCTCGAAACATGGAATAGGTAAAAAAGGCATAATAATCAGGAAGGTTCAGGATAAAGTCTGGTGATTCCGGGATGCACAATTGCTTGTAAGCTGCCCAGTCCTCTGCTGAGACTTCTGATTGTGGTTCTCCCCAGAGCATCTCGAATAGAGATGTCAGAGCGATCCGCTCGCCACTGCTGAGTGGAGCCTGCACATCGCCTACAAATGTGCGCGCTTCGACACCTTCCAAGCCTATTTGTCGAAATGTCGTCAATGCTCGCATGAAATTCTGTTCGGGGGTTTTGCCTTTGAAAAACGGAATATATCCCGAGCAAGTGGCGTTGAGCTGTGCCTCGAGCAACGGATATCCTGGCAACAATTGTTGTGACGACCACCCCAGGAGGATTACACTGCCTCCAGGCTTTACCACCCGAACCAATTCTTTGAGCAGTGGCGCCAGATCGGCAGCTGGGTATCCAACGCAGTCCGCGCTCCAAACCCAGTCGAAGCTGTCATGGTCGAATGGGAGGCAGCTCACATCTCCGGCGCGAAACGTGACCCGTTCCGAAAGCCCTTCCTTCGCCACCAGATCTTCGCCATAGGCAAGCAACTCATGGAGGATATCAAGCCCAGTAATACGTCCCTCCGGTCCTACAGCTTCTGCCAGCAACAATGTCTGAAGGCCAATCCCACAGCCCGCATCGAGTCCTTGGCTTCCGGCGGGGAGTAGCAAAGTTTGAATCACGGAACGAAGCGTGGGCTCGCGCAAAGGATTCGCCTCCAAAGCTCTTTGGATGTAAATCGTTGCCTCAGTCATTTTCTTTGCCATTCCTTTAGATTACTTTTGCAAGATTGTTCACTTCATCGCGCCAGCGGTACACATGCCGCAGGTTCTCTTCCAGTTTTGCGGGATCCTTCTCATAGCCCTTTGCCAGATCGGCAAGGTGCTGGTAATACGCGGACAGTTTCTCCAAGGGTGGATGAGAGACAAGCCCGCGCTGCAAGTTTTCATCAAGCTGGCGAAGCGTCTCCAGCCATTCTTCGACGGGCATTCCCGCCGTTTTTTTGAAATCACGGATGACCCATTGACGTTCGAACAAAGAACGACTCTTCCAGCCCTCCGCTTGTTCTTTCAGCGTGACAAGCACCGCTTCACACAAAGCCTGCGCCTGTTTCTGTTTCTCAGCATTGACCTCAACTGGTCCATCTTCCGGTTTGTCGGCGCCGTAATCGATGGCCGCGGCTTTGAGCGCCTGAATAGACGAGATTTCCTGCCCGCGGAATTTCTTGGCGAAGACAATGGAAGCTGCGAAACCTGCACCGGCCTCTTCTACGGAAAGCACTGCGCCTTTATTCATCTCAAAGAAGTCTTTCACAGTCATACCCATTTTGGGCGCGAGTTGCTCCACTGCCTTGGAGGCGGTTTCGGTTGGGACTAGGCCGGGCCCGATCGTGT
>DATGYJ010000640.1:0-26230 GCA_035298105.1 Anaerolineales bacterium | reverse complement strand
AAGCGTCTGGCAGACGAAGCGCCGCTCAGCGCGAATTCAAACTCTTCCGTCTCTTCGAGCGGCAAATCAGGAACGATAAACCCATCCACGCCGACTTCGATTGCCTTGCAAACAAATTTCTCCAATCCGTACGCCAGCATGGGATTGTAATAACCCATCAGCACCAGCGGAATGTCCACACCTCGCCGGCGCAATTCTTTAACGGCTTCAAGAGACTTTTTGACTGTAATTCCCTTTTCCAATGCGACTTGCGTTGCTTTTTGGATCACGGGTCCATCGGCCAGGGGATCGGAAAAGGACAGTCCTACTTCAATCAGGTCCGCGCCATGTTTTGCCAGCGCCTCGATGACATCAATGGAGATCTCCAGATTGGGATAACCCAATGGAAAATAAGGCATGAAGATTGGTTTGTTTTTGAAGGCGTTTTCGATGCGGTTCATAATTCCTCGATATTTGGGATTCGATACTCGATAGTCGGGATTTCGAACATCGAATCATCGAATATCGCCGATCTCCTTAATGACAGTGTTCAGGTCCTTATCCCCCCGCCCAGATAAGTTCACCAGGATAATCTGATCCTTCCTCATCTTTGGCGCTCGCTTGATGACCTCTGCCACGGCATGAGATGATTCCAACGCAGGAATGATGCCCTCTGAATGACACAAGGTTTGGAAGGCGTTCAACGCCTCTTCATCGGTGGCAGAGGTGTAGAAGGCACGCTCATTGTCTCTCATCATGGCATGTTCGGGACCTACTGCCGCATAATCCAGGCCTGCCGAAACAGAATGGGTCTCAGCGATTTGCCCGTCTTCATCCTGCAAAACATAAGTCCGTGTTCCATGAATCACCCCAATCCGCCCCTTGGTTGGGTCACCGAAACGTGCGGCGTGTTTGCCCGAAGCAATTCCACTACCACCGGCTTCGACGCCGATCAATTCGACCTGTTCATCATTCATAAATCCGCTGAAGACGCCAATTGCGTTGGACCCCCCGCCCACACATGCAATGACAGTGTCAGGCAAGCGCCCCACCTCGATCAAGATTTGCTCACGCGCTTCGCGTCCAATCACGGACTGGAACTCTCGTACCATCGTCGGATATGGATGCGGTCCCAGCGCCGAACCGAGCAAATAATGCGTGCCACGCACATTCGCCACCCAATCACGGATCGCTTCATTGATGGCGTCCTTCAAGGTCTGTGTGCCCGAGCTGACAGGTCGCACTTCTGCCCCAAGCAGTTTCATGCGGAATACATTTGGCTCCTGTCGGGCGATATCCACTACGCCCATGTATACAACACATTCCAGGCCCAGCAAAGCAGCCGCAGTTGCCGAAGCCACTCCATGCTGCCCCGCTCCGGTCTCAGCGACAATGCGCCTCTTCCCCATCCGCTTGACCAGCAACGCCTGTCCCAAAGCATTATTGATCTTGTGTGCGCCCGTATGAGCCAGGTCTTCGCGCTTCAAATAAATTTGTGCACCGCCCAGTTGTTCCGATAATCTTTTGGCATACGTCAGCGGCGTGGGGCGCCCCACATACGATGCCATCAATTTATCAAATTCACGCACAAACTCCGGGTCTTGCCTGGCAGAGACAAATGCCTCTTCCAATTCAATCAAGGCGGGCATCAACGTTTCGGGGACGAATTGTCCGCCATAGGGACCGAATTTGGGGGGTAATAGTGTTGTCATAAATTCTGTTCCTGGGACCCAACGCCTCCTGTCGCTGGATCTTTACTCCTTTCTTACTGCCTGTATGAACCTATTCATCTTGTTCACGTCTTTCACGCCCGGGCTTGCTTCCACACCAGAGGCGACATCCACACCCCAAGGATTCACTCGCCGCACTGCCACTGCAACATTCTCTGGAGTCAAGCCGCCTGCTAACAAGATTGGATAATGCTTCGCCAATTCTGCTGCGCCATTCCAATCGGTAGTGGTACCTGTGCCGCCGTATACACCTTTGACAGAAGCATCTACCAGGAATGCAGGGGCAGCTCCTCCAGCAAAGCCGTTCACGCTCTGAGGGACTCCACGAAATGCTTTGAATGCTTTTCCATAAAAAGACTGAACTACATCAGATGTTTCATCACCATGCAACTGGGCAAGATTTAGTCCACAGGTCTCCATCGTCGCACGAATTTCTGCAATTGGGGCATTCACAAAGACGCCAACATACGTTAGGTGTCCATATCTCTGCATCACAGACATGATGGCGCGGCATTTACCAACCTCAACGCAGCGAGGGCTTTTGGGATAGAAATTGAAGCCCAGCAGGTCTGCGCCTGCCTCCATCGCCGCCAGGGCCTCGTTAACTGTCTTGATTCCGCAGATCTTGATTTTGGTCATAATCGTCTCTGACAACTACGAAGGGATGACACGATCATGCCACCCTCTGGGATTTGTCCGTATGAGTAGACGGTAATTGCAACCGTTTCATTCCTTCGGGATTAGGTTCTGGCTGACCAGAAAGTTCTCTTACCATCGCCGGGATATCATCTGAAGTCACCAGGGCCTCTCCAACGAGGATCGCATCCACATTCGCTTTCGCCAATCGCTCGGCATCCTTTGCAGTGAATATACCTGATTCAGCCACGACAGTAATATTATTGGGAATCATTGGGCGGATACGTTCGGTTGTTCCCAATGAAACCTCGAAGGTAGCAAGATTGCGGTTGTTGATCCCAATCAAGCGAATATCTTTCAGTTTCAGCGCACGTTCCGCCTCAGCTTCATCATGTACTTCAACTAGCGGCGTCAAAGCTAATTCCAGAGCGAGGGCATGTAGATCGGAAAAGCGCCGGTCATCTGTCGATGCGGCAGCTATGAGGAGCACCGCATCTGCTCCGTTGGCTCTCGATTCGTACAGCTGGACCTCGTCAATCATGAAGTCCTTGCGGAGCAGGGGCAATTCTAATTTGCGAGTAAAACGCAGCTCAAGTAAAGTCTCAAGTTTGCCCAGGAAGAATTTTTCATCGGTGAGCACACTGATCGCCGACGCTCCATTTTGGGCATAAATGTCGGCGACCTGGAAGAGGTCAAGGTGCGGAGCAAGAATCCCTTTGGAAGGAGAAGCACGCTTGAGTTCAGCGATCAGGCTTGGCTTACCTCTCACCGCTACCCCATCTCCCTCTCGCGCTGAGTGAAGCGATGGCGGAGACGAAGCGGGGCGATGGGAAATCGAGGCAAGAAAGTCTCTGGGCGCAGGAGATCCCTCTGCAGCGCTGCGTAAGGATCGAGCGTCGAGCGCTGCAATTTCTATCTTCTTATGTTCTAAGATTTCAGCCAGGATGCTCATTGAATGGTTTGGAAATCCTTTGAAAATTCAACCAGCGCATTGAGTTTTGCGAGGGCTTGACCGCTATCGAGGGAAGCGGCCGCTTCAGCGAGAGCAGATTTGAAATCACCTGTTTCGGCGGCCAGAGCAGCGGCAGCGTTGAGTAGAACCGCATCGCGGCGGGCGCCGTTCAATTTACTGGAGAGCAACTCTCTCATCATCACCGCAGATTCATCAGGCGTGCCACCGCGCAGATCTTGAATGGTAGCCGGTATAAAACCGAATTCAGTCGGGTCAAGATCATATGTACGGACTGCGCCGTCTTTCAGATGGCTGACGCGATTGAGACCGCAAGTGTTGAGCTCATCAGTACCACCTGCACCGTGAATGACCAGTGCAGCTCGTGAACCAAGTTCGTTTAGCACGTTGGCGAGTGGCTCGGTGAGCGCAGGACTAAAGACACCCGTGAGTTGGATGTGCGCGCCGGCTGGGTTCGTGAGCGGTCCCAGAATGTTGAAGATTGTACGCTGACCGATTTCCTTGCGTGGGCCAATGGCATATCTCATGGCCGGGTGAAACTTAGGGGCGAACATAAAGCCAATCCCAATTTCTTCAATCGCCTGGGCAACCTGCTCAGGGGTGAGGTCAAGGTTGACGCCCAGGGCAGAAAGGACATCGGCAGAGCCACAATGAGAGGATTGAGCCCGGTTCCCATGCTTGCCAACTTTTCGTCCTGTGCCTGCCACGATGAACGCTGCGGCCGTGGAAATGTTGAAGGTATGGGCACCATCCCCGCCGGTGCCAACGATATCGTAGACAGGCTCGCCCGTTTGGCTGAGTTCCACTTTGACAGCATTGGCACGCATCGCACGGACGGAACCGGTGATTTCGGGAATAGTCTCGCCTTTCATACGGAGCGCAATCAGGTAAGCGCCAATCTGCGCGGGGGTGGCTTGACCTGTCATGATAATGTTCATTGCCTCCTGGGCCTCCTCGGCGGTGAGGTCCGTGCGGTTGATCGTTTTGGCAATAAAGGGTTTGAGCATAGTTTGTTCTCCTCCTGCCGTTGAAGCAGGCTTTAGATCTAGAAAGTTCTTGAGCAATTTCTTGCCATGTTCGGTAAGAATGGATTCGGGGTGGAATTGCACGCCATAGGTTGGATGTTCACGATGTTTGAGCGCCATGATTTCGCCCTCGGCTGTCTTGGCAAGGATTTCGAGTTCGGCAGGGACAGGCTCATGGACGATGAGTGAGTGATAGCGCATGCCTTCGAACGGAGAGGGAATATCCTTAAAGATTCCCTGTCCATTGTGATGCACTGGAGAAGTCTTGCCATGCATCAGTCGAGCAGCGCGGTCGACCTTGCCGCCGTAGATCGCACCAAGACACTGATTTCCCAAGCAGACACCGAGCACGGGAATTTTCCCCGTAAAGTGCTTAACTGCCTCCGGGGAGATGCCCCCATCTTTAATGGGCTCTCCTGGACCCGGAGAGACAACCAAATGATCTGGTTTGAGGGCGATCAATTCGTCTAACGTGATCTGGTCATTGCGGAAGACCCGTATCTCCGCGCCGAGCTCACCGAGGTATTGCACGAGGTTGTAGGTGAATGAGTCATAATTGTCTATAAGGGCTAGCATAAGTCACTTCCTTATCGTGCAGGACCATGGACGACAGACCATGGTCCATCGTCTATCCGTCATACTCACCGAAAATATCGACTTCATCGGCGAATAGATCGAAGGAATACTCCAGGCCGGTAATCGAGCGGACAATGTCCATCGTCTCTTTCGCTTCGGCTTGCATACGGCGAATGCCGTTGGCAAGCACGTCCCGTGGGATAGTGGGATGCGCAAGGTAATAGGCACGCTTTTCGCGGAAGGGCTCCAGGAAGTCATTGAGGGCTTTGGCAAGTTTCTTTTTGACTTCCACGTCACCGACTTTCCCGGCACGGTAACGTTCCTTGAGATCATCCACTTCAGCCTTAGAGGGATTGAATGCATCATGATAGATGAAGACAGGGTTGCCCTCCACGGTCCCTGGATCGGTGGCACGCAGGCGCTTGGGGTCGGTGTACATACCCATTACCTTTTCGTCAACAGTCTTGGCATCATCGGATAAATAAATGGCGTTGCCCAATGACTTGCTCATCTTGTTCTGTCCATCTGTGCCAACCAGCGTCGGTACATCGCCGATGATCGCTTCGGGTTCAGGGAAGACTTCACCGTACAGATTATTGAAGCGCCGCGCCAGTTCACGGGCAAGTTCAACATGTGACTGGTTATCCTTCCCGACCGGCACTACCTCGGCCCTTGGCAGCAAAATATCCACGGCCTGTAGCACCGGATAGCCCAGCAGGCCAAATGGCATCGAGTCGATGTTGGCATCGCGGGCCATATCCTTGAGGGAGGGAATGCGTTCCAGTCTTGGCACAGTGACCAGCATCTCCAGCAGCAAATTCAACTGGTAGGTTTCCGGGATTGCCGATTGCACAAAGATCGTGCTGATCTGCGGATCGATGCCTACAGCCAGATAATCCAGCACGGTCTCTCGTACATAAGTGGGGATTTCCTTGATATATTGCGGCTCGGGCTTGGTAGTCAGTGTGTGCAGGTCTGCAATGATGAAAAAGGATTCATATTGATGCTGCAATCGCACACGGTTCGCCAGCGAGCCAACATAATGCCCGAGGTGCAACCGACCTGTCGGACGGTCACCGGTGAGGAGGCGGGGTTTGGTATTGGTCATGATTATTTCCTTTCATTACATCTATGTCGTTGCGAGGAGGTGCTCTTCCCGACGATTGCGACACTTGCACCTAGCGCGAGTGCAGGTGAGCATCCTGCAAAGAAGCAATCTCCGTCTAACTGGGTTGCTTCGTCGCTTCGCTGCTCGCAACGACATTACTGATTTGTTTCTGCGATATCAATTGCTCTTAGCATCGCGGACGCCTTATTTACGGTCTCTTGAAACTCGGTGGTTGGATCCGAATCTGCCACGATCCCTGCACCTGCCTGCACACTGACAGTGCGTCCACGCCCGACCATCGTGCGGATGGCAAGACAGGTATCCATGGCGCCATCGAAGCCGAAGTAGCCGATCATGCCGGCATAGGCGCCGCGTGCGTCCGGCTCGAGGTCAGAGATGATCTCCATGGCACGGACTTTGGGTGCACCGCTGACGGTCCCGGCAGGAAAGGCAGCTCGCATCAGATCAAAGGCAGTCAGTCCGCGGCGCAGGGTACCTTCCACATGGGATACGATGTGCATGACGTGGGAATAACGTTCGATGGTGAAGAAGTCAGAGACCTTCACGGTACCATATTCGCAGACGCGACCCAGGTCATTGCGACCGAGATCCACCAGCATGACATGTTCGGCGCGTTCCTTTGGGTCGGCGAGCAAGTCTTGCGCCAGAGATGCATCTGCACTGGCATCCTCTCCACGGGGACGTGTGCCTGCGATTGGCCTGAGTGAGGCTGTGCGTCCCTCCAAGCGGACAAACATCTCGGGCGACGATCCAACGATAAAGAGTGGTTCATCGCCGACAAGCCCGAAATCGAAGAAGAACATATATGGCGAAGGGTTGAGCCTGCGCACCGCACGGTAGACATCGAACGCCTCGACATTGGTCGTGCGTGTGAAGCGCTGTGACAGCACCACCTGAAAGATATCTCCGGCCGCGATATGCTCTTTGGCATCCGACACCATCGCTTCAAAGGTTTCCTGCGTCATATTCGAGCGAACTTCAGAAGGACTAACGTTTGCTTTGCTGGGGGCAGGCAGGGACTGCTGAATGCGCTCCGTGATCTGATCGAGCTTTTGATTCGCGGCTTCCACATCACCATCCAGCACATTTGCGATCAGGAAGATACTGCGGCGGGCGTGATCAAAAGCGACAACCGTATCGGCGAGCAAATAAATCCCATCCGGCATCCTCGCGCTGAGCGGAGAGCGGGTGTTCGTCCCGCTCGCAGTCGAAGCGTGGCTCACCTTGGATACCAGCGTTGGCTCGAAATAACGAACCGCCTCGTATCCGAGATAGCCAACCAGTCCACCGGTAAAGCGTGGAGCATTCGGCAAACGTTCGGTCGAAAAGCGACTCATCTCCTCCTGCAGGAAACGCGTCGGGTCATCCTCAAGTTGGACAACTCGAGTATGGTTATTTTCCTTGATCTCGATCTGCCCATCATGCAGAATGTACTGCGCCCGCGGCTGGACACCGATAAATGAATAGCGCGCGATCCGTTCGCCGCCTTCCACGGATTCCAATAAAAAGGAGGCGCCATCCCCGCGCAGCTTGAGGTACAGGCTGACGGGTGTCTCCAGATCAGCATTGATTTCGCGGATAACACTTGCACCTGGTGCACGTGCAGGTGTTGTTTGGGTTGTAGTGGCTTCGAGTAACATGGGTCTCTCCATTCGATAAGCGATACTAGGTGCTCGAAAACCGAATATCGGCGATCGAGCATCGCCAATTAAAAGTCCCCTCCGTCCATTGGGACGAGAGGGGACTCCCGTGGTGCCACCCAGGTTAACGCATATCTTCTCTAAACAAAAATCCCTGTTGTGATGCAACAGGGAGGAAAAGCCAGCGTCACTCTATTCAGGTACGATCACTGACCAACCGATCACTGATTTATACCCTTGCTCTATAACGGGAGCACCCGAATTGGGTTACTTACACTGATGTGTTCGCCCTTTCAACTCGGAGGTCCATTCGGCTTCTGCGCTTTTGCCTTGCTTACACCCTGCGGTCATTCCCGACCGCGTCTGCTTGGCTCTCTGGAAATCGCTTTGAAGCGTACTCGTCCTCGTCAGCGTTTTTCGTATGTTATTGGGCGGTATTCTATGACGGAGGGAGGAGGATGTCAAGAGGGAGAATTGCGTTACTCAATCACCTCTTGAACTTTAGTATCTACGATGTTTTGCACCATCTTCCAGTCCCGTTCTTCCCGGAAGAAGGAACGCTGCAGCAAAACGAACATCCCTGAAGCAGTTAGCAGGGTAATTGCTACGGGTGTTTTGTTCGTTTTGACAAATGTATCCCACGTCATCCAGTCCTTCATTGGGTCAATGCTGACTCCAATGGTAGAAACCCTACCAGTGATATTCCGCCTGATCACAGGATCATTCCATAATTCCGTTGCTCTTCGATAGGAATTGATATAAGGCTGCACGAGGAGATAGCCCAGAATCAGAAACGTGATGAGATGTCTTCCTATTCTCGCAAGTTCAAACGATGAAGCGCCTTCCTCCTGGAGGGCAACAACAATCACCGCGCCGTATAACGCACTGAAAACAACAAACGCCGCAACACGTAAGATTAATGATTTAGGAGAGAGTCGATAAATCCAACGAATGACTTTGAAGTAAATATCTTTTTGATAATAACCGCTGAATTCAATCTCCATGGTTGCCTCTAGGTGTACAAATCTTTGATCAGAGACTTCTTTGGGTTTTCTCTATCTACGATCACTTCAATTTCGTTTCCGATTTTGTAACGGGTGGTGGTCCTGTTTTTCATCACAGTCACGTGACCTGCATACTTCCTGTTCTCATAAGGATAGATATATTTGATATAGCCTCGATCACGAAAAAAGCCAATTTCGCTGATCGTCCCTTTCGTTTCCAGCCCACTGTTATAGAGCGAGACGATGGATATATATCTCCAGGCCATACCAAGCAACCCTAAAACGAAGATGCCTAAAGCGACCCCTATAAAGTTATGTGTGGGATTTCCGCTCAGGAATAGATGGTAAATATATATCCCCATGGCAACGAGACAGAAAGCCGCAGAAATAAATGCCCAATAATCAATCCAGGCGATTTTCAAGATGGAAGGTTGCTTATCGTTCATGTTTTCCTCGATGATTTAGCGATGTCCAGTAGCTCTATTTATCGAACAAGCAGGTTATATGGACAAGAAATAATGGTCTATCGTCAATGGTCCATTGTCCTACTCCACCTTATCCCGGTAATCCTCATCCTCCAGCACACTTCCGTAAGGATAGACAGGTCGATCTTTTCGAGTACTATTTCCAAAAATCCCTGAAAAGAGCGGATGAATACAGAGCTCATCGTCATGGCTGATGGTCAATTCGTGGGCCACGGTGTATTCGAAATTACCTTTAATGTAGACGTCAGTTGCCTTGCCCGGGATGACTCGTCCCAGAGCGCCGATCTCGATCAGCATACGCTGAAATTCGAACATCCCCTCCCCACCAAAGACCGCTTTCGCGTGGCGGGTAAACACCTGATGCAGTTCGCCCACCGAGAATTTATGTCCAAGTTCGGGCAGACAGCGTTTGCAGGTCACTTCGGCGGTGGGATGAATGAGTTTAAAGGCCACAAAGATCTCACTGACAATAAACTCCTCCACTTTTCGAATGCCATTGATGATTTTCTCTTCACCGATCGGAAACGGCTTTGACCGCGGACCCGCGTTAGAACCTTTGAAAATCGAGTTCAACAACATCAGGAAATGCCGCGGCAAAAGCTGGGTATGCCGCAGGATGTAAGACATGGTCTCTTCCTGAAAGCCGGCCTGATTGGTGATTTTCTGAGGCAGCACGGATTCGAACAGTGCCAGCGCATCGGCGCGTTTGGTGAGATCCAGCGGAGACATCCCTCTGAAGAGACCCGGATAGTACAACGCAAGATAATACATCAGACGCTGCGCGCCAATTAAGACCAGCTCACTGGCTGTCCATTGTAATTTCAGGGCCCGGCGGAAGTCCTTGTTCGGATTAGAGGAAATCTTGATGATCCGGCGAAACAGTTCCGAGGGTAGACAGAAGCGGATATCCACCACATCCCTGGGCTTGTTCATGGAACCCACGAATTTCAGCAGTCCCTGCAGCGAATGCGAGACCGAGTCAATATCCAGGCGGAAATCATCGAGCGAATCCATCAGGATCACAAAGCTTTTTTTGGAGGATTGCAGACTATCCACCACCGCTGTTTTGGCATCATCAAACGTGAGGCGGTCAAACCGCCTCAGGATTTCAGAGACCCCATCCCTGGGCTCAGCACTCATGACTTCATCAAAGAGATTGGCAATTTTCCAAAGGACATCGTCGACGGTATCGTTCTCCTTCACGCCGACCTTTTCGAGGTATGTATTCACCACAGACAACTTTTCCGCCGACAACAACGCATGTTTGCGGATTTCCGATAATACACAGGTCCACAAGATCGTTTCCCACAACTCAGAAAGTGTTTCCGGGAAAACGGCGTCCTTCATCATACCTTGAATGACGCTGGAAATATGCCCAAGCAAGTGTGCGGTCCTGATCTCGGTATAAAAATCATATTGCTTGTCGAAGAAGACGGTCCTCAGATAATAAGTTTTCCCCGAACCCTTGCGCCCCATGATAATGGAAGGTCGTTGATGGAGGTTCTTATAGATCCAGTTATGCCGCTCGAACAGGCGGTTCATCACGTCGACATCTTTGGGATCGATATCCACCGAATCGATCGGACCAAACGGTTCATCTTTTGTAATGTAAGGACGGATGATATCGAACACTGGACTATCCTCCTGGCGATTTGGCGCTCATAAAAGAGATTATACACTGACACCCTCCCCCTAAAAGGGATGGAGTTTCCCGTTTTCGCCGCCCTTGCTGGGACATGAAAGATTTCAAGGACAGACTGCCATCGCCTCCCAGACATATTTCGGCTTTTCGTAACGATAAATGACATTCTCTTCGAGAAATTGGATATCCCATCCCTGCAGGAAGAGCCGCACGCTGTTTTCATCAAAGAACCGCTTGGTCCTTGCCCCCACGTTATAAAAATTGGGTTCGATCTCCGAGGTGGAGGCTGCACCGTGATGACGGTCATTGACCGAATTGAAGCGCGTCAGCAAAACTCCGCCATTCCGAATGCAGCGCTTCAGCTCAGACGAGATTTGCAGGGTGACGGCCCAGGAAAAATAATGCAGACTGAGACTCGCGACGATCACCGCAGCACTGTGATCTGCGAACGGGAATGGCTTGCTATTGTCCATTTGCAGGAGATTTGCCCGGGGCACAGATTTCGCACATTCCACCAAATTCTCTCCGGCAATGTCCGCCGCAATCACCGTCATCCCTGTTGAAAGCAGGTCCCGCGTATCCCACCCACTGCCGCAGCCGAGCTCAAGAATGCTTCCATCTGCTGACCTTTGACGGATCAATGCCAGCCATTTTTCCAACCAGGGATCATTCTTCATCATGATGAGTATACAGCAAAATAAGCACCCCTATCGACATGTCTCTCTGAGGAAATGAGTGGTGAAAGAGGTTTTTCAGTCCATTCACGGAATATAATCAGCCTGACTCAGAGGATTTATCCCCAAGACTGCTATATTTGTCGCACCAAATTTATATAGGAGAGAATTGAAATGAAAAATCGCATTCGTCTTATTGGTATGTTCTTGATTGTCAGTTTCGTCATTCTGACCGCTTGTGGCGCACAAGCAGCTAAACCGACAGGTACTGTACCAAGTGATCTGCAAACGATAGAGGCCGCCGCCGAAGATATTATTGACTTTGCCCCCAGCGGCGGCTGGGACAAGATCGGCGCCGACGTCACGAATATTGCCACCGCCTGGAATGCCTATCAACCGCAAGCAGGGCAGGCTGGTGCCTCACAGGACATGCAGGGCGCTATGACCTCTGCTCTGACTCAACTGCAAGCGGCCGCCACTTCGAAAGACCCCGCAGCGACAATGCAGGCTTCCAATAACGTCAGCGCGGCGGTGGTGGAAATGTATGCGCTCTACAATCCCAAAGTCCCTGCGGATATCGGGCGCCTGGACGTGCTCGAACGACAGGTCATCCTCGATGTCGCCAGGCAGGATTATTCCGCGGCGGAAGGGAGTCTTTCCAAGGCAAAATCTGCCTGGGAGAGGGTAAAAGCCTCGGCACTGGAACATAAGGGCAAGGACACTGCGGCACAATTCGAAGCCAGTCTCGCCGCGCAAGCCTCTGCGCTGACTGCCAAAGATAATTCAACCTTGACCGATGAAGCCAGGAATGCCCTCGAGATCGTAGACTCGCTGGAACAGCTGTAC
Organism: Anaerolineales bacterium; assembly: GCA_035298105.1. GTDB lineage: Bacteria > Chloroflexota > Anaerolineae > Anaerolineales > Villigracilaceae > Defluviilinea. The sequence goes on along the minus strand of DATGYJ010000640.1, from coordinate 13,894 downwards.
TGATCAAAAACGGGTCAAAGGTGCTCCCTGCGCCCTCCCTCGCGACACTTGCGCCTGCGCGCACGATTTGCTAAGCAAATCGAGGTGAGCACACTCGAAGGAGTGCGGCGCAAGTGTTACTCTGTAATCGCCGCCGGGAACGGCGGCGTGAGCGAGTTTTGGTCCCCTGCTTTGAGCAGATCCCTATTCTGCTTTCGTTTCTACCACTTTTTCTTTACGGCGCTATCGCTTCTCTTCCGGTCTGAATTCGGACTGCCTATATGGTGTCTATATCCTGCCTATATCCTCCTCATATCCTCCCAAAATCCTGCCCATAACCTAAATTCGCCTGACCTATTGGATAGACTTGGTAGTAATAAAAACAGGCACGTCCCCACGGCCATGCCCGTCTCTTTCTTCTTACTTTTTACTTTTCCGCTCTTTGCCTTTATCCCTTGTCCCTTGAATACGAACCCAGCACCCTCAACATCAACGCGTATTCCCCCAAATGATCCAGCGCCTTGCGGACCCTCTCTTCATGTGCCGCGCCGACGAAATCAATGTAAAACAAGTATTCCCAGGGTTTCCCCTGCAGCGGTCGAGATTCGATCTTGGTCAGGTCGAGATCACGCAGGGCAAAAACACTTAAGGCTTTGAACAGCGCCCCGGGCTGGTTCTTGAGCGTGAATACAATCGAGGTCTTGGCTTCGCCAGCCGGTCTCACGACCATTTGCGAAATGGCAAGGAAACGTGTGTAATTCTCGGGGTTGTCTTCGATCTCCTCTTCCAGGATCTGCATCCCATAAATCTCAGCCGCACGGCGGGATGCGATTGCCGCCGTGTCCCGTTCACCCGATTCTTTCAACATCTTCACGCTTCCCGCGGTATCGTAAGCAGATTCGGTCTTCACACCCAGACGACGCAGATAGGCCGCACACTGTCCCAGCGCCTGAGGGTGACTGATCACCTTTTTGATGTCCGTTTTGCTAACGCCGGGCAACGCGATCAGGCAATGCTGTACCCGCAAGAGAACCTCACCGACGATGTGCAGATCATGGCGCAGAAGCAGATCATAGTTTTGATGGATACTTCCAGCTAAAGAATTCTCAATCGGGATAAGACCGGCCTCACATGCTCCCGACGTGACTTCCTCAAAGACAGCCTCGAACGACTCGGACGGTTGAGTCTCTACCTCTCCAAAATAATTGAATACGGCCTGCTCGCTATACGCACCAGGCTCTCCTTGAAATGCAACTCGCATACTACCTCTCCTAACAGGATATACCGTTGGTCGTTGAAGCGGTCTCGCGCTTCGACTGCGGGCCCCGACGTACGCACTCAGCCCTCCGCAGGGCAATGTACGCCCACTGACCTATCCCCACCAAAAGGAAATGGCGATCATTGCATACAGGCCCATCAAAGCCAGCCCCTCCAGCCAGTTGGATTCACCGTCATAGACAATGAAGGCGCTCAAGATAGCCGCTAATGCCAGAGCAACAACGAGCAGCGGCGGCAGGACCAGCGTCAAAGCAACGGGAGTAAAAAAGTAGGAGAGCAGGACCAGGATCGGGGTCAAGGCCAGAGCGACCTGCAATGAACTGTTCATCACGATACTGATGGCATAGTCCATCTTGTTTTTGATCGCCAATTGCACTCCCACCACATTTTCCACGGCGTTCCCGGCAATGGCTACAACGACCAGGCCTGCAAATGCCTGGGAGATATGCCAGGCTTCAATGGTAGGTTCAAGGGCTTGCACGAACCAATCTGACACAAAGGCGGTCAGGAGGCCGGCAGCAACCAGTACAGAAATGGCACGCGCCAGGGACCAGGGTCTTTCCTCAAGCTCTGTAGCAGGTACATCTTCCCCTAACCCGCCGCTCTTCAAGGAGAAGGGAATGCTCGCGAAGAACACCACCAATAAAACCAGCGCACTGGCGATACTTAACGTCTCTTCGTGGGCTTCGACGGGGGTATGGATGGCATCCGCAAGTGTAGGCACAACCAGAGCAGAGACTGCCAGTACCATCAACATGACAATGGCGCGTGGCCGCTCCGAACCGAAGCGCTGCGTCCCGTTTTTCAATCCACCAAACAGAAATGCCAACCCCATCACCAGCAAACTATTGGCAAGGATGGAGCCGACCAGTGCGGATTGGACTACGGTCACCAGGCCCGCCTGCAGTGCAAAGTAGCTGACAAATAACTCCGGCATACTGGCAATGCTGGCTTGCACGATACCGGTTGCCCCCGGACCCATATAATTTCCAAGCTGCTCAGTCGCTTGTCCCACTACGGCAGCCAGGATTGCCAGGGCAATCGCACTAATTAAAAAGATGAGACCTGCATTTGCATTTGCAAATGTAAGGACAGCGGTCAAAAGACTGGCGGCGAGTGCGACGACAAAGATGGTCCATTCATTTTTGAGGAGAGCACGCATGATTTCCCTTTTGGCTGGCAGGATAATGCTGAAATTATACTTTACCGCTCCCTGCCTATTCGCCACCGATCACCCTTTGCGCACTTTTTGAACCACTAAGACACGGAGATACCAATTACCAATCTACTGCCTCTCTGCCCATTCCACGATCTTGCGAAACCCCGCCTCGACTTCATCGTCTGAAGCGGCGATCGTCATGCGGACAAATCCTTCCCCTTGTGGACCGAACCCGGAGCCGGGCACCAATCCGACGCCTTCTTCCTGGAGAATCCGTTCACAGATCTCAAGCGAAGTCATCTTCAGCGGGCGGAAATCGAGGAAGAAATAGAAGGCTCCCTGTGGCGGTGTGACCAGTACCTTGTCGCTTTCCAATTCATGTGAGATCCGCAATACCAGCTCACGGCGGCGGGCATAAGCACGGCGCATCTCTGCCGCAGCCTGTTGAACGGCTGGGTCTGTCAGGGCAAAGGCGGCCGCTTTCTGCACAAAGGGCGCGACACAGGTGATGGAGTTCTGTCCTGCTTTCCAGGCATTCTCGATGACCCCCTGGGGCGCCGCCAGATACCCCACCCGCCATCCCGTCATCGCATAGGTCTTCGATAAGCTATTGACGAGGATCGTCCGTTCCTTAACGCCCTCAAATGCTGCGACGCTGACCGGCTTTTCACCGTAATATAGGTTCTCGTAGACGGTATCGCTGACAACCCATAGATGATGTTCCGCCGCAAAGTCTTGCAACCGCCCTAGATACTCACGGGTCGGATACGCGCCGGTTGGGTTCGAGGGGTAGTTGATCACGATCACACGTGTCCGGGCGGTCAATGCCTTTTCCCAGGCTTCGAAAGAGGGGATAAATCCGTTCTCAGGGGGTGCAGGGATGCGAATCACATTCCCGCGCAGCATCGTTGCCATGTTGCCATGCGTTCCCCAACTCGGGTCAGGCACCAGGACCTCATCGCCGGGGTTCAAGATGGATTGCATCGCCAGGTAATAGGCATGGATCCCGCCATGAGTGACCAGCAACTCTGTTTCCGGGTCATAAGAGACGGCGTTGTCCCGTTCCAGCTTCAGAGCTGCGGCGCGGCGCAGTTCCGGATAGCCTTTGCTCGGGCCATAATGGGTCAAGCCGGCCTGCATGGCCTGGTAGGCAACATCCAGAACTGCCGAGGGCGTCGGGAAATCCGGGTCGCCTACCTGCAAGCCGATGATGTTTCGCCCGCTGGCCTTGAGCGCAAGGATGCGGTCGGCCATGGCCACGGTGGGAGATTGACGAAGAGCATCGAATTGAACGTTGAGGCTTTGCATAAGTTCCTCTTTCTAAACGAAGAAAGCAGTTTATCAGCATCATTGCGGTGTCGTCAACCTTCGCAATCTCCTGTACAATACGCTTATGAACACTGAACTCATCCATCACATCACAAATGTCTTTCAGGAAAAATTCAAAGATGCGCCCACACATATCGCGCGGGCGCCCGGTCGTGTCAACCTGCTGGGCGAACATGTGGATTACAACGATGGGTTTGTTTTGCCCGCCGCGATTGACCGCGCCACATACATCGCTTTTGCAGCAACGGATGCGGAGCAGACGACGCTGGTTGCTGTGGACTTCAACCAGGAGGCTTTTTTCTCCTCGGGAACCCTTCAGCTAAAGACCCAGATGGATGGTTCCGCCCTGCCTGAATGGGCATCCTATCCTGCCGGGATCATGTGGGCACTGCGTGAAAACCAACTAGAAGCACACAGCCTCAACGCAGTCTATGCCTCGGATGTACCGCGCGGTTCAGGGCTCAGTTCCTCCGCTTCCGTGGAGATGGCGTTCATGATTGCCTGGCAAGCTCTCAACGGCTGGACATTACCAGCTATGCAGCGCGCCTTGCTGGGACAGAAAGCCGAGAACCAATACGTAGGGGTCAACTGCGGAATTATGGACCAATTCGCTTCTGCCTGTGGCGTAGAGAACCGCCTGCTCCTCCTTGATTGCCGTTCTCTGGAATGGAAGACCATCCCTTTGCCCGAAGATATTTCCATTGTGATCGCAGATACCAAAGTGCGCCGCAAGTTGACCAGCGGCGAATATAACAAACGTCGTGCCGCTTGTGAAGAAGCGGTGCGTTTGCTCAAACAGGATTTGCCGAATATCCGATCCTTGCGCGATGTCAGTGTGGTGGAATTCAATCGTCACGCGGGTAAGCTTCCGGAAGTGGTTTCGAAGCGAGCACGGCATGTGGTGGAAGAGATCGAGCGGTCGAAACAAGCTGAGGCTTTGCTGGAAGCGGGAAACATCCGGCGGTTCGGGGAGCTAATGAACGAGTGTCACGTCAGCTTGCGCGATCTGTATGAAGTCTCATGCCCGGAACTGGATGTGATGGCACGGATCGCGCAATCATTGGACGGATGCTATGGCGCCCGTCTCACCGGTGCCGGTTTCGGGGGCTGTACGGTCAATCTCGTTGCGCATGAAGAAGCCCAGGCGTTTTCTGAATTGCTGGCACAGGGATATCAATCTGAAATCGGTTATCGACCAGAAATTTATATTACCCGCGCCTCGAATGGCGCCGAACTGTTGGTGTAATGCAATAGCCTCGCGAAACGCGGGGCTGTTTTGATTCATATGTGATTGACTATGGGAGTGTATATTGGATAACCAGCATGGGGCGGTTGGAAGCAGTGGTCGTATCGGAAGATTTATAGTTGAAACGATCGTTCAGTTCGGTGTCCATCACAAGAATGAACCCGTTGTTGGCGAACGCGCCACTCACCAACTCCTGGATCCTGGCGGAGGAGAGCGCTATCTGTTTCTGCACCCCCACGGGTTCATTCGCCAGGATTTGTACCGAGCCAATCTCCACACTCTCCCGGTCATTGGCTCCGGAGGCACCTGCCACTTGCCAGTTTACGCCTGTCGCAGAGACATTCCAGGTCGCTTGTGATTCATTGAAGGGTACTTTCAGCCGGTAGACTCGCAAGGTGCGGTCGTTGTCAGAAAGATCGCTAGCTGTCCACAGAGATAAAGTGGCAGAGAGGATGGTGGCATTGGAAGGAATGGCAGCGAGGTCGAACTTGATCAGCCCGCGGGCAATGCGACCGGTGGCGTTATTGTTTTCGCCCACGCCGATGGCGACATCGCTGCCGAAGTTGGTAGTAGCGGAAGTGCTCTGCAGGTAAGTATCCAGGCCTGTGGCACCATCGGGTTGGGAGGCATAGGTCAGGGTAGCGCTTGAGGGGGTATTCGTAGGTGTCCGTGTCAGGGTGGCTGTGGGGGTAGACGTCCTGGTTGGTGTGGGACCACTCGCACTGGTTGCGGTCGCGGTACTTGTAAGCGTCGCTGTTTTCGTCGGCGTGAGGCTTGGGCTGCCTGGATTGGTTGCCGTCGCGGTCCGCGTAGCAGTTGGCGTTGACGGTGGAGGTCCTTCTGGCGGCAGAGAAGAGTCGATAAATTGAGTACTGAGTGCGACTCGATCGAAGGCAACATCGTAGGTATGCCCACTGGAGCTGTCGCCGAGTTGGATACGGCCAATGGCCGTCGTGCCCAAGTTCTCCATCTTGCTTAACGCGCTGATCCGCGTACCATCGAGCCAGACCTCCGTTCCGCCGGCGGTACCATTGATCAGAAGATGAACCTGCAGTTCATGCCATACTCCAGATGTAATGACTGTGGTGCTGGTGGTACTCGCACCCGTGACATCATTACGATAGCCCAATTTCCCCGTGCTGCTGATGAAGACCCCGAGGATCGCGCCGTTTGCGGTCGTACGGAATCGCTGCAGATAAACTGAATTTGCACCCTGACTGAGCAGCTTGAACCATAGGCGATAATACAATTTACCCTGGGTCGGGGAGAGTTGTTCATAGGCATAAGTAGCCGTGCCGCTGCTCGTACCCCGTGCCGCATAAAGACCCGCATAGATTTGCTGTTGTTGGATGGTTAACCCGCTTACACTTGTCCACTGCGAAAAATCGCCGCTCTCAAATCCGTCGCTGAATAAGAGCAGAGGCGTGGTCACCGTCGCTGTATTGCTCAAAGCGGATGGATGTCCGGCGGCATCCTGTGCTCGAATTTGATATGAATAGGTGGTGCCAAGCACAACCGTTGTATCATCATAGCTCGTCAGAGGCCCGATGGTTTTCAGAAGGGTCGCATCCCGATAAATGGAATAGCCGGTCACGCCAACGTTATCAGTTGAGGGAGTCCAGGTGAGGTGAACCACCTGTGGACTGCTGGCGCTGGCGGTCAGATTGGTCGGTTTGCTGGGAGCGACCGTATCAGGCGCTGCGCCGCTGCAGAGTATCGAACCGGAATCCAGCAGGCTCCCTGCGGTATTAATGTACTGATATCCTGCCCCTTGCTGGTTTAATTGCATCCGTAAGGCGCCAAAGGCGTTGGGTGAAGTGTCGAATCCAATTGCTAACCGGCTGTCAGTGGAGATGAACTGCTGGATACCGTGCCCTCCACCTCCGGCAACGAACTCGGTGATGCCTGTGGCGTTGAGCGCACCATTCCCACCCAGCGGCTTCCAACGCTGATAATCGTGGTCATGCCCGGTCAGGACGATGTCGACACCATATTGAGCGAGCAACGCCCAAATATCATTCATCAGCGTGGCATTGCCTTCAGGCCCTACATTGTAGACGGGGTGATGGAAATAAGCGATTGTACAGATATTGCTGTGTGTACTGAGATCATTCTGCAGCCATTGATACTCAGCCTGCCCAGGAGCACAGATATGCAGCAGTCCGCAATTGCTATCGAGAGCGATGAAATGCCAGCCCGCAGCGTCATAGCTATAATATTTCGGCACATTATCCCAATAATCGAAATAGCCAGGCGCGACCCCGCCAGAAGCATATTCATGATTGCCAATCACCGGATTCGTAATGGGACGAAAGCGCCCATAGTATGTGGAAGTCGTACCATACCAATTGCGGAATTCAGTCGAAGTGCCATCATCGTATACATCGCCTAAGTACAGAAATAAATTCGGATTCCACGACGCGATCATATTGGTTACATCACCGGCATTGGTTGCTCCATCGGCTCCATCGCCAGCAGCAGCCAGTACGAATGCCTGACCTGTTGGAGGGGTCGTTCCATGCTTTGGGGTAAAAGTTTTAGTATTGACCGGAGGTTGGGTAATGCCATTATTGAAAACCACGTTAATAGATGCACGCTTGGATGTGAAACCATCCTTCATGATCGCTTCAACTTCAAGCAAGCGACTCCCATCGACCCATTTAGTCGTCGGCAACACAAAGGTGTAGGGCGTCTGATAATCAGTAATTAGATAATCCCCACTCAAGTAGAAGATGAGCTTCGAAATGCCCGGGTTGGTCCCCGTTAGCGAAACGCTGGCCGAGATGGTCTTTGATCCACTGATCGTCGCGCCATCGGCCGGGCTGGTAATGCAGACTGTAAGTGTATAACTTGCTGAGGGTGGGCCGCTGGCTTTGCAGCTATTGCTCGCAGCCAAAGCAGGACCAGATGGGAAGAATGTAGCCAGGTTGATCAGCATGGTGAATACGATAAAGACTTTCAGCCAATTGTTCCTTCCCCGCCGTCTCAAATAATACAAGGACAACAAAGTTTTCATAACTACACCATTTCTGTTCAGAGTTTCATACCTCAAATCAACAATTAAAGGAAATTTCTGTGGTGAAGTTGCGATGATCAGTCACAGTTCATGCCTGTCAGTCTTATGCTGAATGAAGATGCCATTCCCCTCAAAGAGGAAAAGCATCTTCATTCGTGTTTCTGTATCTCAAAACGCAGATCGTTTCACTATGGAGTCGGTGTCTCCTCAATTGTTGCCGTAGCCTCCGGTGTATCCGATGGAGGCAATGCATCTGTTGGCATCGGCGTATCGGACGGCGTAGAGGATGGTGCGATAGTTGGCGTATCGGCAGGAGTATTCGTTGGCGCAACAGTTGAGGTCGGTCCAGGCAAAGTATTGACGACGAGCTGTGGAGCAAAGCCGGCTGCTCCTTCCTTGGAGGAATAGTATGCTCCATCGGAAGAAGTGGAATTCATCTTCAAGCTATACGTTCCGTCCCCATTCACCAGAGAGGTCACATCCACTTCATACCAGGTGTTGGCAGACACTCTGCCTAAGCTGGTCAGGATACCAGCATCCGCTACAGGCGCAGTATTCCAATTGACACTCCCTTCACTCCAGCTCGTGTCGGCTACCCGATGGAACTCTCCACCGAAGGAGGAAGGATCGACACAATACAGCCGCAGCTTGACGCTGACGATCGATCGATTTCCGATCCCGGAGACGTTGAACTTCAAGAGCATATTCCGGATCGGACTGCTGTCGGTGACAAACTGCGCGGCTGAACCATAATTCGTGGTCGGTGTATCCGACTGGACATAGGTATCCGCCGCCGGCGTAAAGATGAAAGCAGATGCCGAAGTCGTAGCGGTTGCTATAGCCGTATTGGCGGGCGTCGTTGTCTTCGTCAGCGTTGCCGTAGCTGTTGGAGTACTCGTTGATGTATTTGTGGCAACTGGCGAAGATGTTGGGCTAGGTGTGATCGCAGACTCAATAAAGCTAAGGGAAGCAATGACATCATCGAACGCGATATCATAAGTCAATGCCGCTGTGTTCTCTCCCAACTGCAGGATCCCGATCGGATTTATCCCCAGCGGTTCAGCGCGACTTAGAGCAGCTACCGGGGCGTCGTTGTACCAAACCTCGATCTGGCTGGCGGTATCGGCGATCCGGACGTGGACTTGGAGTGTTTGCCAACTCCCTTGACTGACGCTGACTGTGCTGTTGACACTTGTCCCGGCGAGATCGTTACGATAGCTCAACTGACCAAGGTTGTTAATGCTGATACTTAAGATCGAAATGTCCGTAGGTGTACGGAACTTCATCAAGTTGACGGTGTTCGCTCCCTGGCTAAGCAGCTTGAACCGAATCCGGTAGTAGAGGTCAGGTTGCGAGGCGGCCAGTAGTTTTCGTGCATAGGTTGCACCGCCTGCCGCGCTGGTACCCTGGGCGGCATAGCTGCCGGTCGCTACCTGCTGGTTCTGCACCAGTAGCCCCTGTCCATTCGTCCATTGGGAAAGATCGCCGGTCTCAAAGCCATCGCTGAACAGAAGCGAGCCCTGAGGGATTGGTGTGAAGGTGTTCGTCGCGGTAAATGTCGCGGTTGCCGTAAAGGTTTGGGTCGGTGTGATTGTCGGCCCTGAGCTTAACGAAACGACGAGTTGTGGAGCAAAGCCGGCTGCTCCTTCTTTGGAGGAGTAATACGCTCCATCCGAGGAGGTCGAATTCATCTTCAAGCTATATGTCCCATCCCCATTCACCAGTGAAGTCACATCCACTTCATACCAGGTGTTGGCAGATACTCTGCCTAAGCCGGTCAGGATACCCGCATCCGCGGCAGGGGCATTATTCCAATTGACACTGCCTTCACTCCAGGTGGTATCTGCCACCCGATGGAGCTCGCCACCGAAGGGTGAGGGATCCACACAATACAGCCGCAGCTTGACGCTGACAATCGATCGATTTCCAATCCCGGACACATTGAATTTCAACAGCATGTTCCTGATCGGACTGCTGTCGGTGACAAACTGCGCGGCTGAACCATAATTCGTGGTCGGCGTGTCTGACTGGACATAGGTATCCGCAGCCGGTGCAAAGGTGAGGATCGGCTGCACAGAGGCCGTTGCCGTTAGGGTATTCGTTGCCGTCGACGTCAGGGTTTGTGTGGCTGTACTTGTAGGCGTATAGGTTGGCGTGGACAGCGCGGTTGAGGTGCTTGTCATTGTTGCAGTAGTGGTGTTCGTGGCGGTACCTGTCGCGGTTGCCGTGGAGGTCACGGTTTGTGTGGCTGTACTTGTAGGTGTATCGGTTGGCGTGGACAGCGCGGTTGAGGTGCTTGTTGCGGTTGCCGTTGAGGTCAGGCTTGGTGTGATGGTCGGGCCGCCATTTGTGCTCACAACGAGCTGAGGAGCAAATGACCCTTCCTTTGATGAAAATGCTGCTCCATCCCCGGAAGTCGAATTCACCCGCAAACTATAGGTTCCGTCTCCGTTCACTAAAGGGGTGACATCCACTTCATACCAGTTCCCAACTGCGACGGCATTCAGAGTGCCTAAAATACCGGGATCTGCGGTAGGCGCAATATTCCAGGTGACGGTCCCTTCGCCCCAGCTCGTATCCGCCACGCGGTGGAATTCTCCGCCAAACGGCGAGGGATCAAGACAATAGAGTCTTAGCTTAACGCTCAGGATTGTCCGTGTGCCTATGCCTGACACATTGAATTTCAGGAGCGCGTTCTTAATCGGGCTGTTGTCTACGACGAACTGAGTGGATGAACCGAAGTTCGAAGTTGGCGCACCCGATTGGATCTCTGCATCGGCGATTGGGGCAAAGGTGATGATGGCCGGCGGTGGAGGAGTGGTCACCGTCGCCGTATTCGAAGGGTTGGAGGTAAGTCCAACACCATCGACTGCTTTGACCCAATAATTGTAGGTCATTTGCGACTGCGTGGTTGTATCTACAAACGAGGTGGATGTACCAGGGGTGGTCGCGATTTGGACGCCATTGCGAAAGACTTGATAGCCGACCACTGCAATATTATCTGTGCTGGCTGTCCAGTTCAGATTGACCTGGTTCCAGGCCGCTGCCGACGCCGTTAGATTCGAGGGGGTAGTCGGTGGAGTGGTTTCTGGAGTACTCCCATGGCAGGCTCCTCGGCCTACATCTGTAAATGTCTGCCCTGCTTCGGGGACAAACTGCCAGTCATAACTCGTCGGGCCAAGTGTCAATTTGAGCACGCCAAACGTATTGTCATTTCGTAATTCGCTGTTAGCAGCCGTTGCCGTGAGGGCAGTATGGTTCGCGCCACCACTTCCTATGATAAATTCCCGAATGCCGCGGGAGATATCAGAGGTCGCATTCGGCGTCTGCGGTGCAAATCGCTCATAAATATGGGCATGCCCATTCAAGATCAGGTCGACATTATGGTTGTAAAGGGTCTGCCAAAACGAAAGGCTGTTTTGCGCAGTATAGCCACCTGAGCTAAAGAGCGGAATGTGCCAGTAAGCCAGGGTGCAAAAGTTCGAATGTGCATTCAAATCTGCCTCGAGCCACTGCCCTTGCGGAGAAGCGGGGCTGCATCCGCCTGCGTCCGAACAATTCGAGTTGAGAGCAATCAGGTGCCAGGTGCCAATGTCGTAGCTATAGTAGCCCTGCCCTTGATTACCGGCAGCGGGTCCAAAATAATTGAAGTATCCGGCCGCAGCCGCATTGGAGGGATCGCAACCGGTGCTCTGCCCGGTGCCATCGGGTGAGGTGATGTACTCGTGGTTTCCAACGACCGGGTGTGTGATCGATTTGACACGCCCCCAACTCAGATCATAGGATTGGAGGAAGGCTTGAAGACCTCCACAATAATATTGAATATCTCCCAGCGGCAAAACGGCCGCCAGGCCCGAGTTCACCAGCAGGTCAGAGGTATATTTCTGGTGGCATGCCCCGGGGTCCGCCGGGTTGCCATTTCCACCACCGAAGTTCTTATTCGCTGGATCACAGGCAATATCTCCAGCGGCAGCAATGACGGGGTCTGAAGCGGCAAAGGCCACTTGAGCACTCCCAACGATTTTGCTGCCTGCGGGCGATAACCCGATCAATCCAATTAATATGGCAATGGAAACGAAGTATCTGACCGGTCTACGTATAAAGTTGTCAATGATCCAAGCGCTTGAATGATTTATGGATTGTAATGAGAGCTTTTTCATAATGATTATTCCAGAAACTTTGACGCTGCATAAAGCCTAACTGAAATCAATGCTAGACTGATAATGGCTTCAAGGTTTCATCTCCATCTGACTGTAACGTTAATGGTCGCGGATTGTATGATCAGGGCTGTGCCAGCTTTCCAATTAACTTCGTAGAAACCGAAGCCAGGTTATTACCTAGATCCGGATCAAACGTACAATTCGGATCAAAGCTGCAATCCACTTCAAAGAGGATATCAGCAGTTAGCTTGAGGTTCCTGTCATGAGTTGGCGCATTTGGGTTCGGTGTTGCAACCAGGGTTGAGACAACGGTCTCGCCAGCCAGCAGACTTGAATATTCACAAAACGGAGTATCCGGGCTGATTCCCAGATCACAAGTCATAGAGACAAGACCGAGTTGGTCTGGCAGGCCAAAGCGCACGTCGACAAAGAAGGCATCATCCGGTCCAGGATTGGTCATAGTCACTGTATAGGTGATCTCCTCCCCCACTTTGATCTTGCTTTTATCTGCAACGACGGTGACCGATATATCGGATGTGCCCTGGGCGGCGAGCACTGGTGTAGCGCTTCCCAAACCAATAATGACTGAAAATATGCCTATCATACGGATTAATAAATGCCGGAAGCTATGGGGCCTGTTCATTTGATAAATTCTCCTTTTACGATAAATAACAAACTTTCCCGCGACACCTATCGATAAAGAAATAAAACCTAACCGATTCTTTGATAAGAAGAAGGGAAACTGGCGACAGGCACGATTTCCCTTCTTGCTCATATCAGGATCAAAAAAAGAATTGGCAGATCGTGTTTTGTATGGACCTCAAAACTAGCGGCATTCCACACCGCCGACCTGAACGACTGGAATCACGTTGCCATCTGCAGTAACGGTAATTTTTGACACGAAGTGCACAATTGTGTCATCCTTCGACCCATCCTCCCCTTGATGAATAAGTCGAGAATCATACTGCTCGATCAATGTGGTTCCTGCGCCGGAGACAAGTTCCAGACTCGCTCGAGTAAAAGCATCGGTTAATAGATATTTGTCACCGGATATTTGACCGATACCGGTTCCTTTTGTGTTGCGGGTGAAGCCAAAGTGCAACTTCCCAGCAGCATCCGGTATGGAGCGCCCGACGATATGCTGCGTCCCGCTGACCAGGACACGCTCCCCTGAGCAGCTATCAAAGTCATCGCTAAATTGAATGGTCTCGTTGTATTCCGTTGCCGCGCTCGCTGTTGTCGGCGCCAGGCTAAAAAGCGTCAGCGCCAACAACAGCAAACTCCGCGACCCGCGAACCAACGATTGCGTTAATGTCATAGTCTCCTCTATCTGACTGTGACTGTAACGGTCGCGGACTGGGTGGTATTTCCGGCGGCATCGGCTGCTATAGCGTAAAGCGTATGCGAGGTCTTCGAAACCTTGTTCGTATTCCAGGTCGTGCTGTACGGAGCGGATGTATCGGTCGCAAGTAACTGACCGTCTACGTAGAAACCGACAGACGCAATGCCGACGTTATCGCTGGCAGAGGCAGAGATCGTTACCTGACCGGTCACGCTTGCGTTATTTGTTGGCGCAGTAATTGCCACGCCTGTTGGTGCAATCGTGTCCACGGTCCAAGTCCGGCTTGCAGGAGTACTATCGGTATTGCCGACTGCATCCGTTGCCCGGACCTGGAATGTATGCGGTCCGTTTACTAGACTCGAGTAGGCCGCCGGGGAACTACATG
>DATGYJ010000639.1:0-6388 GCA_035298105.1 Anaerolineales bacterium | reverse complement strand
CCCCACACCAGGGACACGGCTCAATATGTCGGCTTCATCCGCAAAGACCGCACGCTGGACAGCATCCAATGTCATGGTGGAAAGTACGGACAATGCCACCTTCGGTCCCACACCATCCACGCCGAGCAGGATATTGAACAGCTCCCGCTCCGATTGAGATTCGAAGCCATAAAGGCTGAAAGCGTCTTCACGAACGACAAGATGCGTATATAGCAAAAGAGCCTCGCCTGGTTTCATCCGTCCACGCAACGGGGCTGGGACAAAGACCCGCAGCCCTACACCGCCGACTTCAAGGATAAGGGCATTTTCTTCGATTTGTGCAATTTCACCGCGCAAAGTTGCTATCATAATTTCATTTTTACCACAAAGGACACAAAGTACACAAAGGATTGATAGGTTTAACCTTCGTGAGTTTTACACCCTTTGTAATTAATCATATCGCTTTGTATTCAAATGAGTAATTGCAATGGCTAATGCATCGGCAGCATCATCAGGCTTCGGAATAGAATCAAGTTGTAACAATGCCCGCACCATTTCCTGCACCTGTCTCTTCTGTGCACCGCCATAACCGGCAACTGCCTGTTTGATTTCATTGGGGGTATATTCAAACGCTTCGATCCCCGCTTGTTGCAAACACAACATCACTACGCCACGCGCCTGCCCTACTGCGAGGGCCGTCGTCACATTTCTCGAGAAAAATAGTTTTTCAACTGCGGCGGTGTCGGGTTTCTCCTCATTGAGGAGGCCTCGCAATTCGTCATAAAGCATCACCAGGCGCGCCGGAGCGGTGGCTTCCTTCGGGGTTAAGATCACACCATATTTAACGGCGGCCAAACTTCCATCCGGTTCGAGCCGCACGAGCCCATAACCAGTGGTCGCAGTACCAGGGTCGATCCCTAATGCGAGGGTCATTAAATAAAAGTAGTAACGACTTAAGTCGTTACTACAAAGATCAAGCAGCTTCCAATGCGGCTAATGCTTCGTCTGAAACTTTCAAGTTCGAGTAAACGTTCTGCACATCGTCGAGGTCTTCAATGGCTTCGAGGGCCTTGAGCACCTGAACAGAAGCTTCAGGATTAAGTTCTATTTCCTGCTTGGGGCTCATCCGCAAGCCCGCTTCGTCAGGCTGGACGTTGGCTTTGTGCAAACGAGTAGCGATCTCTTTGAATGACTCAACGGGGCCGGTGATCTCGATATGCCCATCTTCTTCCACAACATCATCCGCTCCGGCTTCGAGCCCAAGCTCAAAGGCTTTGTCGAAATTCAGCGCGTTGGACGGGAACGAAAAATACGCAATCCGGGCGAACTGCCAGCTCACCGCGCCCAGTTCTGCCATGTTACCGCCTGCCTTCGAGAACGTATGGCGCAGGTCAGCCACCGTGCGATTACGATTATCGGTGACAGCCTCGACAAGAACCGCTACGCCATGCGGAGCATAACCTTCATACATGATCTGTTCAAAGGCTGCGCTGTCCTTATCTTCGCCTGAACCACGGCGGATGGCCCGCTCGATGTTATCTTTGGGCATATTTTCTGCACGAGCTTTGTCCACGGCGAGCCGCAAGCGAAAATTGCTTTCGGGATCACCGCCGCCTTCTCGGGCAGCCATGACGATTTCACGGGCAAGACGCGTAAAGATGGCGCCGCGCTTGGCATCGGCTACTCCTTTTTTACGCTTAATCGTTGACCATTTTGAATGACCTGACATGGGAACTCCTTACAAAACCACGTTCGTGGGAAATTACGCAATTAGAGCCAAAATTATACCATTAGATAAAAAAGCCCACTCCCATTGCCTTTGGACCAGCATGAACAACAATGGCGGGCGGTAATTCATAAATTGGGATACTGGAAACCAGCACCTTGGATTTCAATTCTTCAACCAGAGACTGCGCTTCTTGCTCAGCCTCAACCTGTAACACACACAAATGAGCATCTTCTCCCCCCTTGCACGATTCCGTTGCCACCTCTACGAGACGCGCCAGGGCACGCTTTTTCGTTCTCTGCTGCTCGAACGCTTCAACCTGCCCATCTTTGACCTGCAGGATCGGCTTAATCTCCAGCAATTCCGCAAGTAACTTCTTCGCCCCGCCGATGCGGCCACCCTTGGCGAGATACTCCAGCGTATCAACCAGGAAATAAATCCGCCCGCGGGGGATCATGTCATTCAGCCTGGCAACGATCTCGTCAGCACATTTGCCGGCCTTCGCCATATCGTCAGCCACGAGAACTAACGAACCGAGATTGCAGGAAATGGTCAGCGTGTCCACAACGCGGATATCCACATCGGGGAAATCTTGTGCAGCGGTTTCCGCGGAACGGACAGTTCCACTGGCTTTACTCGTCGGCGCGACCACAACCACACTTTCGCCTCTTTTTCTCGCCTCGGCAAACACAGGGTAATACAAAGAAGGTTCCGGCGCCGCGGTTTTCGGAAGAGTCCGTGATGCTTTCAGCTTGCTTAGGAATGTAGCTGTATCCAGGTCCTTGTCATCGTGATAAGACTCGTCCCCAAACGTGACAACCTGAGGAATCAATGGAATGCCGCGTTCTTCAAGCAATTTACGAGGCAATCCACAGGTGGTATCGGCTACGATGATCGTCATAATCTCATCTCCGTCTTTTATTGTAGTCTCCCCCGGTCTGCAATCTAACTGCCAAATGAACCCAAATTAAGTGTCAATCTTCCCCTTTTGTTCTTAACAATTCTTACCTTTCATACCTATCTTTGGCGATTAATGAGATCAGAAGCAGTAAAAAAGACGCGGACCCAAGGAGACCGATTAAGCAAAGGGGAATGTAGATTTGCAATAGTGCATTTCCTCCCGTTTCCTGTCCATAACTGTAAACAGGCCCCACATTGAATAACAAATAGAGATATGGGAAAATTGTCAAAAAAAACAGAATTGCTGACATAATTTGCAGGTTTCTTTTTGTTTTAGATGATTGCATAAATCCTTCTTTTTGATTTCAATGCCGATGTTACGGGTTTAGCTGATACAAAGAGTAATTCGCATTGGCATAGACCAGACTCAACTGCTCAGGATAATCCAAGTCAGCCCGATAGGGCTCTTGCAGAAGAAGATAATCGGACCCGGTTTTCTGGGCAAGTTCCACGATCCCTTTGACGAACGCTCTACGCCGGAAAGGGAATTTGCTGATGAAGGCCAGCCTTTCCATGGTTTCGGATTGTTCATTCCATATTAGCAATTGCTTTTGATCGGTATAAGCCAATGGAGCGCCATCTTTATAGGTAAAAGCCAACGGCCGCAGGGCATAATAACGAACAGCCACCTCCTGCCCTTCCGAAAAAATACGTGACCCAACCGGAGTTTTCTCACGCACCGCATCTAAAGCACCAATAAAATCCATAGTGATTGGAGACAGCGAGCAAATAAGTTTTCTCTGAAGCCAGCAGGAAACATTTTGTTTGACTATACCGCGATAATCTTGATACGGGACTTGACTAGTTATTCCCCAGGCAGCTAGAAGCAGCACACTAGCTCCTAAAAATAGATACTGAGAGAGAATTGGAGACGCACTTTTTTTCTGAAGCTCATCTTTCGCCAGCCACAGCCCATAGAAAGCCGCAAGCAAGACAAGAGGTACCAAATAACGGAGTGTCTTTAAAATTTCAAACTCCGGCGGAATACGTCTTAGATAAGCAAAGACAATCCGTTCCAATACAGGTACAAACCCGCTCACAGCGAGAATGCCTGTCATCCAGGCGGCAATCTGGCGCAGATGTGCATGCTCCTCTGAATCCTTGCGCCGGGTGAGTCCAAAGATGATCCCTGCAATTCCAAGCATCCAGATCAGATACCAGATGAAATCAAAACTAATGCCCCTTCTCCCGGCGAAAAAAACGACCAGCCCCGAGATCGGGTTGGCGTTATCCAGGGTCGAGAAGCGTGATTGCAGAATCGCCATCGTCTGATCGTAACCAAGCACATCGCTGGTTTCCAAAATTGTGCTTTTCACGTAATTAAAGACGAAAGGGGAAAGGACCAGGAGCAGCACTATCAGAGACAACCCCATCATGCGTGCTTTTTCCCAGAACTTCACGTTTGGAGCAGATACCCACAGTGCAAACATTACAGCGATTGTCCAGGCAGGCGTGCTGAGCGGATGCACGTAATTCAACAAGCCAACGCCGCCCAGTATAACGGGCCACCATTTCACGTTGTACCCGCGCCAGATCGATAAGGCAAGCAGGAAAGGGATCAGTCCCTGATAAAGAAAACGCGGCAGCGCATCCAGGATGAGCCCCCAGTAATCATAATAAGTCAGCAGCGGTGTGGAAAGAAGCAGCGACACCAGCAGGCCTGCCCAGGAATTCTTAAAAATGGCGACGCCCAGCACGTAATACCCCGCCAGATGTATGAAAAGAAAGAATGGCAGAAGGACAGCACAGGCAGTTCCATAATTGCCAAAGCCTTTTTTCAATGTCTTGATCAAAGGCACAAGGATCATGTTGTAACTATTAACGTTTTTCTGGTTGGATAAGAAGGGATCTCTCGTGAAAAGTTCCGGTGCATCTTGTGCCGCTGCAAAGGAAGCATAAACGCCCAGGTCCGGTGTTAAGAGCGCAAAGGAATGAAAGGCTGTACCGACTCTGCCCAAAGTTAAAAAGATGGCAAGAACCAGGAAAAAGAACAGCATCAGTACGTGGTCATTGTTTTTGGATATCAACGTTGCTCTCTGGACTCGTAGCGATTTCTTGGTTTGAAGTAGGGCTATATCCGGCTACAAGCCATATTGTAATGCTACTTCTTTGAAAACAACGATCAAGGGTACTGCCACATATGGGGGTCAAAATAGCGTATAACCGTCGTCCTTTCCGAGAATATGAACTCGCTCTGAATTCGCTCTTCCTTCGCTCTAAACTCGCTCTAAACCGCCCGCCGAATGTACCCCCAAATATGGGGGTACCTGTTTGACCACCTTATTCAAAATGATGCAAAAATATAGGACTATCTCTGGCTCTCATTTTGGTGAAAATTGTATTCTTTGGCTCTTCGTAAGTGCTTTCCCCTATCGACTGGGGTATTAGAGGTCGCGCACATAGGTGCGGTGCATCTTATAGAAATCAATCCCAAAGTTTTCCAGTTCGCGCTGCATATTCTCGTTCTCGATGCCGATCTGCACGATGTCTGCATATCGGTAGCGCGGGTTTTCCGTTACGGACTTGAACATTTCGCTATAGAGGATGGCTGTGCCGCCTGAGCCGCGATACTCTGGCAGCAAGCCTGCGCCGTTGATGTCGATCCAGTCCGTGCGGCGGAGCTCAAGGAGCAGAGTCAGCCAGCCAAACGGGAAGAGGTGTCCGTGTGTTTTTTGCAGGGCAGCCGAGATATCCGGATATGCCAGCAAAAAGCCAACGGCTTGATCGCCCTTCATAACCAGTTTGA
Organism: Anaerolineales bacterium; assembly: GCA_035298105.1. Taxonomy (GTDB): domain Bacteria; phylum Chloroflexota; class Anaerolineae; order Anaerolineales; family Villigracilaceae; genus Defluviilinea. The sequence goes on along the minus strand of DATGYJ010000639.1, from coordinate 977 downwards.
CGAGCTTCGGGTCAGCCAGCCAGATGAGCTGCCTCGCCATCGAATCCATTTCTTCATTTGTCAGTGGCGCGGTCCCTTCCGTTCCGCCCAGGGAATTGTTGTAGAGTTCTTTGAAGTGAGGCACAAGTCTGCGCAGATCACTGCGGGTAGCACAGTGCAAGATACGCAGTCCACGGCGTTGGGCAAGGCGTTCAGCCAGTTGATGGATCCGCGCCGGAAATTGGGTAGTCGCTCCGAGATAACCTGAAACGGCTTCCCCTTCTTTGACAAATCCCTGCGCCTCGACCAGGTCAATGTAATAGGCAGGATTGTAGGGCAACCCAAAAGCAGGGCGATGCTCAAAGCCTTTTACCAGCATACCAAACCCATCGAGCGGGGTGAAACCCTTTGGACCGGTGATCTTGTCGAGCCCACGTGAGCACGCCCAATCAAAGGCTGCGCTGAATAACGCGGTCGCAGCTTCCTTATGATTCTCACATTCGAACAAATAGAAGAAAGCGGTCCTTGTCTGATGGAACTCGTTATAGCGACGGTTATCCAGCACTGCCAGGCGCCCAATCGGACGCCTCCCCTCATAAGCAAGGAAGAACGCCGCCTGGGAATGCCGGTAGAACGGAAAACGCTCGGGGCTGAGCCTGAGCCGTTCGTCCATTTGCAGGGGCGGCACCCACTGCGGTATATCCTTATAAATGGAAAAGGGCAAGCGTAGGAAGTCATCTACTTGCTTTTTGTGATTGAGGTCGAGCTGTAGCGTGTGCATAAAAAATGTAGAGCGAGATTTTGAAGATTAACAATTAAATCTAGCCACCGGACAATTTGTTCCAAAAGCATTCCATTGGTCGAGTAGGCGGCGCTCTCTCGTCGTATCGAGACCAAAGATAACCTAAAAGTGAAAGATAACATGAAATGTGTGGTCTCGGTACACCCCGACGAACACGGGGCACTCGACCACCGAGGATTGCTGAAAGTTAAAAGTG
>DATGYJ010000638.1:0-15364 GCA_035298105.1 Anaerolineales bacterium | reverse complement strand
AAGTGCTCCCTGCGCAGGGGGCGGCGTGAGCGAGCTTTGCACCAGAAGCTAGCTTAAACCTCTGGGGTGGTATCTAATCAACGTGTATAATTCTGCCATTCTGGATTCTGGAGAAAATTTGTGCGTCAAAGATTCGTCATTATATTCATCGTAGTCCTCGTTACAGTGAGTGCTTGCGGGGGAAATCAGCCCGCTGCTACTTCAACACCTCTTCCAACGGATACCCCCATTATTCCGCCTACATTGACAGCGACGCCGGCCAGTCCACTTGCGATCCTGGTCGTCCCTGCTGATTTGGATCCTGATACCTCAAACCTTTACCAAAAAACGGTTTACGACCTCGCACAGGCTTCCGGATTGCGCTTTCAAGTGCGCAACACACTGACACCCGCGGATCTCGAGCCGGGGTTGAAGGTGGTGATCGCTCTTCCGCCTGATCCGGGGATCGCTGCGCTCGCGGCGGCTGCGCCGCAAGCACAATTCCTGGCGATCAATCTTCCGGATGTTAAGCCCGGGGGCAATATCAGTGTACTGGGCAACAATTCTCAATCAGACATCGCAGCTTTTCTGGCAGGTTACACTGCCGCCTTGATCACCGACGATTATCGTATCGGTATGTTGATGCCAAAAGATAACCCGGATGCACAGCGGGCATTAAATGCTTACGCCAGCGGGATGGTGTTTTATTGCGGTATCTGCCGCCCATTTTATTATTTGCCCTGGGCGTTTCCTCAGTATCTTGAGATTGGCGCTGATGAAGACAAAGCCAACTATCATGCTTATGCAGATATTCTGATCCTGCAATATAAGGTCAGGACAATTTATCTTTACCCTGACATTGCAACGCCTGACCTTGAGACGTATATTGGTACAACAGGTACATCTATGATCGGGACGGTAACGCCTGAACAGCGTCCGGCCGGGTGGGTGATGACAATTCAACCGGACGTTATCAAAGCAATCCAAAATGCGTGGCCCGGATTGATCAGCGGGCAGGGAGGCGTCACGGTTCAGTCACCTTTGGGTCTGGCTGATGTAGATTCAAGCCTTCTCTCGGCGGGAAAACAGCACCTCGTCCAGCAGACTTTGGATGATTTACAGGCTGGTTTGATCAGTACCGGCGCTAACCCATAGTAAACCAGGAATCAAAACGCCCGCTTCCGTTTCGCGGGCGTTTTGATTCAGCCGGGGGCTGACCAGAAACAAGGAGGAGAAAAAATAAGCTCTAAAGAGTCACACCCAGCAAGGCGGGTGCGCGTTCACTTCGTTGACCATGTCCTAACCATGCCATCGCCTTGACCACCAGTACCGCAGGATTGACTGGCTTAACAAGGCACTCATCGGCACCTTCCTGATTCGCCTCGACGATTTCGTCAATGGTATTGGCGGTGATGAGCATCAGAATCGGTCCGCGACTGGCTTCGCGCAAACCGGATAACAAAGCAGTACGCTGAGACTTCGACAAGTTCATATCCACCAGCATCAAAGAAGGGCCAACGAGCCGCGCACTTTGCAGGGCATCGAAGACATTCGATTCAGGCAGGACGATGCAATTCCTTTGACTAAAGAGCGCATCCCAAACGGCAACATTTTCCGGATGATCAGAGACGATCAGGACTGTGTGGAGAGGAATGGTATCAAGATCAGTTTTCCACGTAACCATGAAGTACCGCCTTTCATTCTCACTCAATAACTTGACGGAAAATCGACCCGCATGTTACACTTCGAACATAAGAATTTCTAAGAAAGGAGGCGCACGACTGATGATCATGAACATGGTTGAACGCTATGCAAAATCTTTCCTCATCGCCAATGGCGATGTTGATTCGCGGAGTGCGCCTACTGATCGTTAATTTACACGCATTGTAATTGACGGCCACGGTGCACTCGCCCGTGGCCGTTTTGGTTTGGCGTCAGCCGTCAGCATGCAGTCATGGGCAAGGCCTGTGGCTGTTTTATTTTTGCCTCATCCGTCTATTGGCTTGGGTGAGGGTTAGAGGAGAAAACATGTTCGATATTCAAACCCAACTCTTTGAAGGCCAGGATATCCGCTTTGGCCCCATCGATCATGAGAAGGATCCAGAGATCGAATCAAAATGGACTCATGATTCTCAATTCATGCGCCTGATGGAAACCGACCCTGCACGGCCGATGTCTGCTGCCATGATCAAGAAGAAGTATGAAAAACTGGAAAAGCAAGTGGAAGAAGATAAGAACCTCTTTCACTTCATGATCCGTGCCAAAGCGGATGATCGCCTGATCGGCAAAGCTATCATCCAATGGATTGAATGGACCAACGGCAATGGTTTCCTCCGCCTCGGTATTGGCGCGGCGGAGGATCGGCGAAAAGGTTATGGCACACAGGCATTGCAGATGTTGCTGCGATTTGCATTTGCCGAGCTGAATCTGTTCCGCCTGAGTGCAGCCGTACCGGAGTACAACGAAGGCGCCATTGCCCTGTTGCAGAAATTTGGATTCGCTCAAGAAGTGTGCCGGCGCAAAGCGCTGGAACGGGATGGCCGCCGCTGGGATCTGTATATTTTCGGGCTGCTAAGCTCCGAATGGCAAGCGCGGCCCTAGGAGATAGCCATGAAAGATCTATTTCGTGGAGAACTTGTTCGCTTCGCCTTTGAAGAACCAGAGACGCGTGCCAAAGCGGAAGTTCGCTGGCAGCGCGATTCGGAATTCCACCGCCTTGCCGATAGTCACCCTGCTCAATTGACTTCCGAAAAGAAGATCAAGGAATGGTTTGAAAAGCAGGTTGAGGAGGGGTTCAAGCCCGAACGCTACTCTTTCTCAGTTCGTACGCTGGACGAGGATAAATTCATCGGCTTCCTTGGCCTGTGGGTTGACTTAATCCATGCTGAAGCATGGGTCGGTCTTGCTATTGGCGAGCGCGAATTTTGGAGTAAAGGTTACGGCACAGATATGATGAAGTTGTGCCTGCAATATGCCTTTACGGAATTGTGTGTGGAACGCGTATCGCTTGGCCTGTATGAATACAACCCGCGCGCATTGCGCTCTTATGAGAAGTGTGGGTTCCGACTGGAAGGCCGCACACGCTCGGACACTCTGCGTGAAGGCAGGCGCACCGACTCCTTGTGGATGGGCATTCTGTGCGAAGAATGGTTACAAATGCAAAACGGAGATCAAAAATGAAAAATGTTCTCACCGGCAAATTTGTTCGATTATCTGCCTATGATCCCGAAGAAATGAGCAAGGCGTTTGCGCGCTGGAATCTGAACTCAGAGTATCAGCGCCTGTTGAATTCATCTCCGCACCGAATGCAGTCTGCGAAAAGGACAGTCAAGTGGATGGAAGAGGAAGTTAGCCAAATGGCGCCCATGATCTATTTTTTTAGCATCCGCACATTGGCTGAGGATAAACTGCTCGGCGAGCTCACTCTTGACGTGGTGAGCTGGTCGGGGCGCGAGGCGTTTGTTGGGCTTGGCATTGGCGAAACTGAATATTGGAGCAAGGGCTATGGCACAGATGCGATAAATATCCTTTTGCGGTTTGCGTTTACCGAGATCAATTTGAGACGTATTAGCCTGACCGTTTTTGAATATAATCCGCGCGCGATCCGATCCTATGAAAAGGCAGGCTTCCGCCATGAAGGACACTTGCGCAATTTACTGAACCGTGAAGGACGCCGTTGGAATGAATTCTCCATGGGCATTCTGCGCGAAGAATGGATGGATCGTGACACGGACGCTGCGCTGGTTGGGTAGTCTACCGGGTATATCGAAACCAATCGCAGTGTTTTATTCGACCACCATTGGTGGATGATGGAAGAAGCTTATGAACACACAAATAAAAACTACTAAAACGCCTTTTGATCCAAGCCTCTCGACTACGCTCGGGGCGGGCTTGAAGTTGCGTCGGGCCCAATGGGCTGACGTTAAACCTATAGCCCAACTGATTCTCGACGTTTGCACGGCTGATGGAGACCCGACCGTAGCAGTCACAGTTGAAGAACTTGAACGCGAGTGGAAATCTCCGGGTTTTGATCTTGAGAAGAATGTCTGGCTGGTTGAGACTGCCGATGGACGTATCGTTGGCTATGAGGAATTCAACAATCGTTATGTACATGCTTCCCTGATGGGAGACGGCTATGTTCACCCTGAATATCAGGGACTTGGCATCGGCACAACCATGCTGCGTGCATTAGAAGCACGGGCCCGCGCAGAGATGGAACTTGCCCAACCCGACCTGCGTGTATTCATACGCAATGGGATGATGACCGGTGATACTGTCTCCCGCCAAATGCATGAGACAGAAGGCTATCGTCCAATCCGGTTTTCGTGGCGTATGGAAATCAAGTTGCAGGAGCTGCCTCGTTTACCCACATGGCCTGCCGGTATTGAACTCCGTCCCTTTCTATTGGAACAGCATAACCATGCAGTCTTCGAAGCGCATGAGGAGGCATTCAGTGATCATTGGGGGCATACACCTGGGACGTTCGAGCGCTGGCAGCACCACATGACTGGTCGCGCAGACCTTGACCCGTCTCTGTGGTTTATTGCCTGGGATGGCGATCAGATCGCCGGTTATTCCCTGTGTCGTTACCGCACTGGAATCGGTTGGGTCGGCACACTGGGAGTCCGCCGTGCCTGGCGCAAGCGTGGGCTCGGTGAAACCTTGCTGCTTCACTCCTTTGGTGAGTTCTACAAGCGCGGAATGCAAACAATTGGTCTGGGTGTGGATGCCCAGAATCCCACTGGCGCAACTCGCCTGTATAAAAAGGCTGGCATGCAAGTTGCCGCTGAATATGTCATTTATGAAAAAGAACTACGTTCAGGTCGCGAACCTGAAGAACAAGAATAGGAGAAAGAATGGGAGCCTATCTACAAGAAAATTTGAACATTTCCATCCCTGAAGGTTTCATTGTCCGCGGAGGCCGCCTGGAGGATGTAGAACCTGCGCTCAAATTATTCAATATATGGGCACAATCTATCATTCAAGAGGATGAGATCACCGAGACCGAACCTCTGCGTGAGGAATGGCTCTCTCCCGGCTTTAGCCCGGCCGAGGATATTCGTGTGGTCTTTGCACCGGCCGGAGAATTGGTTGGATACATTGAAGTTTGGACAACCGCGAAACCACCTGTCCATCCGTGGATTTGGGGGCGGGTCCACCCTGAGTATGAAGGCCTGGGTCTGGGTACCTGGTTACTTCGATGGGCTGAGGAACGTGCCATGCAGTCTCTAGACAGTGTCCCGGCTGGTTTGCGTTTTGCGCCGCGTGTTAGCATCTTCAGCGAAGCAGAAAAATCCAAGAAGCTGTTCGAAGACATGGGCTACAGGTACATCCGCAGTTTCTATCGAATGCTGATCGAGTTGGATGGTCTTGTCCCGGAGCCGGTCTGGCCCGAAAGTATCACGCTACGCACGTATAATCCCACTACCGATGCGGAAGCGGTTTATCGTGCAGATCTGGAATCCTTCCGTGATCACTTCGGCTTTTTGGAGCAGCCGTTTGAAGAGGGCTTCCAGCGATTCAAATATTTTGAACTTGAGTATGAAGGTTTCGACCCAACCTTATTGTTCCTGGCAATGGATGGAGATGAAATCGCTGGCATTAACATCTGCCGCGCTCACTCCGATGATGACCCGAATCTCGGGTGGGTAGGTACTTTGGGCGTACGCCGTCCCTGGCGCAAGCGCGGCATTGGACTCGCATTGCTGCGGCATTCCTTCAACGAGTTTTACCGGCGCGGCAAGCGCAAGGCAGGTCTTGGTGTGGATGCCCAGAACCTGACCGGTGCGTTGCGCCTGTATGAAAATGCCGGAATGCATGTCCATCATGCATTCGATCTCTACGAGAAGGAGTTACGTGCGGGTACTGAAATCAGTGTAGAATCCCTTGAGCAATAAACTGATTCACAAGGAGTATAGTACCTATGAATATCCGTTGTGCTTTTTGTCAAACACCCTATACGCTCAGCCGCGTTGAAATGCTGGATGCCTTGCAAGAGATAGATGCGCACAACCTGACGCACTATGACGCACATTGTCCGCGCTGCAGGCGTGCCACCCAGATCCCACGTCAGCGCATGGAGATGGCGATGCCTAACTGGCGTGCTGAACTCAAGGAATTCGAAGCAGAGATGAAAGAGCATCCGCAACACGAGGCGCCGGCACCTGAGGCTGCTCCTGCTGCTGAGGCCCAATCCACACCTGAACCAAAAGCAGCCAATCCGCCAGCAGCAAAGCCAAAGCCTGCGCCGAAGAAAGCATCTGCTGCCTCCTCCCCCAAGGGGAAAAAGGCAACTGCGACAACTGCCTCAAAGAGCAAGAAGACGACCAAGAAAAGCAAATGACCATCAAAGTTGTCTTCTTCGACCTGGGCGGCGTCATTGTCCGCACGGAGTTTCAGGCGCCGCGCCAGCAGCTTGCCGACAAGCTCGGCATGGATTATGACGATCTGAATAAGATTGTCTTTGATAGCGATACGAGTAATCGAGCATCGATCGGTGAGATCAGTTCCGATGAACATTGGGCTTCCGTTATACAAAGATTGAGACGTCCAGCCTCTGAGTTGTCGATCATACGTGATGAATTTTTCGCGGGCGATATCGTGGACCGTACCCTGCTCGATTACATCCGGTCTTTGCGCGGCAAATACAAAACGGGACTGATCTCAAATGCCTGGGGCGACTTGCGCGACTATATTGTCCGGGAAAAGTTCGACGATGCCTTCGACAAGTTGATCATTTCTGCAGAGGTCGGCGCGGTTAAGCCTGAAGCGAAGATTTTTCAACTTGCCCTGGAGCAGTTTGGGGTAAGTCCCAAAGAAGCCGTCTTCGTCGATGACTTCCATATCAATATTGAAGGTTGTGAAAAAGTTGGTATAAAAGGCATCCTTTTCAAAGATCCTGAATCCACTTTGCGGCAACTGAAAAAACTCTTATAACGGCGCTTGTCCTGCGCGGGCATGACTGTCCCTTTCAGGTAAGCGCCCGACGGGACAACTTATGTTCACCAAGCAACAAACAATTTTGCGCGATCTGGGCAATGGTTTGATCCTGCGTCGTTCGACACCTGCTGACGCGGACGCGCTGGCCGAATTCAACCGTGCCATTCACGCCGATAATGAAGCCGATGGAGAATGCCTGGCTGCCTGGACGCGCGACCTGCTTACCAGGCCACACCCCACTTTTCATTCAAACGATTTCACCATTGTCGAAGAATCTGCCACAGGCAGAATTATCTCCACGTTGAACCTGATCTCGCAAACCTGGTCGTACGAAGGGATCAAGTTTGGCGTAGGCCGACCTGAACTGGTCGGCACACTGCCTGAGTTCCGCAATCGCGGACTCGTGCGCCTGCAATTTGAGGAGATTCACAGATGGAGTGTCGAGCGCGGCGAAAGGGTTCAAGCCATTACAGGGATCCCGTTTTATTATCGCCAATTTGGTTATGAGATGGCTGTGGATTTGGACGGGCGTCGCTTTGGGTACGAAGCGCAACTGCCAAAATTGAAAGAAGGCGACCCTGAGCCATATATCGTTCGAGCCTCACACGAAAGTGATTTGCCCTTTATTGAAAAGCTCTACGATCAAACCCGCCGGCGATCCATGGTGGCCTGTGAACGTACCCCGGAACTCTTCCGCTATGAGTTAATGGGCCGCAGCGAGAACAATCATTGTTGGGTCAACTGTACAATCGAAGATAAGGCAGGCGAGCTTGTAGGTTTTTTTAGACACCCTGGCTACAATTACCAAACCAGTCTCGCGGCTTCCCGGTATGAATTGAAGCCGGGGGTATCCTGGTTGGAAGTCACCCCCAGTGTCGTGCGCTATCTCTGGGCGAAGGGACAGGAGTATGCAAGCCGAGATCATGGTGAATTTAATTCATTCGGCTTTATGCTTGGCGCTGCGCATCCCGCCTATGAGGCGATGGGAAAACGCCTGCCTACTATTCGTGATCCGTATGCCTGGTATTTACGGGTACCTGATCTGCTCGGTTTCCTCCATCACGTACAACCCGTCCTGGAAAAGCGATTATCCGAATCCATTGCGGCGGGGCATTCCCGTGAGATTCGGATCAGCTTCTACCGGACAGGACTGCACATGGTGATCGATCATGGAAAGATTACAGCCATCGAGGCCTGGAAGCCCACACCGGAAAAGGAAGGCGAGGCTGCATTCCCCGATCTGACCTTTCTGCAATTGCTTTTCGGCTACCGCAGTTTCGAGGAATTGGAATATACCTTTGCGGATTGTTGGTGTGATTTGGAGGATGTGCGCGTTCTGCTTAATATCCTTTTCCCGAAGAGATTGTCAAATATATACCCGATTGCATAACCCCAATCTGGATAAGCCGAACTCAAAAGCGCTTCCACCACGAAGGAACACAAAGTAACAAAGAATCTTTGCGGCCCTGGTGAATAACTGTGCACAAAACTAAAGGTGAAAATGTTTCGTAAATTAGATGCTTATAAATTGTATATAGGACTTCAATTCTTTACCGGTCTGTTTTTCAGCATGATGTTTGTCGTCACGTCGCTTTACGAAGCGACGGTGGCCGGACTTTCGGGTGTGCAGCTGGTGCTGGTTGGCACAACCCTCGAGGTGATTATTCTCCTGTTCGAGATTCCAACCGGCATCGTGGCTGACGCATATTCACGCAGGTTATCGATCATCATTGGTTATTTCCTGATGGGCCTTGGCTTTCTGATCGAAGGATTGTTTCCGACCTTCAGAATGATTCTGCTCACACAAGTGTTTTGGGGAATTGGCTATACCTTTACGAGTGGGGCGATGCAAGCCTGGCTATCCGATGAGATCGGTGAAGAAACTGCCAATCGCGCTTTTCTGCGCGCCAACCAATTTGATTTGGCGGGCGCTTTCATCGGTATGTTAATTGCTATTCCTCTGGGGAATATTGCCGTGAATGTGCCCCTTTTGGTGGGAGGTGCCTCGGTCGCTGGGATCAGCGTCCTATTAATTCTCTTCATGCCTGAACACGGCTTCAAGCCGACTCGACCTGAAGCCCGAAATTCATTCCAGCATATGGGTGATATTTTCAGGAAGGGTATCTCAGCCGTGCGTTCAAGACCGGCGCTTTTATCCATCCTGGGAATTGGTTTCATCTACGGGCTCTATTCCGAAGGCTGGGATCGCCTATGGGTGAAATACCTGGTCGACAATTTCACACTGCCAGGCATTTTGGGCTTGAATTCGGTTGCTTTCTTTGGTTTCTTGCGTGCCGGTGGGATGCTGTCTTCCATTTTTGTGACGCGCCAGGTTGAAAAGCGCCTGGATGCAAACCACGCACCCTCCATTGCGCGCGCCATGCTATGGATCACTGTGTTGCTCTCGTCTGCGATCTTCACCTTCTCGTTTTCTCCCGCACTTGCCGTTAGCGTTGTCGCAGTGATCATGGTCAGTATTACGCGTAACGTGATGGAGCCGCTTTATACTGCGTGGGTCAACCAGCGTCTTGACTCTGAAACCCGGGCCACGGTAATCTCTATGTCTGGCCAGGTGGATGCCATCGGTCAGATCACGAGTGGACCGGTTGCCGCATTGATCAGCCTGTGGTCCATTCGCGCTGCCATTACCGTCGCGAGCCTGTTGCTGGCGCCTGCACTGCCTCTGATCGCACGCGCTAATCGCTTGCACGCGGAAGATATCTCAGGATCTGTGCTGCCAAAGGTACAGCCTGCTGATTAATTTCGAGTGACTGGCACCATCCAATGCCGGTCACTTTTTGCTCCCTGGTCATCACCCTATGTTTCAAAATATTAATGAGCATTACATTCAACCCATGCGCACTTTCCAGCGCGATGCCCGGCTTTTTCTATGGACGACGGTCATCTATGGCATCATTATCAGCGGCTGGCAGCTGTTCTTCAATATCTACATGCTTCAAAGCGGCTTCACACGTGACTTCCTGGGCATCGTCAACTCATTGCCGGCACTTACGAGTTTGCTGTTTGGTATTCCTATCGGCCGTCTTTCGGACCGCATCGGATACAGGCCTGCACTCATTATCGGTCTGGTCTTTTCGGGTCTTGCCTATTTTGGCCAGGTAACCTTCAAACAGCCTGTGTTGATCGCGATCATGGCTGCCTGCGCGGGTGCTTTCAGCATGTTTATTTTGGTAAGCAGCTCGCCACTTATGGTGAAGCTATCTGATACAAAGAACCGCACGTTGCTTTTCAGTCTCAACTATGGATTGCAAACGGTGGCGGGCGCGGTAGGTAGTCTCTTTGCCGGGCAATTGCCGGCGCGCTTCGGGACTCTTTTTCATGTCGATTCAACCAGCGCAATTGCTTATCAGGCGGTGCTTATCACCACAGTCTTATTTGGAACGACGGCGCTGATCCCGTTATGGCTCATGCGTGAGCCGAAGACGTTTTCCCCAGTGCAGATGTTGCCGACCGGACCAGAACTCGAGCGTCTGGAAAGGTTGAACCTGAGGCGACAGATAATTAAACTTGCAACGCCAAATTTTCTGATTGGCATGGGCGCGGCGATTCTCATTCCCTACATGAATGTCTTCTTCAAAGACAGGTTCGCAATTTCCGATGCCCTGCTGGGTCTCTTCTTCGGTTTGTCATCTTTATCGATTGCGATTGGTTCCTTGATTGGACCGCGCCTCACCACCCGACTGGGCGGGAAGGTTCGTACCGTGGCATTCACGCAACTGAGCAGTGTGATCTTTATGCTGATGATCGGCTTCATACCCTCGCTCTGGATCGCGGGCTTTGCGTTTCTGATGCGGGCAGCGCTAATGAATATGTCGGCCCCGCTTTACTCCGCCTTTTGCATGGAACAAACACCGGTCCGCCAACAGGGCCTGGCCAGTAGTGTGCTCAACATTGCATGGCAAATCGGCTGGTCGGTAGGACCATATATCTCAGGCGTCGTGCAGCAGCAGTATGGTTTCGCACCGTTGTTTATCGCTACAACATTGTTGTATTTAGCCGCGATTGGCGTCATGTGGAGATTCTTCCGCGATGCCGAGCAGACGCAGCTATCTTCGGTAGGAACGCTTGCATGACCCAAGATTAAAATCACAAAAGAAACTGGGCTCCTATAGACCCAGTCTCTTCTTTTATATCTGTACGCACAGGTCCCTTCAAAAATTAATCGGGGTTAAAAAATGTTTAGTTTTATCTTAATATGTGGGAGGGTAATCCTCCATAAGCTAGGCACATTCCCCATTGAGGCAGGGATAGCTCACCTGTATAGTTAGCACAATCTTGTTGGTTTGAAAGGAGTGAGAATGAAATATCCGACTCTACTGGGAGCTATGCTTGCATTGGCTCTTCTTTTAGCAGCTTGTGCGTCGGCTGCAACCGCCTCCCCAACGGCAGTAGTTACGTCACCGCCGATTGTCACTGAATCTCCAGTGGCTACTGAATCACCGGTGGCTACTGAATCTCCGGTTGCTACCGAATCGCCTGTGGCCACTGAATCTCCGGTTGCTACCGGATCCCCAGTTGCTACGGGGTCGCCAGGCGCGACAGGCGTTCCGGTAACCGGTGAGGCGACTGTAATGGTAGCGAATGTAGGAACCTTTGGATCTGCTCTGGTGAATGGCGATGGACTTCCGTTATATATGTTTTCGCTTGACACGAACGGCACCAGTGCCTGCACAGGCGACTGTAATACGGAATGGAAGCCTCTAGCCAGCCAGGGTGCTCCCGTCGCTGGTGATGGCGCGGATGCGAGCCTGCTGGGTACGATCACACGTGACGATGGCACAATGCAGGTTACCTACAATGGTCACCCGCTCTATACCTTTGCCAATGACACGGCAGGTGGTACTCCGGGTGGTCAGGGTATGAGTGATAACGGCGGTACCTGGAGCCTGGTATCAGCCGCTGGTGAACCTGTCCAATAGGAAGTACAAAGACTTTATCAAAGCAAGTTTGCTTGGGCAAGGCGAAAGCCTTGCCCAAGTGATTTAATATTCTCAATTGTCAACTTGGAAGCTATTTCGGGTCCCATCTCAGGTTAATCCGCAGAAAGCCAAAAGCCTCGTAGATAAAAGTCCGCGAGGCTTTTTACTATCTATTTAGTATAGCGCTGATATTTTATCGCTTCAATGTTCGGACGGACATTGCTCTATGTGCAAATACTGCTGACACTCCTCAGCGGTAAGTGAACGGGTCACCCGCGACTTCGCTAGCGCCACCACATCATCTATCGGTAAAACAAAAACATACACTCCCAATTTGCCACCGACAGCCAGCCTTTTTCCATCGGGACTAAATGAGATACTGCCGGCGCCGCCACTATCAACAGGTAGGGTTAACAAAGTCTCGCCAGTTGCTACATTCCAAACTCTTGCCGTGCCATCACCACTGGCGCTAGCGAGAAGTTTGCTGTCGGGGCTGAACGCAACGGAATTAACTGCGCCGGTATGACCTTTCAGAGTCCATAACAACTTTTCCGTCGATACGTCCCAAACATTTATGGTACCGCCCAAGACGGAAAGGGCTACATGCTTTCCGTCCGGGCTGTAAGCTGTATTTCGATTCTCACCGTTGCCGGATAGTGTGGATATCTTTTCTCCTGTGGCGGCGTTCCATATGACTGCATCCCCAGCCCGGTCAGCTGAAATGAGATAATTTCCATCCGGGCTATATGCTACCGATAGGATTTCCGTATCAGAAGCTTGTAATATAAACAATGGCTTCCCACTCGCTAGATCCCAAATAATGACCTTACCGACATCGTTGCTCTCACTACCTCCAGTGAGCGTGCCACTTCCGCTAGCCAGATGAGCTCCGTCCGATGAAAAAGCGATACTGCTATAATAGGTATGCCCGGCAAGGATTGCCCGTTGTTTGCCAGTCTGCACATCCCAAACTGTAATGGACTGCTCACTACTTCCGGCAACCAGTTTTCCATTCGGACTATAAGCGATATTGTAGATCGGCTGATTGGCGGGGCCAGTAAACGTTAGGATTTCTTTCCCAGAAACCGCATCCCATTCTTTTATGATGTTTTCTGCCTGGTAATCTGTAAGAAGCCGCGTTCCGTCTGGGCTATATCGAACATTCCAAGACCAGCTTGGATCTATCGGTATAAAAAGGGATTCCTTCGCCGGGGTGATATCCCAGACTCGCGCGGTACGATCCCAACTGGCACTCGCGAGGCGCGTTCCATCTGGGCTAAAAGCAACGCCGTTGATGCCATTCGTGTGACCGGAGAGCGTGTACAATACCTGTCCGGTCGTTGTATCCCAAACATTCACTTTATGATCCGCGCCGCCGGTAGCTGTCAGTTTTCCATCAAAACTGAAAGCAATATCACGGAGCCAATCAGAGTGGCCGAAGCTGCCATTCAACAATACTTCACCTGTAGTAGCATCCCAAACATTCGCAAAGTGAACACCATCACTGGCCTCAGCAATGCGTTTTCCATCCGGGCTATAGGCGACGCTGCAATTCCACACGCCGGCGTCAAAGGGCAGGGCAAGCAATTCTTTTCCAGAAGTCGGATCCCATACCCTGACGTTCCGATCCATGCCGCACGTGGCAACGCGCTTGCCATCCGGGCTAAAGGCAACATCCATGACCTCGTCTTGATGAGCCGAGAACGTGAGCAGTTCCCTGCCGGTATTTGCATCCCAAACTTTGGCAGTGTCGTCGCCACTTGTCGTCACTAGGCGTGTTTCATCTGGACTGAACGCGATGCGATAGACCCACTTGGTATGACCCGCTAAGGTAAGCAATAATTTTCCTGTGGCCGCATCCCACACTTTCGCACTAGAGTCATCACTAGTGGTGGCAATTCGCTTTCCATCCGGGCTGTAGACAATGCCATTCACTGAATCGGTATGACCTATTAGTGTCAGCAATAGCTGGCCTGTGGCAGCATCCCAAACCTTTGCCGTTTGATCCTGGCTGGCTGTAGCAACACGTTTGCCATCCGGGCTAAAGGTAACGCTCCAAACTTGAGCCTCATGATGAAGGACAAGCTCAACTCGAGATGCCAGTATTGAACGATGCAGGGCATTTTCGGCTTCCAGTGTATCCACAGTTGATTCGGCCTGCAGGGCGAGCAGGACACTTCGTTCTGGATCTTCATTGAGATTGCTAATAGCTGCCGCGGCAAGTTCGCGTGAGGTTGCAACGCGGCTTGTCGCCTGTGCATCCAATGCGTTTTGCCGGGCCCGTTCACCGAAAAAAAGAGCTGTAAGAGCCATAAGAAGCGTAACGATGAATGCACCAGCTAGATAGAGAGCCCGTTTACGAAGTTGTGTGTTTGCTCGCTGTTCGCTTTTGGCCAACTTCTGCGCGGATTCCAATTCACGCTGACGTTGGGCTTCACGTTCAGCAATTTCGCTTTGCTCCAAAGCATTTGAAGCCTCGAGAAATGCTTTTTCTCCCACATTCAACGCGTTTGGGTGCAATGCAGCCCATTCATGCGCCTGTGCTAGGTGTGCCCCGCGATATAACGCGCCCG
Source organism: Anaerolineales bacterium (assembly GCA_035298105.1). GTDB lineage: Bacteria > Chloroflexota > Anaerolineae > Anaerolineales > Villigracilaceae > Defluviilinea. The sequence continues at coordinate 933 of DATGYJ010000638.1, read as the reverse complement.
GATCACGTTCCAGCAGTTCCCATTCATGCGCCGTTTCAGTAAGATGGCGATGCAGTTGCAGACCTTCGCGATCCTGGTTCAACCACTCACGCAGGGTGGGCCATTCACGGATCAACGCTTCATGCGCGACTTCAGCTATATCCTCACCTAAGGTAATCAACCTCGCCTCGGCCAGGTAGTTCAGTGTTCTGCGTACTTCGCCAGCATTTTCTGCATCTGACATTAACTCGCCAAAAGATGCCCGTCGCCGTGTATCTTCTGTTCCTTTACCTAATTCTGTAAGCCGTAGAAATATGTCGCGTGCAATCGCCTGTTCATCGAGTGAAAGATTTTGATAGACACTCTCCGCAGTGTGAGCGATGGCTCCATGCACGCCGCCCGCATCGGCGTATCCTTTGAGCGTGAGGGTGTGCCCGGCGCGTCGTTTCCATGTTTCCAGCAGTGCGTGAGAAAGCAGTGGCAACGCACCTGGTTCATCGCCTATATCCCGTAGGATCAAATCCACCAGCCCAGGTTCAAAAGCCCAATGCCCGCGCTTGGCAGGTTCTTCGATGGCGCGCCGCAATTCGTCTGCGGTCATCGGTCCGATATATTCCTGGTGTTTTGCCACCGCGTCCCGCAATTCAGGATATTGCGCCAGGTGTGCGTAAAAGTCCGCACGAAGCGTGAGGATTAAGGTGCTGTTGCCCTCGCCCTGGTTCAGGGTTGTGAGCAAATTATCAATAAACGCTTCGCGCTCGAATTCATCCCGGCAGAGCGTGAACAACTCTTCAAACTGATCGAGCACCAGCAAGGTATGGCGCTTTGGGTTCTGGCGGCCGAGATAGAGCATAAGGCTGCGTGGGTCTTGCATCAGGTCATCCATCAGTGTTGCAGCAGCTGTGACTGATTCCGACTCACGCGTGAGTTCAGTCGCCAGAGCTTGAAGTGGAT
>DATGYJ010000637.1:0-2534 GCA_035298105.1 Anaerolineales bacterium | reverse complement strand
CAGGCCCTGCCGAGCCAGCTTGCGGACCGTTTCCGCGCCCTGTACATCGACACGCATCACAACATCCATTCCACTTGCGAGCGCCTCACGCACCTGCTGTTTAGGGATGCCTTTGTAATCGCCATACACAATCGCGTGCTCGATCAACTCATCCTGATCGATCATGCGTGCAAATTCCTCTTTTGAGACGAACCAATAGTCTTTGCCATGCACTTCGTTGGAGCGTTTGGGCCGGGTCGTAGCGGTGACAACAAAATGGAACGGCATCCCGCGCTCCTTCATGCGCTGCATCACCGTATCTTTACCGGCACCTGAGGGACCTGAGATAACGATAAGCAATGGCTGTGGATGATGAAGATTGAAATCTGATTCGGATGATGGGGACATGCACAAATTTTACCAGAGCACCCCTGGCTAGGCTCACTTAACCATTTTGTTATCATCTGAAAATCAGGATTTTTATCCATTACCTATTATGACATCCGACAATACAATCAGGCCATGACGCATGAACGGGATCGCAAAAGCTTGTGGGCAATCAACCTGGGGTTGGGGTTCAATATTCTTTTGTCCGCCGTCAAAACGACTTTTGGGATTCTGGCATACAGCCCTGCCCTTCTGGCAGAAGGGATCAACTCCACTTCGGATGTTGCTTATTATGTGGTCGCAAGCATCTTCATGCGGCTGGCAAACAAGCCTGCGGATAATGAACACCCTTATGGACATCGCCAGCTTGAAAGCATCGCCTCCCTCGTAGTCGGCGCGTTCGTGATTGCGACGGCGATTGCAGTCTTTTGGGATGCGGTCGACAAAATGTGGCATCTGCTCGACGGTGAACTTAGTACCCTGGGTTCTCATCCATTTGCATTGTGGGTAGCGCTTGCAACCGTTGCCATCAAAATCATCCTGTTTTTCTACGTCCGCAAACTTGGGAAAGAGACACATAATCCCATCGTCGATGCGCTGGCGTATGATCATCGCAACGACATTTTCTCCGCTTCCGCAGCTTCGGCAGGGATTTTCCTCAGCCAGCACGGGTTACCCTGGGGCGATCCATTGGCCGGTGCGCTCGTGGCACTCCTGATTTTGCGCACGGGAATATATATTTTGCGTGAATCGTCTGTTGATTTGATGGACGCGGTGCCCAGCAAGGAATTGGCGCAGCAAATCTCGAGGCTGATCAAGAACATCCGTGGGGTGCAGCAACTGGAAGAGCTGCAGGCGCATCGCTTTGGACCTCATCTCGTAGTCAATTTGACGATTGGGATCAACGGGTCTCTTACCGTGAGGCAAGGGGATAGAATTGCCACAAAAGTCGAATCACTGATCTATGACTCGCTTCCAAATATCAGACATATCCATGTTCACTATCATCCTGCCGAAGAGGCGCGCCGGAATATGAGTATTGACGATATCCTGGCTGAGGCGCGCAAGCATGTTGCCGCACATGACATTTTTATCGATGAAAGAGAGAAGTCTGAAGTCCCCTGACTTGGGTATTTCAGCCGAGAACCCTGTTGACCAGCGCACTCACATCCACTTCTGCCTCTTTTCCCCCCAGCCAAACCAAAAATTCAGTATTGCCCTTCGGACCTAACAGGGGACTCTTAATCAGCCCGCGGACCTGGAACCCTTCTTCCTGGGCAAAACCAAGGATATCAAGCAGTACTTGTTCATGGATTTCAGGGTCACGTATGACCCCATCTCCGCGGGCGACATCCTTTTTGCCCGCTTCAAATTGAGGTTTGATCAACGCTATGGCACCGTCTCTTTCCTTCCTCTGTCCTTCGTTCAGGAACGACGAAAGAGGAAAGAGCCACTTTTTAATGACCGGCAAGAGAATTTTTAGCGAGATAAAAGAGGCATCCACAGTAACCAGTGACACCCGTACGGGCAGCGACTCGACAAAGCGGGCATTGGTCCCTTCCATGACGATGATGCGCGGATCATTGCGAAGTTTCCAGTGCAGGATGCCCTTACCTACATCAATCGCATAGACTTTTGCAGCGCCGTGCTGCAACAAACAATCCGTAAAGCCTCCGGTTGAGGCGCCGACATCCGCGCAGATCAAGCCAGTTACATCGATCGCGAAAGTTTCGAGCGCTGCATCCAGCTTTTCACCGCCACGTGAGACGAAGCGCGGACCGTGGTCAATGGTCAGAACAGAATCGGTTGAAATAGCGGTAGCAGGCTTGAGCGTGACCTGACCCGCCACACGCACTTGTCCTGCCATGATCAAGGCTTGCGCTTTGGTGCGTGATTCGGCCAATCCACGCTCAACAAGTAATACATCCAAACGAATCTTTGGCATGGAGGAATTGTAATTCGGGAATCGGAATTTTACCGGCTTTCCAGGTCCGAACTATAAATATGGTAAGGTAAAATAGTCTCATGTTAAAAGCCCTCATCAAAACCATGCGCCCCCGCCAATGGCCGAAAAACGGCTTCATCTTTTTCGCCCTGATCTTTGATAAGCGACTATTCATGCCTAACCCCTTTTTACGAACGCTGGCGGGGTTCTTTTTATTTTGTTT
>DATGYJ010000636.1:0-6600 GCA_035298105.1 Anaerolineales bacterium | reverse complement strand
GGAAAACATTTCGTGGAAGATTCAGGATGTCCTGCCCAAAGTCCTTGTCGCGGGAGAGGCTGCAGGCGTTCTGATCGAAGAAGGCGCAAAGCTGCTCGATCCCACGGGACAACTTCAAGCGGGTATCCCACTCTGTCCGCCCGAGGGTGATGCAGGCACAGGCATGGTCGCGACCAACAGCGTGGCAGAGAGAACCGGAAATGTTTCCGCAGGGACGTCTGTCTTTGCCATGATCGTGTTGGAAAAGAATCTATCGAAGCTATATCCCGAGATCGACATGGTGACAACGCCCAGCGGCAGGCCCGTGGCGATGGTGCATAGCAACAACTGCACATCCGATCTCAATGCCTGGGTCGAACTGTTCCAGGAATTCACCCACGCGCTTGGTGTGGAGGTCAGCCAGTCCAAACTGTTTGAAATGCTTTATAAACAGGCGCTTACAGGCGATGCGGACGGCGGCGGGCTGCTTGCGTACAATTATCTTTCGGGCGAGCACATCACGCACTTCGAGGAGGGACGTCCACTGTTGGTCCGTACACCCGAAAGCCGTTTCACACTTTCGAACTTCATGCGTGTGCACTTGTTCTCGGCGCTCGGCGCATTGAAGATCGGATTGGATATCCTTTTTGATCAAGAGCAAGTGAAGATCGACCAGGTCCTCGGTCACGGTGGCTTCTTCAAAACAAAGGAAGTTGGTCAAAAGATCATGGCGGCGGCGATGAATGTCCCCGTTTCTGTGATGGAGACCGCAGGTGAGGGCGGTGCATGGGGAATTGCATTGCTTGCCTCCTATATGGTCCATAAGACGATGAATGAACCCCTGGAAGACTATCTCTCCAACAAGGTCTTTGCAGGAGAAAAAGGCACGACGATAACTCCCGATCCAAAGGATGTCGATGGCTTTATGACGTTCATGGAACGCTACAAAAAGGGACTGATCATCGAAAGAGCTGCTGTGGATGGGCTGAGGCAAGGAAATAAGTAGACAGGTACACATGTAGACTTGTCTACTTGCTTACGTGTTTACTTGTGTACTTTCCGAGGAGAGCACATGCTCGAAAAATTGAAAGAAGAATTAGTGCAGTTGCATTTGGAATTGCCTAAAAATAATCTCGTGGTCTGGACGGGTGGGAATGTCAGCGCGCGGGATTTCGAATCCGGATTGGTAGCGATCAAGCCGAGTGGGATTCGTTATGAAGAATTGCGCCCTGAGCACATGGTGGTGGTTGATCTGGAGGGCAAGATCGTCGAAGGCAATTTGAAACCATCCTCCGATACAGCGAGCCATCTTTATATCTATAAACATCGTCCGGATGTGGGAGGGGTAGTGCATACCCATTCTGCCTATGCCACCGCTTTTGCAGCCGTCAATAAACCGATACCCGTCGTGTTGACGGCTATTGCTGATGAGTTTGGCGGTCCCATTCCGTGCGGCGGCTTTGCGTTGATCGGCGATGAGGCGATTGGGAAAGTGGTTCTCGAAAGCATTGGAAAATCTCAGGCTGTGCTGCTCAAGAATCACGGTGTATTCACGATCGGCAAGGATGCAAAATCTGCTGTCAAAGCCGCAGTGATGACAGAAGATAATGCCAGGACAGTCTGGCTTGCCATGCAAATCGGCACGCCAGATGAAATTCCACAGGAGTCTGTGGAGAAATTGCATCATCGCTACACACACGTGTATGGACAGTAGCTTGGATTACTCAGGAGGTATTCAGATGATTGATTTGAAAGGATATGAAGTCTGGTTTGTGACGGGGAGCCAGCATTTGTACGGACCCAAAACATTGGAAATGGTAGCGGAGCATTCACGGGAAATGGCAGCTGCACTCGGAGAATCGCAGCACATCCCTACCCAGGTGCTCTTTAAACCGGTCCTGACCACGCCGGAAGCCATCCGTGAATTGTGTCTTGAAGCCAACTCTGCGAAAAACTGCATTGGTCTGGTCACGTGGATGCACACCTTCTCGCCTGCTAAGATGTGGATTGCAGGGTTGGATCTGCTCAAGAAACCGTTCTTACATTTGCACACCCAATACAACCGCGAAATTCCCTGGTCTGAGATTGACATGAATTATATGAACTTGAATCAGTCTGCGCATGGCGACCGGGAATTTGGTTTTATCGGCAGCCGGATGCGACTCAACCGCAAAGTGGTGGTTGGGCATTGGGAGGATGACGAGGTTCAGGCAGAGATTGGGACTTGGGTGCGGGCTGCCTGTGCCTGGGCGGATTGGCAGGGCGCCAGGATCGCTCGCTTCGGCGATAACATGCGAGATGTGGCAGTGACGGAGGGTGACAAGGTCGCCGCTCAAATCCGCTTTGGCTATGATGTTTACGGCTATGGCGTGGGTGATCTGGTCAAGGCGGTGAAGGAAGTTTCCGATTCTCAAGCTGAGCAGTTAGTGCAAACTTATGTGGATGAATACGAAGTTCCTCCGGCTCTGATGCCTGGCGGTGAGAAACGTGCCTCGGTCTGTGAAGGGGCACGGATCGAAATTGGGTTGCGCAATTTCCTGAGTGCGGGGAATTTCAAAGCGTTTACCACGACGTTTGAAGATTTGCATGGTCTCCAGCAGCTGCCGGGGTTAGCGGTGCAACGCTTGATGCGGGATGGCTATGGGTTTGGCGCGGAAGGGGACTGGAAGACTGCTGCTCTGGTGCGCGCCATGAAGGTTATGAGTGCTGGTCTGCCGGGCGGTGTCAGCTTTATGGAGGATTACACCTATCATTTCCATGCTTCTGGCGACAAAGTCCTGGGAGCGCACATGCTCGAAATCTGTGAGTCCATCGCTGCGAGCAAACCGAAGCTGGATGTACTGCCGCTCTCGATTGGGGGCAAAGCGGACCCCGTCCGGTTGATCTTCGATTCAAATACCGGGCCGGCCGTGTGTGCCTCGCTGATGGACATGGGACAGCGTTTCCGTTTGGTGGCGAGCCTCGTGGATGTGATCCCAACAGACGCACCGCTGCCCAAACTGCCGGTGGCGCGGGCCTTATGGCTGCCCCGTCCTGATCTGAAGACAGCTGCGGCAGCGTGGATCTATGCGGGTGGGGCACATCACACCGGGTTCAGCTATGCGGTCACTGCCGACCATCTGCGTGACTTTGCAGAGATGGCCGGGATCGAGTTCCTGTTAATCGACGAACACACCTGCCTGCCAGAGTTCAAGAAGGAGCTGCGCTGGAACGATCTCTATTATCACCTCGCTCAGGGACTGAAGACGGGGTGAGTTAGAGAATGGATCTCCGGACCCATTGCTCTCCACCTGGCTGCCTGCAATACATCTCCTGCCGGCGGTCTATCACCTACTCAGGCCGCCAGGCCAGATTGGTTCGATATTCAGTTGATTGATGCAAAGCGAATGAGACTTTTACTATCAACGCTTTTGCCGGGAAAGTTGTGCTAATAGAGACGATAGCGCTGTGGTGTCCCAATTGCTTCCTTCAGGCAAACGAAGTGAGAAAGCTCCACAAGTGGCTTGACCATCCCGATGATCTGATTTCTGTGAGCCTGGATGTTGATCTGAATGGGGATAAAACTTCGCTCCAAGAATACGTCCAGGAATATGGAATGAAGGATGCAGAAACACTCAGGAAAAACGTTGAGCCCTACCCGGCTCCTTAACCAAAACCATCCTTGTCGTCCGTGGGATGAATTATCGATTCAATTAAGACAGGGAAATCAATGCATAGGATATGGATTAAAACTGTTGAAGAGTGAAACAGCAGAAACTTGGCATCGACAATGGATTCAGCGTGGCGGTCAATGGCTAGATCAGGTCATTTCCAAGAACTGATTCAATGTACCTGATACGGAATTTCCGTAATAACAATCCCTTTTTTATTCAATAACATAAAGCGCAGCCAGAAAGCCGTCTGCGTATGCAATAAATTGTGCCACCAGTGCTTGGGGATAAATTGCGGCACCACGATCGTCAGCCGTTCGTTGGGTTGTAAGATCGCGCTGAGTTCATTCACATATTCCAAAAAAGGCTCGAGAAAGGTCCGGTAAGGCGACTCTATCACCACCAGCCGGGCGCCCTTGCCCCACCAGCTCCACTTGTGCTGTAGTTTTTCGGTTTCATCCGGATCGATCGAAACATGTACCACGGTCACATCATCCGAGAGAGATAAGGCATAATCCAAGGCCTCCAGCGTGCCCTGATGGATGGCGGAAACAGGCATGATCACGCGATGGCGCTTGGCGGGAGGCGGCTGCCCATAATGTTCCAAAGAAAGATCGTGAGCCAGAGAGGCGTAATGGCGGTGAACTGCATAGAAACTGATCACAATGGTCGGCAGGAGCAGGACAATGATCCAGGCGCCATCGACAAACTTCGTGATGGCAAAGATCAAGGTGACGATACCCGTCGTGACCGAGCCGAGCCCATTAACCACCAATTTCCAGCGCCAGCCTGGATCGTAGGGATGCAGCTTCTCTTTCTCGGAAAGCTGCTTCCCCGGCGGGTTCCTGTTATTCTGCCAGTGACGCGCCATCCCTGCCTGTGAAAGGGTAAAGGAAAGAAAGACGCCTACTGCCCAAAGCGGAATGAGGGCAGTAACACTCGCATTGAAAATAATAATGAGGATGGAGGCAATCGTCGTGAGACTCATAATGCCACGTGAAAAAACCAGCCGGCTGCCGCGAAAGGTCAATTGGCGGGGCAAATAGCCGTCCTGAGCAATGATGGCGCTCAAGCTTGGAAAACCGGCAAAAGCTGTGTTCGTTGCCAAAATCAGGATGATTGTTGTAGCCGTTATTGTGCCCAAATAAAGCCAGCCGCGATTTTCAAAGACTGTGCGGGCGAGCTGTGAGATCACTGTTTCAGTCTCGGAGGGAATTGCCCCGATCACATTGAGCAAATATACTATCCCAAGAAAAAGCACAGCTAAGATGGTGGACATCCAGAACATTGTCACCACGGCATTGCGCGTACGCGGTTCTCGAAAGGACTTTACGCCGTTTGCAATGACTTCAACTCCCGTGAGAGCAGTTGTGCCATTGGAGAAGGCGCGTAACAACAAGAAGAGAGTCAGTGGTTCAATATTTAACGTTTCTGGCTGTGGAGGATTTGTCACAACGCCCAGCGTTCCACTTATATATCGAATGAAACCGACAGCCACCGTCAATGTTGTCATAGCCAGAAAGAAATAGGTTGGTAAGGCAAATGTCTTCCCTGATTCTTTCACACCTCGCAGGTTGGCGATGGCAATCAATATCAGCAAGCCGATGGAGAGCCATACTCGAAAAGGGAAAAGGATAGGAAACGCTGAAACGATCTGAGCCACGCCTGATGCGACCGTGACGGCAGCCAGCAGGATATAGTCCATGAGCAACGCTGCGCCGGCTACCAGCGCGGCGGGAATGCCCAGATTCTCCTTTACCACGGTATAGGCGCCGCCACCGCTGGGATAGGCACGAATGGTTTGTATATAGGAGACGGTCACAATAGCAAGTAAAGCGGTAATGACCAGCGAAATGGGGAAAGCATAACGAAACGCCTGGGTACCTGCAGCAACCAGGATGACCAGAGTTTCCTGAGGGGCATAGGCAATAGAGGATAAAGCGTCTGCGCCAAAGATCGCCAACCCGATCATCTTGCTGACGGTCTGATGGGGCGCTTCAGCAGTGGGAAGCGGATGACCGATCAACCAGGTGCGCCAGGAGCGTTTAAGGTTATCTCCTGCGACTCGATTCAGGTTAAGAAATCCCCCGTTGGATTTGGACTCTTCAGATTCATGCGGCTTTTCCATTAATCCAATTTTAGTCCATCCAAAGCTAAATTCAAGCGCAAAATATTTTTCTATCAGGATCTGAATTGATGGTCTTCAGAATGCACGCTTAGGAATGACGTTCCAGCCTGATGCATCCATACGTGCCTGTTAAAAACGTCCAGCCCAAGCTGGCAGGACGTGAAATGTTAAGAGGCATGATGCCGGCATTCCCTTCGGAGCCTCGCCTGCTTTACCGTTCAGTGTCGTTGCGGCTCTGAGGGCGACAGACAGATTTTACAGATCCTGGTAAGGTAGGATTCAGCCTTATCCGCCTGCAAACCTAGAGTAGGGGCATCATCAATTAGCCGGTTTTTTTCTGCTTTTCGATTTTATTTAGTTTCCTTAGCGCTTCGCCTGCAAAATCTGCCCGAAAGGCAATTGCCAATCTTGCCCAAATTCTATGAAACATCAAGATGGAATGAGGATTATCACATTCATAAAACGCTTTGACCATTGAGCTGGTTTTTGTGTGCCTCACCACCTCAAACCTGATCATCTCATCCCCCCGCCCCTCAGACGTAGATGTCCTCGCATAAACAGCGATGATATTCCCTGTACGTACACCTTGAATATGGACCGTTATTTCCGCTCCCTCCAGCTTTTGCTTGTAGGGGTGAATCGACCGAATGTCTCTCTCAAGAAAATCCAGAATGTCATCAGTGCTCGCATCGATTGCTTCCTGTAGCGCATAAGTCAACATGATGCGCTCTCCCTCCCGGCTGATTAGAATCGTGAGCCTCTGCCTTATATTATATTCTCTTTGGCAATAAACAATATATCAAGAATGTGCCAAACGCAGCAGACATATGTACTGTATTTCTG
>DATGYJ010000635.1:0-1907 GCA_035298105.1 Anaerolineales bacterium | reverse complement strand
GCCCATCTACACAAACCGCTCAAGCCTTCACAGCTCTTTGATGCACTGGTCGGTATCTTCGCCACTTCGGTCATCGATGAAAAGGTGAAACGACCCGTTGAAAGACTGCATTTCGACCCCGAGCTGGGTAAACGCCATCCGTTACGGATCCTGCTAGCCGAGGATAACCTGGTCAACCAAAAGGTGGCACTGCGGATTCTGGAGCAATCTGGCTACCGCGCTGACATTGCATCCAATGGAAAAGAGACTCTCGAATCAATTGCCCGCCAGCCTTATGATGTGATCCTGATGGACGTGCAAATGCCAGAGATGGACGGCCTGGAAGCGACCCGCCGGATCCTTGCCCGCTGGCCAGATAAAAAGGACCGCCCACGTATTATTGCCATGACTGCCGATGCGCTGGAAAGCGACCGTGAGATGTGCCTTGCAGTCGGTATGGACGACTACGTCGCCAAACCAATTCGCGTCGCTGAATTGATGGAGGCATTGGCGAAGGCCGAGCCAAGAAAATAAGGTTCGTCCCTTATTGGAGGAATTGCACATATGATCACCGAACCAGATCATCTACTCGTCGTAGACGACAATAAAGTCAACCGGATGCTGCTCGTGCGTAGCCTGGAAGAGCAGGGTCATTGTGTCACGGCGGCAGTAAACGGATGCGAGGCACTTGAGATATTGCATACCACTCCAATCGATCTTGTCCTGCTTGATATCGAAATGCCAGAAATGAACGGGTATCAGGTGCTTGCCACGATGAAACAGGACAGGCAGCTACGCCATATACCGGTCATCATGGTCACAGCCGTAGATGAAATTCAAAGTGCCATTCGTTGTATTGAAATGGGAGCGGAAGACTATTTGCCCAAGCCGTTCAATCCCGTTTTGTTGCGAGCACGCATTGGTGCCAGCCTGGATAAAAAGCATCTGCGCGATAAGGAACAACTCTATCTCAAAAGCCTGGAACGGGAACTGGAGATTGGACGTGAGATTCAAGCTGGCTTCCTGCCTACCGAATTGCCGCAGGCTGCCGGCTGGGAGATCGCCGCCTCCCTCAAATCTGCCAAAGAAGTTGCCGGTGATTTCTACGATGCGTTCTATCTTGAGTCAGAGCGAAAGCTCTGCCTCGTCATTGCGGATGTCTGCGATAAGGGTGTGGGCGCGGCATTGTTTATGACGCTGTTCCGCAGCCTGCTGCGTTTTACAATTGGTGCGGCGGATACTTTTGGGGAGCGTTCTTCCGACTCGATGTTGAAATATGCTACAACTCTGACCAACAATTACATTGCCAATACGCATGGCGACACCGGAATGTTTGCCACGGTCTTCTTTGGGTTGCTCGATCCTCTCGATGGAACATTGACTTATATCAACGCCGGGCATGAAAATCCAATTGTGGTTCATGCCAGCGGAATGTACACACCTCTGAAAGTAACAGGCCCGGCGGTTGGTGCAATTCCAGATGTGGAATTTGCAGTTCGAGAAATACAGTTACAGCCCGGCGAACTGTTCTTCGCTTTCACTGACGGCGCTTCAGATGCCCTCAACCCCCAGGGAGATGCCTTTAGCCATGAGCGTTTGATTTCCTTATTGAATAACGATATGCCTGCAGAGAGTCTGCTTACCTGTATCGATTCAGAAATCAAGGAATTCATTGGTCAAGCTGAACAATTTGACGATATCACTTTTTTGGCGGTGCGCAGGTTAGCTCAGCCGAATTGACCTGAAAATTCAACAGCCTGATAACTCTCAACTGGACAGATCGTTGCCTGTCCAGTTTTCGGTTCGGCTGAGTTGCCAGCTTTCTGCGGTGTGGAGAGCTTGCGGCGTACGGGTAGAAATTGGAGATTGCCCGGACCCGGCTTTGTATGCACTCGGCTTACATTCTCTGTGTTCAGCGCAAATAGCTC
>DATGYJ010000634.1:0-15235 GCA_035298105.1 Anaerolineales bacterium | reverse complement strand
CATTGGCTCTTTGGTGTCGCGGTTCTTCACCAATTCCAGCGCAGAGAACATTCCGATATAGCGCACATCGCCGACCGAGGGATGTTTTGTCTTCAATTCTTCCAGGCATTCCCCCAGATGTTTTCCCACTTTCCTGGCATTCTCAAAGATCTTTTCTTCTTCATAGGCGGCGATGGTAGCTAATGCTGCCGCACAAGCCAGGGCATGGCCATTGTAGGTCAAGCCGGCAAATAGAACTTTGTCATCAAAGAATTTTGCAATCTTCTCGCGGACAATGACTGCACCGAGCGGCACATAGCCGGAAGTAATGCCCTTGGCTGTTGTGATGATGTCGGGCACAACGTTCCAATTGTCCACAGCAAACCATTCGCCGGTGCGCCCCCAGCCGCTCATCACCTCATCGGAGATCAGCAGGATCCCATACTTATCGCAGATCTCGCGCATGCGGGGCCAATATTCATCAGGCGGGATAATGAGCCCGTTCGTCCCTGTAACGCCTTCAAGGAAGATCGCGGCAATCTGATCGGGACCCTCATACTGGATCACCTCTTCGACATGCTGAATACACTCGCGATGACAGGTATCCCTGGTCCAACCAAAGGGACAGCGATAGCAATAGGGATCAAGGAAATGTACCACGCCCGGAATAGCCGGTTCCACCGGCAAACGGCGGTAGTCTCCGGTCAATGCCATCGCGCCATGAGTAGCGCCATGATAAGAACGATAGCGCGCCAGAATCTTGGATCGTCCTGTATAGAAACGAGCAATTTTGATCGCGTTCTCATTCGCCTCTGCACCGCCCAGCGTGAAGAATGTTTTCTTCAGATCGCCGGGTGTGATCTCTGCCAGTTTCTTTCCCAACAATCCGCGCGGCTCGGTTGCCATGCTGGGACTGGCAAAGGTTAATTGTGCAGCCTGGTCTTGAATTGCTTTTACTACTTTCGGATGCTGATGGCCAATATTGGTGTTGACCAACTGCGAGGCAAAATCAAGATAGCGTTTTCCATCCGCATCCCAGAAATAAGGCCCTTCCGCCTTTACCAGGGGAATCGGATTGACTTGTCCCTGATTGGACCAGGAATAAAAAGTATATTCCTTGTTCAGATCGACAATTTCTTTTGCAGTGAGATGTGTCATGTTGGCTCCAATTTATGATATATGAACCAGAGGTTCCCTAACGTTCCTGCCACAATTCTAACTCCCATCAACCCGCCGAAGCCATTAACCTACACTCAAATTTGTAGGTTGGAAATTGGGCAGTTGAAACTGCGGCTTCGACATTAATTCCTCGCTTCTTTCACGATCTCGGCATACACATTCAAGGTTTCATCGATATCCGCCTCGCTATGCTGATAGCACAAAAACCAGGGTTCACGCGAGTCGTAATCGGGCATCACGCCTTTGGCAATCGCCTTCTCCACAAGTTTGATATACATGGGGTGGTTGCTCTGGGCCCAATCGCGCTGACAGGTGACCGATTCAACACCTAACGAAAACGAGAACATCGCCGGATAGCCCGTAAACACGACCGGAATATTGTTGTCTTCAAAGATTTCCTGCAAACCATTCATGAGCCGTTGTCCGCGCGCCTCGATTGTTTTGAGAACGGGTTGAGATTTCAACAGATTCAACGTCGCATACGCACCGGCCACGCCCGGCTTATTGTTTGTATACGTTCCGCCCTGTGCCACCCCATGTCCAATAATCGACATAATCTCTTTTTTGCCGCCGAAGGCCGCGATCGGGTAACCATTGCCCAGGGCTTTCGCGTACGTCGCCAGGTCCGGCTTGATGCGATAATATTCCTGTGCGCCGCCGTTCGCAATACGGAACCCGGTCTTCACTTCATCCAAAATAAATACGCAGCCATATTCTTCGGTCTTTTTCCGGATGAGTTCCAGGAAGCCAGCCTGCGGGTTGATCGCCGCGCAATTTCCCTGGCATGGTTCCGAGATCACAGCCGCGATCTGTTCCCCATACGAGCGCATCACGCGTTCAAATCCCTCGAAATCATTGAACGGAAGGGTAATGATCAATTCGCGCATCGACTTGGGAATACCAGAGGATCCCGGCACAGGGATCGGACTGCGGCGATTGCCATAAGCCTCTACGGGCGCGTAAGTGGACCATAAGGTGTGATCGTGGAAACCGTGATAGTTGCCTTCGAACTTCAAAATTAGATCACGACCCGTATAGGCCCGTGCGACGCGGATGGCGTGCATCGTCGCTTCGGTGCCTGAGCAGGCCAGGCGAACCATTTCGAGGGCAGGGACCATCTCCAACATCAACTCCACGACCGCCACTTCAAGCTCGCCGGTCATGGCGAAGAGGATCCCTTTTTGGATCTCTTCGATTACTTTCTGATCCACCTCATCAAAGGAGTGCCCTAAAATAATCGGACCGAAGGCCATGCGATAATCGATATATTTCGTGCCATCGACATCCCAAAGGTAGGCGCCTTTTGCTTTTTCAACGTAGGGTGTAATTTCCTGTCCCCAGAATCGAAAATTAGAATTTACACCAAGCGGAATAATTTCTTGAGCACGTTTTTGCAGCGCAAGGGTCTTTGGGCCAAACATGGATTTCCTCCAATTATATTAATCTGTTGTTGCAGGGACTTCTTTTTCAGAAATTTCGTGCAGGATCGTCTCCGGGACACGCCACTGGTAGACATCCTTGAGGATAAGCGGCACAATCGATGTGGTCGTCTTGCGAACACCCGGCACCTTGCGAACCACTTCGGTAACGAAGTGATAGATCTCGGCTGTGTCTTTGGCAACGATTTGAATGCTTACATCCGATTCCCCGATTCCACAGGCCACATAACTTACATTATCGAACTCAGTCATTTTTTTGGCAACTTCAAGGATACGGTCAGATTCAACTTCCAGCCAAATATCGGCGATCGTGGTCAATCCGAACGCTTGAGGCCTGGCAACCGCGCTAATCCGGATAACGCCTTCATTGACCATGCGATCGATCCGGTAACGAACGGCACGCTCCGAAATGTCGCCAATCCGGCGCGCAATCTCCGAGGCAGGCATACGCCCGTCTTCGAGCAGGAGATTGACAATTCTTATATCGATTTTGTCGAAATTGTACATAATTACCGGGTTATTTTTCCGAAACCTACATGAATTGTCCCAATATACTTCAATTCATGCAGATGAGTCAAGTCATAACCCTGCTGAGTTCATGGCTTTCGCAAGAACGAATCCACGAACACTTGCACTGGGTGTGATTTGCCTGGCAAATCATGCAATGTTCGTGGATAAGACGGGTCGCGGAAGAGATCTTGAGAAGACCATTCTCCAGGGAACTAGACCTGGGCCGGGCACAAAACATGAACCTCCAGCGTCATAGGAAAGAAGGGGCGGACTTGAAACGAGATCCTTGCTCCGGGGTCGCATACTTCTCAATCCAACACAGTCCAATTGCTTCCAGGAAAGCATATCGAGATACCAGTACAGGATCAGTACAGGATTAGTACAGGATTACCCCAGGATCACCCTGAGAGCCAGATGAAATGAACGAGATTAGAGCAAATGAAGATCTTCGAAGAAAAAGGCCTATATGGGGGCTGCCGTTCGCAGGCCTCACTCATGCAATCGAAAGGAGCTTCAGCAATTTGTCCAGTTCAAATACTCTGGGCTTCGGCTTGTGCGGATCAGCATGGTCATGTCCAATCCCCTATCATATCGGACCTGGCAAAAGCCCACATAATTTCTACACAAATCATCGTATAAATATCTCTCTCCACAGCATCTATAGATAGATAATCAAAACAAAAAAAGAGAGCTTACAAAACCCCTTCAATTCACTTTGAGACAGATTTCACATTGACGCAAGATTGTCAAACTAGTATAATTAACTCTTGGCATTATCACAATCTTGTAGGAGCAAAATTATGACAACAAATGATATTGCGTTGACAACAACGCTGGAACCAAAAACGAAGTTAAGCGGAAGGATACTGAAGACCACTCTGGCTGGAGCACTGGTTGAGGTAGGGCAAAGCATTCCCGGTGTCATCCATATTTCGCAGTTAAGCAAAGATCCTGTGAATAAAGTCGAGGATGTTGTAAAAGAAGGACAGACCGTGGATGTTTGGGTGCGCCGGGTGAAAAAAGATCGAATCGAGCTGACGATGATTGAGCCGCTCGCCCTAGAGTGGAAAGAGATCGAGCCTGAGATGGTCGTCAAGGGCAAGGTTGTTCGCCTCGAGCCTTACGGCGCCTTTGTCGACATCGGCGCTGAACGTCCGGGTATGGTCCATGTCAGCGAACTGGCGCACGGCTATGTAAAGACCCCCAGCGAAATTGTGAAGGAAGGCGATGAGGTCGAAGCCAAAGTGCTGGACGTCAACCGTAAAAAGAAACAGATCAAATTGAGCATGAAAGCTCTCGAGCCGGAAGTCGAAGAATTCAAGCCGGTGAAGAAAGAAATTAAAAAAGGCGGCAAGCGCGGATTCAAGAAAGAGAAAGAATTTGCCGAGATGCCTGTTCAGGAAGAAGAAAAAGAGCCCGAACTGACCGTGATGCAAATGGCATGGCAGGAAGCGCTCGATAAAGCCAAGGCGGAAAAAGCCTACAAAGTGAAGCGCGCAAAAACCAACCTTTCACGCGAGCAGGAGGATATACTGGATCGTACGATGAAAAAGCGCCTGCCCACCGGTGGATAAGGTTAAGCCTAAAGCACAAGAGCCGATCTCGTAGTGATCGGCTCTTGTGCTTTAATCGTCCTTATACAGAGGTATCGCTGACATATCTTGCGAATGCTTCAGGTCGCAAAAACAGCAGGATGAATACAGCCGAGAAAAATCCACCTAAATGTGCCCAATGATTGACACTGTAATCGGCTTTTCTAAGCAGGATTTGAATAGCGGGGATGATTTGAATGCCAACAAAATACAACACGACCCAAATTGCTCGAAGCCGCGGCCACAGTGGGACAAAACTTATCAAAACCAGTGTCCGAATACGACCACCGGGGTAGAGCAGTAAATAAGCGCCCATTACGCCGAAAATTGCACCGCTTGCTCCAATGCCAGGGATGCGTGAGTCAGATTGGACCAGGACAAATAGAATATGGGCCCACGTTCCTGCCAGCAAATAAAAAGCCAGGAAGCGCCAGGGGCCGCAGGCATCTTCCACGCGTCTCCCGAAGACCCAGAGAGCAAGCATATTTCCCAACAAATGAAAAAGACCACCATGCAAAAACATCGCACCAATATTGGAAAGTGCGCCGGCTCCTTGCACGCTCAAAATGAGACGTGGCGTAACCGCGTATTTCATAAAGAACGGCCAATAATTTTCTCCTACTACAAATATCTCGATATAGAAAATAAAACAATTGATCACAATTAACAGGACCGTCATGATCGGAAAAAAAGAATAACGGTTTGGTTCTGTATCATTCAACGGGAACATAATGTTGACCTAAAATGGCTCAGGTGGAATTTGAAAATTGCGTAAGCGATTCAATGAATCCAGAATTAACAGGACGTGCGGAATCAGGATCAGGAACCATCCCACGCTGGCGGCGACCAAACGAGCAAACTGAGAGCCATCTCCCTGCTCAGAAAACAACTTTTGCCAGACGATATGACTGGAGCGCACCTCTGCCAGGGACAGCAAAAAACTCCCCAGGATGACCAAAGGCAAACCAAGCCACAAATAGAACATGGGATGAGCAAAAGGGTTTAATCCGGTTTGCACGAGAGCCAGGCTGAGATACAACAATGGCCATCCAAATGTCAAACGGGTGATGGAAGAGGTGGGCGCGACATAACGAATCTTCTCATTTTGTAGTCCCTCCAGCCGGACAATTTGCTTATAGATATGGTCAAACTCTTTTGAATTCCTGGTTTTCCCCGCGAGCTGTTGGTAAATGGCCAAAGCTTCTTCGAACTTCCCTAACTGCTCGAGCCTGGTTGCCGCGCTGATCGGATTGGCTTTCAGATAGCGCGCTTCTTTCAGGGCCGCGGCGGTCTCTGGGTTGGATGGATTAAGTTTGTGAGCTTTCTCCAGGGCCGCAAGCTGTTGATCGAGGTCAGTGGAGATCCTGCCGATCAGCAGCCAGGCCGCCTCGTACTTATCATCTTTTTCTAATGCCTGTTGAGCAAGCCGAATCGCAGAAACTAGATCATTTCGCTCCACGCAGGCTTTCGCCTGATTCAACAAGACGGCAGCCTCATCGATGTTTTTCCGTGCCAGGGCAGTCTCGTGCTGGCGTTGGAGTTCCGTCAGATAGGCTCGCACTTTGCCGTTGGCAGGGTTGATTGTCAGCACATTTTCACAGGCAATTATTCGATCTTCTAACGAATCGACCAGGCCCGAGAGCCACATCCAGGCCATTTCATTGCGCGGCTCAACCTCTACCAACTCGAGCAGTAAATCGCGTGCTTCGGCTTTTCGCCCGGCACGCGCCGCTTGTATTGCCCTCTGAAGTAGTTCTGCTGAAGACATATGCCAAATTCCCTAAATATCCTGCCCTTCCTGTAACTCACGCAGAAATTTCTCCCGATTGGCCGAGCGGGCCGTCTTGCCACTCGAGGTTTTCAAGATCCACTTTGGACCCACCACTTTGACATAGCGCAAGGCAATCGCGGAATTTTTGGTCACATGCATACGAATCGCATCCGCAATTTTTTGATGTTCAATTGCATCCTCAGAATCCACTTCCGCAATAATCACAACTTCTTCGGTTCCCTGTGTTTCATCGAACATACCGAATGCCACCGACCGCCCGGCATGGACACCCGGCACTTCATAGGTCAAACTCTCCAGGTCCTGTGGATATATGTTCTTGCCGCCAACAATGATCATATCCTTTTTGCGCCCCGAGACAAATACTTCTCCGTTCGAGACATATCCGTAATCGCCGGTCAAATACCATCCATCCCGGAAAGCTTTTTCCGTGAGGTCAGGGCGGTTGAAATAACCGGTCAGCATGCAGTCACTTTGCAGCGCGAGTTCACCGATCACACAGTCGCGCACTTCATTTCCATTTTCATCCAGGACTTTCACTTTCACGTTCTCGAGCGGCTGACCGGAAGACATCATCTTCATCGATGGACGGCCATCGAATGGACTTCTGGCAACGCGTTCGACCATAAAAGCTTCCCGGTCAATCTCCTCGACAACTGGTTCGCTCCCCAACCGGCTTTGGGTGACGCCGAAAACGTTCTCTGCCATCGCGTAAGATGTTTGCAGCGCCTCAAATTTCAAACCATAACCCTTGAAGCGTTCAAAGAAAGCGACATGGCTTTCCGAACGCACAGGTTCAGAACAATTGGTGATCGCGCGCAAGGTGGATAAATCCACGCCTTCGATGTGCCGATCACGAATCTTTTGGGCACAAAAGTTATAGGCAAAATTGGGAAGCCACGTCAGAGTACCCCCATATTTCGAGACAGATTGTAATAACTTATAGGGTGCGCGCACCCAGTCAAAAGGCGACATCAGCACCAGAGGGATCCCGGACAGGATAGGTATGAGAAAGCCGGCGATCAGGCCCATATCGTGATAAAGCGGCAGCCATGAAACAATCACATCGTTCCCGGTGACTGACAGTGACCTGCCATAAGAATTGAGCTGATTGAAAACTGCGCTATGGGAAAGCGCGACACCTTTTTGCAGCCCGGTAGTCCCGGAGGAATGCTGCAGCAACACAATATCTTCTGGTCTCCGCTGAAAGCCCTGCAAGGCAGCAAAATCAATCTCAGATTGAGGTGCGATACGGTCTGTGACCACAACGGAACGGACCGAATCACCGTCCTGAAGCGAGGCACGGACTTCCATTTCAAAATCCGGATAGGTGACGATTGCAGCGGGTTTTGTGACAGAGATCAGGGCAGATAGGTCGGCTCGATACCGTTCGGGCGACAGCTTCTCTGTGAGGAAAGGCATAATGGAAGGGATTGCGCCATGCAGAATTGCTCCCCAAAAGGAGTAGACCAGATCCTCTCCATGCTGGAGGATCAGCACGACCACTTCCCCGGGCTGGATGCCCTCACGCTCCAGCGTCCTTGCATAAGCACTCGCTCCGCGCAGAAGTCCATCATAAGTGAGTGGCAGATCATCGTGGCCGGGAAATTGCAAATAAACGGCGACACGTTCCGAGATCCGGGAATGCAGTATTTTCAGTTGGTCGGAAAAAGTTGTTTTTAATTCCATATTCGAGTTATGAACCTGTTCTTATGAGCCGGGGTCCCATTAGGGGCACACCAGCTTTTCTAATTCGGGAGCCAACAATTCAGCGAACCGTTTCTCGCCCGATGGTTTTCGATGAAAATAGGCATCACTAAAATCTTCAGGAGGAATCACATTCCAATCATCCAGCCACTGGCTGTTGTGTTCTTGCGTCCATGTAAGCATAAACTGCCGGTACTCATCAAAAACCCAGCGTGGATAAAATCCATTGTATCTTATCAGGTGGTTCTTCCCGCCTGCCACGAAAATTGGCTCATTCACCAAAACAATTGGCACATCGCCCGCGACTTTATAAGCAGCCGACAACACATCCATCCGCAGAGAATCGAATAAGCCCGCTAATTGACTGGGCGATTCACCCAGATAATTCAAACTATCGCCGACATCCGGACTTGGGGAGCCTGGCTCGGGCTGCAGACTTTCATGTTCATCGATACCAGTTGCTGCCCAGAGAAGACCAAGAGCTTGCGTGAGGGCAATATTTTTTAGGCGCTTACGCTGACCAACAATAGTCTTGTCCCAGAATGACGGTTCCTTGATCGGCTGCGAGTAATCTGACGTTTTAAGTCCATACGTCCTGGCAAGTTGCAAATAGCGCTCTGCATGCGGAGCAATAAAAGTCATTTCTTCTGTTTTGGGCTCAAGCGTCGAGAGAGTGACAATCCAAAGTACCATATCCGGCTGGTAGTGCATCGCTTTGTCCAATACGAGAAGATCGCGTGCCACAGAAGAGTATGGATAACCAAGATTATACGCGCGGATGGTACGGCCATCACAAGTCTGGAGATGCAAACGATTGATCTGTTCTGAGAGCATTTCGTTTGCCCGCAAACCGAAGCCCCAGGTAGTGGAGTCGCCCAGCAGAATCAGCCGGAATTCGCCCCCAGGCTTTCTTGTAGAAATGAGATGCGCCCCAAACATGGCATCGAAATCCTCATAAACCGGTGCATTGTAACCGACGAAGTAAAATGAGGCTTTCTGCTCATAGGGAAAACGAACTCGGCCTGGAACAAGGTGGTTGTAAAGCGTAATCTTCCCGAGCGGTGGGTTCACGAATGCAAAAATGATATTGATTGCAATAAAGAGAAATATTGCTTTTAACAATACCCGCAAGGGATGGACATCACTCTTCATTGGCGCGAGGTGATCAAGGCTGCCAGCTGGGTCAAATTGTCGAAGCTATTCACATTCAACTCGGTGTCTTCGATGCGCACGCCAAAAGTGTCCTCGACAAATAAAGCCAGATCCATCAGGCTAAAGGAATCGATCAAGCCACTCGAGATCAATGGCTCATCTGCTAAAATCCTGCGATTGGGCTGTTTGAGGACTTGCGCCGCGATATATTTTTCGAGGCCGGAGATAATGGGATCGGTCATAGGAAATTCCTTCGATAACTTTATAGTTTTGGATACCATACAATAGACTTAATCAGGCCGGATCTATTGTTTGAGCAGGTGCTCGCTCTACCGGAAAGATACGGCCGCTGCTCCTCAGTTCATACAATACCAAACAAGACTGCTACGACGGACCATACATTTGCAGAGCTGGAAAGCGCGAAAAACAACCAGCCCAGGGAAACAAAGTTGAACGTCAAAAAAATGCCGGAATATCTCAGCAGCGCCTGCCCTGGACTTGTTTCTGCCCAGGCCGGCATATGGCTTTTCATATAGTCGCTCCAGCGGTTTTGGATGAAAAGTCCGGTCCCATGCCATAAGCCCCACAGGACAAAGCCTGCGGTCACCCCATGCCATAAGCCGATCAGAACCATCGTGCTGACCTGCGCAACCAGAATCATGACATAAGCGGGCATTTGTCGTTTACTCGAGCGCATGGCACGCGTCAACGGATTGAAAAAATAACTACGGAACCATTGGGTCAGCGTCATGTGCCAGGCATTCCAGAATTGAGTCAGGTTTTGCTTCAAATAGGGAGAAGCAAAGTTCTCTGGCAAGCGCACACCCGCCAATCTACCCAGCCCAATGGCGATATCGGTATAGCCACTGAAATCGAAATAGATACGCAGGGAATAACTATATAACAGAACCCACATCCAGGCAGAAGAACTGACCTGTCGCGCCAGTACATCATTGAGGGCAATCCAGGCCAGGGCATCGGCAATCACGAATTTCTTGAACATCCCCAAAAAGAAACGACTGCCTGCCTCCATCCAGCCTTGCCGATCCAGCGTCACAGGCTCTTTCAAATCATGGGTGAAATGCTCCAGGCGATCGATGGGACCGGCGGTAAAGGAGGGAAAGAAAATGACATAGTCGACGTACTCTGCCAGCGGGACAGGCGACAAACGTCCGGCTTTTCGATCCAGGATGGTATGGAGCAATCGAAATGCGACATAGGAAAATCCAAGCCACGAAAACGCAGTTAATCCGCCGGCTGCTTTGCCCCGAAACGCCGAGACCATTTCGAAAAGCAGATTCAGCCCGGAGGGCATCTTGACGAGAACAAATAACAGCATCAAGCCAATTGCGGCGATGATAAAAAAAACCGGTGGATATTCTTTAAACCGCGTTATCAAAAATGCGAAAACCAGCAGGATTATGATCAACGCCCCCAGCCATTGAATTCTTGGTGTTGCAGTATTCAGGATTTGGTCAAGCTTGAAGTAGCGATTGAGATCGACAAGAATTACGACCGCTACCAAAACGGCCACAGCCGGAAAATTCTGTTTCCATCCGCGTACATCCGGGGTGGAGGTCAACAACCAGGCCAATACTGTCACAACCAATGTGGCGGTGGGAAACCAAAATGTTAGGGTAACATCCTCCTGAGGAGCTTGCAGCCAATAAATAATAAAGGCACTCACGCCAAGCAATGCCAATGACCGGCCCTTTTTCAATCGTCCAACCAGGAAGGCAAGTGCCGCAAAAATGAAAAGCTGCGATATCGACATTTAGAATCCCTGATAAATCCAGGTCGGCGATGTATCCGCGGTGAAGATAATCAGGGCAATCACGATGAGACACAGCAAAATGGCCAAAAGATTCTCACGCGTGAAGAGAACTTGAAATATATTTTTCATGTAGCTACTCCCTATGAGTGTCGTAAATAGGCTTCCATGAACTCATCCAATTCTCCATCCAGGACAGCCTGGGTGTTTCCTGATTCATGTTCGGTGCGGTGATCTTTGACCATCTGGTAGGGATGTAATACATAAGAACGGATTTGGCTGCCCCACTCTGCTTTAGTATATTCACCGCGCAGGACCGCACGTTCTTCCTCCTTTTCAGCCTGCTTCAATTCAAGTAAACGGGCTGTCAAAATCCGCATCGCGAATTCCCGATTCTGAGTCTGAGAACGTTCATTCTGGCAGGTAACCACAATTCCAGTAGGGATATGTGTGAGGCGGACGGCAGTTGCATTTTTCTGGACATTCTGCCCGCCGGCTCCCGATGACCGGTACACATCTATCTTAATATCGCCGGGGTCGATTTCGACTTCCGCCTCATCCATTGCGACTTGCGGAAGGACTTCCACGAGCGCAAAAGACGTATGTCTGCGATGGGCAGCATCGAAGGGCGAAAGCCGCACGAGGCGATGAACTCCCTTCTCGGAGCGCAGGTATCCAAACGCGTATTCACCGTTGACGGCCACGGTTACACTTTTGATACCCGCTTCTTCGCCCTCTGTAATATCGAGAACTTCCGTTTCGTATCCGCGCCTCTCCGCCCAGCGCAAATACATACGCTCGAGCATGGCAGCCCAATCCTGCGAATCGGTCCCGCCGGCACCGGCATGGATGGCAAGGATAGCCGAATCATGGTCATACTTGCCGGAAAGCATCGTAGTAAACGACCGCTTGGCGAGTTCCGTCTCGATGGCAGAAGTTTCGGTTTCCAGTTCAGCGCGCAGGCTTTCATCATCCAGCTCAGCAAGTTCCAGCGCATCTTGCAGGTGACGCGAAAAACTACGCCATGAATCCACCTCCGCCTTCACAGTGTTGTACTGCTTCATCACTTGTTGCGCCTGGGAAGGGTTGCTCCAGAAATCAGGCCCCTCTATTTCTTTTTCAAGTTGGGAAACTTTAAGCTCCTTAGACTCGAAGTCAAAGACGCACCAGTAACTGACGGGTCAAGTCCTGGGCGGACTGCAAACGATTTACAAGGTCTTGCATATTGCCTCCAAAATATTTTTCGCCCTGAGCGCAGGGACTGAGTGTGGTTTTCAGTCCGGTAGTCGAGGGGCTCGTTTGTAATATACACACGCTTGGACTGCGTTCGGATGGAAGTGCTGTCCTCACGCTGCTCGGCGCGAATGATATTGCTATTTTTCCAAAATCCCTCGCACAAAAGCATCCGGGTCAAAAGGGATCAGGTCTTCCGATTTTTCACCAAGGCCGGCGAATAAAATGGGCAGTCCAAGTTCGTGTTGAATGGCAAACGCCATGCCGCCCCGCGCCGACGAATCAAGTTTTGATAATATCACGCCCGTGACGCCAACCGCTTCTTTGAATGCCTTGGCCTGCTGCAGGGCATTTTGGCCCGTCGTGGCATCCAGCACCAGCCAAACCGCATGGGGCGCGCCAGGCAGGGCCCTTCCGATCACTCGATAGACTTTCTTCAATTCTTCCATTAGGTTGAAGCGAGTATGCAAACGTCCTGCCGTGTCGATCATCACAAAGTCCACTCCGCGGGCAGCACCCGCCTGGACTGCATGGAAGGCGACTGCACCCGGATCTGATTCAGGTGCGCCTGCGATGACCTCGACCTTTAATCTATCTCCCCAGACCTGAAGTTGATCCACTGCCGCGGCACGGAATGTATCCGCCGCACCGAAAAGCAAGGTCTTTCCTTCGGATTGAAAACGCTTCCCCAGCTTTGCAATCGTTGTCGTCTTGCCGGAACCATTGACGCCCGCCACCATGATGACGGTAGGCTTGTTGCCCCAGGGAAGAGCCGGCGGGGCATCAAGCCTGGAACGGAGTTCCGTATGGAGCGCGGCAAAAAGTTCTTCGGAGCGAGTCAATCCCTGGTCTTGAACAACGCGGCGAAGCGCATCCAGGATTTCGGTTGTGGTTTCGATCCCAACGTCAGCTTGAACGAGAAGGGTCTCCAGATCATCCCACGTCTCATCTGTGATTTCGGTAGCACCCAGGAAGGTCGCGAGACGCCCAAACGCCGTTTTGCTCGTTTTCGCCAGCCCGCTTCTCCACTTTGCAAAGACATCAGCCATGACGGGCGATTATATCATGGGGGTTTCTATGATATACTCTTTTTCCGATTGAGGGCAATTTCACTTTTTAGTTGCCATAGCGTAAATACTTGCCCTTCAGGGCAAAATAACAAAAGGTGTATGATCATGCCAAACGAACCAATTCACGTTACCGATGCCGCATTCGAAAAAACCGTCTTACAGTCAGTCATTCCTGTGATTGTAGATTTTTGGGCGCCCTGGTGTAATCCATGCAAGATGGTTGCGCCGACGCTCGACAAACTGGCAAAGGAATATGAAGGAAAAATCCTGATTGCGAAAGTCAACACTGATGAAAACCCTGAATGGATGATGAAGTATGGCATTCAGGGAATTCCAACGATGCTGTTCGTCTCAAATGGAAAAATCGTCCATCGGCAGGTCGGCGCGTTACCAGAACGGATGTTGCGCGATGTGGTGACACAGTTCATGGAGGTCGTCAATCAGCCATAGCCCGAAGGAGGGCGTGATGAAAAAGACCGTTGTCGTTCTTGGTTTGGTTCTTGCATTGTTGCTTGGCGCCTGTTTTCCGATCCCTGGTCTTACTCCTACACCCGGAACGGGACCGACCGTAGACACCGCCGGGACATCGGATGCGTTGTTCAAAACAGCTGTTGCGCTGACCCTGACAGCTCAACCCACCTCGACAGTGGTTCCTGCCACACCCACAGCAGTGGTCGCGGTAGATTCCCCCACTCTACCGCCGACGGATATACCTTTGGCAACGTCCACAGTCACGCTCCCTGCCAACCTGACGACAACTCCTGCCACCGCGACGACTGTACCCGGAAACCCGAGCTCCACCGCAACCCTTGCGATAGGCCAGGTCACCGCAATATGGACACTAGGGATACGCACGTATGGAACTTTGCCTCCACTCGTACCTTTTGTCCACCTGACGCTAGTCAACACGACGAAAGCCGAAGCGTATATCTCTTTGCATGCGGATATGCCGGATGGCAAAAATACTGTCATCGAATATCCAGTTCAAGGAAGAATAAAAATTGAGGCACCCGTGGCTTTCTATCATTATGTAGTCTGGATCGGAGGCAACAAAATGGTAGGAGACTTTAGACTGCAGCAGAACGACGATAGCTCGATCTTCTTGTATAAAAACAAAGTCGTGATTAAATAGAAAACCACATCCCATATTCAATCACCGAAAGCGAATCCACAAATATAATGAAACGAAATGTATCTATCATTGGTGTTGTCTTGATGCTGCTTGCGAGCGCATGTGCTCCCAAGTCGACACCCACCGCCAACCCGGTCGATGTTCAACATACTGCTGAAGCAGCTGCCTTTACCATGGTCGCTCAGACTCAACAAGCATTGCCAACCGCCAGCCCCGAACCGCCTACGAGTACGCCCAGCCCTATTCTTTTGGCGACCAATACTGTGCCTCCTTTGCCCACCACGAGTGATCAGAGCACACTGCCTGCTTTACCGACCACTGGTGCACAGGGCACGCAGCAAGCCTTCCCGGCCAGCATCCCAACCTTTACGCCGCAATCCTCTCAGAATACTTCCAACAACCAGGAGATCTGTAATCAACCCCTGACCTCCTGGCAGGGACCAACTGCGAACTTCATCATCGTAAACCAGACCAAACCGCAGGGAACGATCATCCTATCCATGTATGTGGTGACAGAGCTGAACCAGTGCGGCTACCTGATCGTAACGGGCGATAGCTTCTCGGGCCCCATCGGACAATACAGTGCCGCAGCATTCATAACCGGAAAAAAGAATATGAAAGCGTTCGGCAGTTTCCGCATCACAGAAGGCAAATGGAAAATTGCCGTAAGAAACGATAGCAT
>DATGYJ010000633.1:0-6419 GCA_035298105.1 Anaerolineales bacterium | reverse complement strand
CCCGCCGCAAGCTGCTGTTTCAGCATATCTGCCAGCGCAGCTTCGTCTGACTCATCATCCAGAGCGACCAGGTCAGTGCGTGTTAAGTAGGATCCAAGTCTTTCAACACGGTCACGCAGAGGCGCAAAATCGGCGACCAGTCGCTGGTACATGGAGGCTGAGCCGGACAAAATCATCCCCACCGACCGGACCGGCAGCGCATCTACGTGCACTAACTGCCTGCTCTCGGCTGCGATCGCTTCGGCGGTGCTGAGAATCGACTCGGGTACAGCATACGGGATGATCTTGACAGTTGCAACCAGCTGCTTTGCGTGGACCGGGGAGTGGGTCAGCAGCGTAGCAAGGGTGATGCCACTGCACTCGTTCAGCCGCCTCAATCGTTCCTCATCTACTCGCAGTAACCCCGCTTCATTGGCTAAGAAATTAGCCCGACCAGCTGATACGCCCGGTATGTATATGCCTGGGCCGCCCACAGCCTGCGCAACCCGGCGCGCAGCCGTATTTTCATCGACATCATCTTCTTCCAGCCGGGCAACATAAACAGAGGTGCGGCCAAGTGCCCGCAGATTCTCCAGGTCCTGATCGGTCAGGGGCTTGCCTTTTCGCAACAAGCGCCGGCCATTCGCCCCGGCAATGTTATGGCCGAGGATTTTCCCTTTGGCTTCCGGGAGCGGGACTGGCTCAAATTTCATTTTCGTGATTCAGCATTTTCTTTGGAGCGAAGGCAGGCTTACTCAGTGGAGGCAGCATTCGCATGCTCCGTTTCAATTTTCTTGCGCACCTGGTCATAGAACTGGCTGGCAAGTTTTTGTGAAACAGGGACCATTAGCCGGGCAGCCAGGCTGGCCAATTGGCCTGAGACATTGACATCGGCCGACCAATTGGCCGTTGTCGAACCATCGGGTCCATCGCTGAGGTGCAATTCGCTGACGGCATCCGCAACACTGCCGGTCGCCGAGCCGTGGGCCTTCAATTTTGCGTAGTTTGGTTCATCCAGTTCCAGGATTTCTACCTCTCCTGAAAACCGGGCTTTCACTGAGCCGAAGCCGACCGATACGGTGCCGCGATATCGCTTCAACGGCTCGATCATTTCAATCTTTTCCACACCGGGCGCGCATTGTCCGATCTGATCCGGATCCGTCATAAAGTCCCAAACTTTTTTACGCGGTGCATGGATCGTAACTTCGCCTTGTAATCGCATGTATTTTCCTTATTGATTAATATCGTCGTACCCAATTCAAAACGTTTCGATCCGGGAAGCTTCCGGTTCGTGGAGACGGGCAAGATCGTGGTATTGCGAGACACATAAGATGCTGGAGACTAAATAGCTGCTCTAGGTGGGTCGGCGAACTGCACGGATATGCCTTAGGTGAACGGCTTTCTCAACTTATGAAATTGTCGGATTTTGAAACTGGCAGGATCGAGCGATCACTCGTGGTTGTTCTTGCCTCAGTGTCGGTAAAGATCCCAGTGGTGTCTGAACAAGAATGGCAGTTGTCTTGAAACCAAAAACGCGGAAACATATCCGCTTCTGACAGGGACGCTTTCGGCGATCGGGCAGCAATCAACACGAATTGTTACAGCCTATTTAGTTGTTCGAGAAGTTATATCCTTATTGTATGAAATTCGACAAACAAAGTCAATTTTAGGAAAGTCTTCACAATATTTCTTAATCGCACTTTGGTCGGTCTGCGCCCGATCCAGGTGGCTATCCTGAAGGCTGTCAGGAACTTTGCGAGAGAGTTCGGCGTCTACTCTGTAAAGTTCTTTCCTTTCATGAATGCTTAGGCGGGTGAAAAACGGCATTCGCTCCCAAAGTTCGCTGTACTTCCCAAAACAATCCTGTACTAATCCTGTACTGATCCTGTACTGATCCCCTAGTGCTCTCTCGGGGATCCTTCGCTCATCTCAGACCCATCCACCGCCTAAATCATCGAACGGACCGGAACAGCACTACCCTTCTGATACGATGTGCTAAGGGATAGCTTGAAGTTCAAATATGAAGTTGAGTAAGTTCTGCGGCACTCCATAGACACGATATAATTTATCCGAATTATGACCTGGCAATCCCAATGTTCAGGAAGCTTCGGGCACGTCCAACTCGGAGATCAAATCATAAATCAGGGGCAGGGGGCCCAATCTTTTTATAAGGAGTAATGCGATGAAACGAGGGATTTGGTTGCTATTTTTTCCAGTAATGATGATGCTCTCTTCAGCCGCCTGCTCAGGTGGCGCAAAGACCCCGACCACGAGTCCACTTGAGGGTCGGCCAACGGTTGAGGTCACTGCTCCTGCAAGCCCGTCAATCGAAACACCTAAGCCCGCTGCCAGCATTGGATCGCTTCCAACCCAAACACTGCCTCCCTTTACAGAATCTGGGGGGGACTATGGGGTGAATCTCACTCCTGCGGATTTTGTGGATATGGTCGACAACCCTTATTTTCCGCTGCCTCCGGGCACAAAATGGGAGTTTGAAATCAGAGAGGGGAATGGATCGAAGCAGACGGATACACTCGAGGTGTTGAAAGATAAGCGGGACGTGAACGGAGTGCAGGCTACGGTCGTGCGTGACACGGTCTCTTCCGGAGACCAGATTGTGGAAGATACCTTTGACTGGTTTGCACAGGACAAGTACGGCAACGTCTGGTATGTGGGTGAATCCGTGGATAACTATGTGGGTGGAGTGCTGGTGGGTCATGCAGGGTCGTGGGAATGGGGCGTGGACGGTGCACTGCCCGGCATCATTATGTGGGCTGATCCATCTGCGCACATCGATGAAGAATATCACCAGGAGTATTATGTTGGAAAAGCCGAAGATATGGGATCAGTGCTGAGCGTCGATGAGAGCCTGAGTGTTCCCTTTGGGTCATTTGAGCGGGTCGTGAAGACGCTCGACTTCTCCCATCTGGAAACCAATGCACAGGAGCAAAAGTTTTACGCCCCTGGCATCGGCTTGATCGAGGAACTGGATGTGAACACGAATGAAGAGATGGTTCTTACCAAGATGACGCCGCCTGTCAAATGAGGAATACAGAACTTCCCCTTTTCTTTTTGGACGTCGGTTGACAGCAGGTGTATGTTATTGGTCTTTTGCCATTCATCCACCATCACGTAAAGATCTTTCATCAATGTGCCTTCGAGATAAAGGATCGAAGTTCCCATCATACAGACCTTACAGGCTTTCCACACTAGCTATCGCGCTCTTAAGGCACAACTCTCGTTTGAACGTCCTTACCTGCGATGCGCCGCCGTTCACGCATTCCCGCCATACGATTCTATATCGAGAGACATCACATCAAATGAAACCCCACGTTCAGTGCGATTTTGAACGGTCTTGAAGCCTCGCTTTAGAAATAAACCCTGTGCATGAGTCGTCTCTAAAACAATTTTCCTGCAACCTTCGTTGTGGGCCATCTCAAGAAGCTTATCAAGTATACGTAAACCATAGCCTCTCCCGCGGTATTCCTTTCTGACAGCCATTGCTGTGATACAAAATATTCTGCCCTCAGGTTGGTGGGTCGTTAAGGGATTCTCGTCCAGGTGCGGCTCGCGCTCATTCATCCATTTTTCTGAACAGCCATAGGCTGCAATTTCATTATCTGCCACGAGAATAATAAAACCATTTGGGAAGGCCGTCAGTCGGAGCTGAAACGTTTCTGGCTTTTCAGCGGTCCCGTAAGGAGAGAAAGCCTCAGCATCGATTTCTACAACGGCGGGAATATCCTGCTCCCTGGCATTTCTAACGAGTATCTTGGTGTTATCAGACATGGATTAATTCCTCTCAATATTCCTTTATTTTGACCGTGGCCTCGCAGTGAATATCACTCACATCTCTCTGGAAGTAGTATATCAAGAATAATCCCTGCATTGCGAGATGTATTAGTTCATGCCAGATTCCCGTTCATACGGTTCGAGCAGTATCCACTGCGTATCCCGGCGCTGGTCTTCATACCAGGAAGCATTTTTGTGCTTCGCCAGAAACCTGGCTTTGTAGTCATCACCCGCCCGGTGTGAGGTCAGCATTTCCATCCCTGGCTTGTGGGTTAAAGTCCATTTCGAGTTGCTTTACCAATCCCGCAGCAGCCTGGTTGTAGGCCCCGACAACGAGTTTTGTCAACTCTTCTGTGACCGGAAGCTCGGGCTTGCGCACATAAAAGATAAGTTTTGTACCGCCCGGCGATTCGTGTACCCGCCTGGTTTGAACAAGCTTGATTCCAATACTAATGTTTTGTTCAAGCGAAACGTACTCGAAAGGTTTCCAATCCAGGATCTTGTTGAAAAAATGGATTTCGCCATGGGCGCAATGATAGGTGGTATCGGTTTGAAAGCGCCCGCCCAGCGAATCCGTCCTTTCCACCAGGTCATACCCTGCCCATTTTTGTTCGAGTCGAGGAGTGGTCAAATACTCCCACACGGTTAAGGGTGTTTGGGGCGCATCCCATTCAAAGGTCAGCCAGGCTTCTTCCGAGGTGACAACGAAGCGCTGCTTTTCCTGTTCGCGCTCCCAGACTTTGCGGAGGTCGAGGACCTGCATTTTCACTTCCCCAATATGTGCATAGACCTCAGAGTGAGGGACGAGCGGATACGCCAGTTCTGACAGTTTCGAGGCCTCGGCCGCCGCCTCGCTAAACAATGCGTAGCTCTCGATGCCCGTCTGTTCGATGACATGGTTCTTCAACATGCGATGCGGGACGATCACATCTGCGCCCAATAGCTCCTCACGGTCTCCAAGTTTCTGAACGACGTATTCCCCGTAGTGAATGACCATCTTCAGATCCAGCTTCGACATGTTCTGGCAGGCGCGGCAGGTACAGGTGGTGTTATAGATCATCTGCCGCAGCGCATCGGCAAAGACGAAGTACAGGTTTTCCAGGGATTCCAGAAGCGCTTGCGGCTCGCAGAAATTGGTTTCAGGAACGTACATAAAGATCGCGTCGCCTCTGAAACCCGAGATCACGAACGGATGTTTAATATGAGCGAGCTGCACATCGAATAAATTTTGGAGCGCGTCCTGAGCGTGATCCAATTCGGACTTGGTCAGGAATTCAGTGTAGCCTGAAATGTCGGTCAGGATGAAATAGCCTTTTTGTGCCATGACAGCTCCAAACACAATCTGGGAATTCTCCCAAGTGTACCGCATCCCTCTCCTACAGGTCGTTGCGAACACCGCGCACACCCCCTGGCACCGTACGCCAGGACACACTCCCCGGCACTTGCGCTGCGCTGTGCGCACGATTTGCCAGCTCGAGTGCAGGTGAGCGCAGGGGACGAAAACTCCCGCAACGCGTTGACCTCCGGGTGCAGTTCAGCGCTTGCCAGCGACAAGGACACTGAGGAAAACGAGACCAATCGCAATGCTCTCGCGCAGGCTCGGCACTTGTCTCGACCCGATATAACTTGCCAGCACATACGTGACTTGTATGACGAATCCCTGCAACATGGCTGCCGCCCAGAAGCGCTGTCCATAGAATTCATACATGGTGCGATAGCTCCACCAGATGGGGAAGACGGAGAATGCGAAATAAAGTAACGCCAATGGGTTGAGTCCAAACCTGACCACGCTTGCCCAATCAGGCGCGGTGGTTTGACGGGCATCAATGTAGAAGTAGATGCCGAATGTAATGAGTTGAAGCAAAATAGCAGGGATGAGTTTAGGCATGAAATTCCATGTCTCCTCGCAGCACGGATTGGGAACCATCCCCATTGGGGGACAGCAGGAACGTCCTCCCAAAAAGCGGGGACAAGTTCCCTCCCCTGTAGTTGACTCTAACAGCCCTGAGAAGCTCAGAGGGGAAAGGGCCCTAAGAACAAAACGCTACCCCGATCAGCCTGACCAATGCCAACACGTCATTAGAGGCGACGTCACCCGCGGCACGGATCGTTGGGATGAGCATTGACTCCATATTTGGATCTCACAGGAATTGCCAGGGCGAGGGAAGGCGCGCTCCGGTGGTCTGAGTTATCATCCGTGTTACTCTTCAGCCTCCTGATAGCTATGTATGATGTTCGTGATTTCATTGCGAGTCTGGATGTTGGTCCGGTTCGTCGCCATGGTCTCCGCATAACCTAGTAACCTGTTCGCGAATTCATGATCTGGAGTTTCCCTCGCCATTCCAACCAGCGCTCTGATGTCTATCCGGTCAGACGTCGACAGTCTCGATCCATTTTGATCGAGAAGCTGCATAACGGTTTCTGCTTTGCCATCGAGCTGACCCTGCTTTTGATTGATGTTTTCCATGATTTGCGTCAATTCCAGTGATACTCCTTCGCAAAATGTAATCAGATTTTCACAGGTTGAGACGGCTTGATTGAGATTGTACTCGGCCCAATTTCGTTCTATGAGTCGCTCCCAATGGTTTTTCTCACGGGCGAAGGCTCGGGCGAGTGAGTCTATCCTTGGCAGGAACTCGCTTCTGGAC